>UYNY03000073.1 GCA_900620265.3 Nitrosopumilaceae archaeon | reverse complement strand
TCACCAAGGGCGGGGACACCGTGGACGTCAACACGCCTGGCACGTACACCGAGACGTATACAAACTGCCGCGACGGGGCCAACCGTGACGCCGACGTGGTCGAGAACGTCGTCAGGGTGCTGCCGGAGACCACCGGGCCCAACAGCAGGCCCAAGGTCTTCCTCGACTATGCCAACAACACCGACCTCGAGGTCGGCACGGACCCGACGGCCACCTGCGTGGACGACACGGACCCCGACAGGCCGGCCACCCGGACGGGCGGCGCCGGCTTTGACGTCAACGACGACTCGTTCAGCTTTACAGAGCGCTCAAAGCCGTACACGTTCACCTACACGTGCACCGACACCGGCAACCTCTCCAACGTGACGACGGGCCGCATCACCCAGGTCAGCAACGTCCCGCACCTTGCCATCACGGCGTTCGACTATGGGACGGACGGCAAGCAGACGTTCACCTCCGTCGTGGACTCGTTCCACAGGTCGGGCAACTCTTACACGCTGGAGGACGCAAGGTGCTACTTCCACACGTCCGGCCAGTTCCAGGCGCCCGACGGCCGCGTCACGGTCAGCGACACCAGCTCCATCCCGACCACCGCGGGCAGGCACGAGGTGACACACACGTGTACAGTCGACGGCAAGTCCAACACGCTGGTCCACACCGTCTACACCGTGGCAAGGGAAAAGCCGGTCATCACCGTCACGCCCACATCGCCGACCACCCACCCAGAGGGCACGGCGTTCAACCACCAGAGCACGTGCGCCCTCGCCTTCGGGGACGACATAACCCCGACGTACACCATAGCCGACTCTGGCGGCAACGCGGTCTCCGAGATCGACGCCTCGACGGCACCCGGCGCGTACACGGTAACCTACAAGTGCGCCCAAGAGTTCGAGGCGACCGACCACCACGCGGAGGGCACCGTCCGTGCAGACGACGCAATCCTCGTCGTCAACGTCGCCTCCTCGACGGCCACCACCTCGCTCTCAGGCGAGCCGCTCTCCCCTGCCTACCTGATGAACGCCGAGTCATACCAGCCCGGCATCGACTGCAGGAACTCCGTATCAGGCGGCGCCGACCTGATAAAGTACTACCCGGAGCTTGCCACCCTCACGGCCGACGGCACGTATGATGAAGTCGAGCTCTACTGCCCCGACGGCAACGGCCTGACGTCCGGGGCGTCCAACCGCACCATCACCATCGTGGTCGACAACAAGGACCCGCCGGCCCCCGTCGTGGACGCCTCCATCACGCTCTTCGTGGGATCGGGATCGGGCTCCTATGACCCGGGGACTCAACAGGATGTCGACTGCCCCGCCGTGACGGACGGCTCGCCGCTAAGGACCGCAAAGGCCTCGTTCGCCATAAAGCTGTCCGGCAACATCGTCAGCACGCTCTCGACCGCCACGGCAAGCGAGGACTATACGATAGAGTTCGAGTGCGAGGACGAGGCCGGCAACGACTCCGACCCCGTGGTCCAGACCGTCTCGATCGTGGAGAGGCCGGCGGACGCGCCCACCACCACCCTCACCGGCAAGGCCGACAAGAGGGTGCACATCATGACTGCCACCGTGTCAGAGTTTGAGACAAAGCAGGGCATCGGCTGCGACAACACCGTCTCCGGCGGCCCGACCGAGATATTCTACATACCGGAGATCACGTCGCTGGCGCCGAACATGCAGCATACCGTGAAGGCGTACTGTCCGGACGGCAACGGCAGGGTCTCTGACGCGACCAACGGCACGTTCACGATCACCATCGATAACATGAACCCGACGGCCACCATATCAGGCTCCGACCCGCACGTCCTCAAGACGGTCGCAGGGGCCACCTATGACTCAGTCGACGAGGGCGCCATCTGCTCTGACAGCCCGCCGGGCAGCGTCGTATCCCACACGGTAAAGTCGGCCTCGGGCTCGACGTCGATCGCAACTGACACAAAGTTCACGGCGACTGCCACCTGCACCGACCAGGCCGGCAACACCGGCCCGGTCTCGTGGCAGGTCATCGTGGACGGCACGAGGCCCGCCGCGCCGACGGCGCCGGCGACCCTCCGCCTTGACACGGGCGCCACCGTGCCTGACCTCAACACGAACCGCCCGGCGTGCGCCTCTGACTCTGGGTCCCGCGTCATCACGCCGGCCTCGTTCGTCATAAAGCTCGACGGGGTAGAGGTGGCAAGCATCAGCACCGCCACTGCGAGCACCGGCTATACCATCGAGTATACCTGCAAGGACGCGGCCGAGAACGAGAGCCTGCCCGCGGTGCGGTCGGTGGAGATAAGGGACCCGGCGTCCGATACGGACCCCATGATCATGATTGTCGACAACAACACAAAGTTCGTGGTGGGCGAGGACCCGCCGGACGCCACCTGCAACGACATGGAGGACGGCACGCTCACGCCGGTCCGCACCGACCCGGCAGGCTATGACATCAACGAGGACTCGTTCGGGTTCGCAGTCGGCTCGCGCGCAATCGAGTACAGGTTCGACTATACGTGCACCGACTCTGACGGCAGGACCGACACCAAATACGGGATCTACACCCAGGTCAGCGACGTGCCGCACCTGGCGATCACCGGGATCAACTACGGCGCGGACGGCAAGCAGACGTTCGAGTCGCTGACCTTCCACAGGTCCGGCAACCTGCCCTCGTTTGACGACGCAAAGTGCTACTTCCACACGTCCGGCGAGTTCCAGGCCCCCCACGGTAATATCAAGATAACCGGCGAGGACGACGAGGGGGTCTCCAAGAACAACGTTATGAGCACCGAGCTGCTCGACTCCATCAGGCTCAACCTGGGCTGGCACCTCCTAACCCACACGTGCACCGTCGACGGCAATTCAAACTCCATATCCCAGACCATCTACACCACCGCCAGGGACAACCCGGTCATCAACACCGGCCCCGCCGTAACGCACGCTCTGGGCGATCCCTTCGAGGACCCCGCCACGTGCACCTCTATCCTTGACGAGGCCATAGACATGGCTGATCCCACCGTCGTCAACGAGGCGATGACGTCCGTCGACCCGATCGACGCGGATACCCCGCTGGGCACGTACACTGCCACCTACTCGTGCACCCAGACGATACCCGAGAACGACAACCACCTGGAAGGCACCATCACGGCGGCCCAAAAGACCCTCGTGATCAACGTCATCGAGCGGACAAAGCCGCTGCTCAACGTCCCGACGACCCGGATAATCCACGAGTTCGGCACGGCGCTCGACCTGGCCGCCAACGGCGTCACGTGCACCGACATGGAGGACGGCGCGCCCGAACTGACCCACGACCCGATGATCACGGCGACCACCTCGCTCGGCACCAGGGACGTCACCATACGGTGCGAGGACGATTCGGGCAACTTTATGGAGAGGGTCGTAAAGGTGGTCACCACCGACATGCAGGTGCCCATCGTCACGCTGCTTGGCGACCCCGTCATCACCTCGGAGGGCCACCTCTTCCGCGACCCGGGCGCCTCGTGCGAGGACCCGCAGGACGGGCGCCTTGACATCATGACGACCATCCTGCGCCCCGGGCAGACGGGCACCCATGTGATCTCCGACCCGGGCAGGTACGTCATCGAGTACGGCTGCACCGACTCTGACTCGAACGTGTCAGAGCCTGTCACCCGCGACGTGTACATCGGCAGGGTCGGCGACGACCTTGCGCCGGTTATCAGCATCAACGGCTTCTCCACCACCAGGATAATGGCCGGCGATGCCTACCTTGACAGGGGCGCAGTCTGCACCGATGCCAACTATGGCGAGCTGCCCGTCGTCGTCCGCGAGGACGTCAACACGGCGAGGATCGGCCTGCACGAGGTCACCTACACGTGCACCGACGGCACGTTCACCACCACGGCCGTGAGGACCGTCGAGGTGCTGGCAAGCGTGGAAACGGACTTCACCGACCCCGTGATCGAGACGGACGGGCCGTTCAGCGATTACGCCTCCGAGGTCACAGGCTCGATGCAGACGGCCGGCCCCATAGGCGTGCTGCCGCCGCCATCCCAGGCGACTGCCGGCGCGACCGGGATAATCGACCAGTCGGGCAACGCCACGTTCGTGCCGGCGCCAGGACCTGGCGGCGCCGCCTCGTCGCACGACACGGAGCGCCTGCCGCACCGCGAGGGGACGGAGTTCGTGCCCCCGATACTCTGGTGCGTCGACGGGACCAACTCGCAGAACGAGCCGATACGGACCGCGTCAAACTCGACGCATAACATCACCCCGTCGACGACGGCGGGCCCGCAGGACGTCACCTATACGTGCAGGGACGCTGCCGGCAACGAGGCCACCAACGTGGTCCTCCGCGTCGAGATCGAGGAGGAGGAGGCGCCGCCGGCGGCCACGCTGCGCGGCCCGAGGACCGTCTCGCTCACGCCGGGCCAGATGTACGTGGAGGAGGGCGCAAGGTGCGACGACGGCAGGTTCGAGAGGCCCGACCGCCAGCTGCTCCCCGTAATCCAGCCGGGCAGCGACAGCCCGACAGAGTTCTCAAAGCCCGGCAGGTACGAGATCAGCTATGCGTGCGCGGCCGGCGGAACCACCTCGGGGATCGTCAGCAGAACCATCGTCGTAAAGTCCGGCTCCACCAGCGAGGAGGACTGGCAGCTGAACCCCACCTTCGGGCTCTCGTGGCTTGACAACACGCAGGCCGTCCGCGGCGGGTTCTCGTTTGACGGCAGGTACGTGGACGTGACCGACAACTTCCACGCCCAGTTCGCAAGGACCGACGCGGCAGTCGGCGTAGAGCACGCCGTCACGGCAAAGATATACCTCGAGAGGACGCTCGAGAGGTTCATACTGCACCTCGGCGTGCCCGACGTCTCCCGGGCGACGGACTCGGAGGCCGACATCCTCGTGGACGTCTTCCCGGACAGCGCGTCAGAGACCGGCTACGTCCTCACCGGCGTCTCCCACGAGCAGGACCACCCGCTGGTCGACGAGGATCACACCCGGGCCGAGCTTGCAAGCGTAGAGTGCCGCCCCGGCTCCGAGGTCATGTGCGTCGAGGTCCGCCTCTGGTTCCGCGTGATGGCCCCCCTCTCGTCGGACATACTCGCGATATCGGCGATGGACTCTGAGCGCCGCGTGACGGTAACCTACGTCAACGACGGGGTCACGTTCACCGGCGAGCAGCTCTTCCCGCCGGCCGAGGCCTCGTTCGTGACCCGGGCCGGCAACCAGCACCCGGCCGAGTGGGTCCACCTCGTCCAGCCGGACCGCAGGTACAACGTCTGGGAGGACCAGGACGGGTTCGCCTGGCTGCAGAACCAGTACGGCTCGTGGGTGAGGCTCACCCACGGCGAGTTTGAGCGGCTCGCGGACCCGGAGGTCTCGATCGTGACGCGGCACCACGACTCGTTTGCCGACCTGCTCCGCGCAGAGCAGGCAAGGGCCGCACTTGTGTTTGACGCCTCGGAGCTCGAGCGCGAGGTCGGCGAGTCGTTCAGCCACGACGCCCCGGTCCGGGTCGAGAGGCTAAAGGATCCGGCCATATTGGAGCGGCTCCGCGTCTCGGAGCTTGCGGCGCTAGAGTACCTCGGCAGGTAGGGGCGGCGGGCCCGCCGGACGAGCGTTCATATGGTGCATGCCGCCGGCAATCCCCATGACGATGTGCACCATCCCGCCCCTTGACGAGGAGGCATGGGAGAACCTGATGAACGTCCTGAGGCACGGGTCGACAGAGGGAAGGGAGGACTAGTCCCGGGCGGGCCGCCCCTGATCGGCCCCGCGGATCTGCCGCAGCCGTCTTCCGCGGCAGCCCGGCGCGGCCCTCATGCGGTTATATGATCCCCCAAGGGGCCTTTGCGGCCCGGAAGACCACCCGGGCGATCAGGAAATCCGACCCGGGGTAGCATGAATCAGGCACTGACGATCTTCATTCTGCACAGAACGGCTTTGAGCCCTGAACCCTTAAATACCAAGCAGCCCAACGGGTTGCATGGCAGACCGGTTGCTGATCGCAGTGATAATAGGTGTGGGGGGTATGGCCGCCTTTGGTATCCAGCTCGCTTATTCCAACTCGGGGGATATAGAGGGCATCACCACGTCGATAGAATATCTCAGGGAGGACGTGCGGGAAATCAAGGATACGGTCAACAGGCTATACGAGAACCAAATCAAGCTGTCCGCGAACCAAAAGCTCCTTTGTGACAAGCTCGAGGTCGACTGTATCTAGGCCGCCCCCGTTCTATATGGGCGCGCGGGCCATCATGCGGAGGGGATCTTGGGAGCAGGTGCCTTGGATCGAACACCGGCTTTCGGGACATCTGGAAGGCGGCAATCCACCCTGGGTTTTTCCAGGGACACGGCCGCATGCGGGGCGGCCACACGTGGACGGAACACGTGGACGGAACACGTGGACGGCAGGGCCCTTCCCGTGGCACGCAGCAGCTGGTACAAGGAACGGACGTTTAGGTCGATGCTTGACTTGATGCCCCCCGTGGCGGCTCCGCGTCTCGGAGCTTGCGGCGCTAGAGTATTTGGGCAGGTAGGCGCGGCGGGCCGTGCATTGGCCCTGCCGACCGCCGGTTTGTGGGCCGGGGCGTGCCGAACGACACTGTAAGGCCGGGCCCGGGCCGTCCGATCACGCGGAACGGTCATCAACGGGGCCCGGCCACGCGGGCGCGCACCCCCGATCAGTATACGGTATATTAGGGACATCCCCCGTGCCCGCCATATGGCACAGGTAATAGGACAAAGGGAGGACGGCAGCGTCCCTGCGATCCTCGTGGGCGACTATATCACCGCCATGGGCGGCGGGCGGTTCACGCCGATGCAGATCCTCAAACTGGCGTACCTGGGCCACGGGTTCACCCTGGGAATAACCGGGCAGCCGCTGTTCAGGGACCGGATCGAGGCCTGGAAGTACGGTCCCGTAATACCTGCCCTGTACGACGCAATACGGGCGCATGGCGGGGCCCCCGTACCGCGCCTTTATTCGTGCGGGACCCCGGTCACAAGCCCGGATATTGGAAAAAGGATGGATGAGCTGGGCGGGAGGTTCACGGCAAACAACCTGGCCATAGTAAGGAAGACCGTCGAAACATATGGCGAATACGAGGAATTCCTGCTCTCATACATCACGCACATGGACGGATCCCCGTGGAAAAGGGCATTTGATCGCGGCGGCCTGCATGCCCGGATCGAGGACGATGACCTGAAGTCATATTACAGGGAGCAGTTGAAGGAGTAATAGAAGTTGAGCGCCGGGGATTCGGGGGCCGATGCTGACGTCAATAAGAGCCTGGGTGGCATACCCCGGCTGGGGAACAGGTCAAAGCGGACCGTGGACGTCGAGGCGGCCCAGCAAATATTCAGAAAGGATCTAGATGACCTGAGGGATGCCACGAAAAAACTGTTATCCATACTTCCAAATAACAAGAAGGAGGTTGTCTTTACATACGCCGTTCTTACGATTTACCGTAATATCGGCATCCGAGTTTGCCATGGGGCTGCTCGGATGTAAAACATGGTAGGCCGTATGGTTGATCCTGCCTTTTCCTGTCCCCCTATTTCCGATTCCCTACAGGACAGGCCGCTGCAAAAGCGGCCGCATGGGGGGGGGCCTTTGCTCTTGATAATGCGGTCATGTGGGGGGCCGCGGCGGGCCCGGGCGGCCGGCCCCCCGTGATCACGCGGCGCCCGCGGGCCGTGCGGGATCGCGCGGGTTGCGGTTATATGCGGGCCCATCCGGCCCCCGGGACTTGGTGATGGACAGCATCCCGCCGCTGGACGGGGTGGCGTGGAAGAGCCTTGAGCGCATCCCTGAGCGCGGCCCGACCGAGTTGCAGAGGCGGATCCAAAGGGAGGCCGAGGAGATATACGAGCAGACCCGGTGGGGAAATGACCGTGGGGGATCCGGCCGCCGCCCTGACGGAGCGCCCGGCATGGGAAAGTCCAAGAATAAGGGACAACACATGATGATGCATCCGGAGCGCGGTGGACAGGGCGGGCCCGGAGGCGGCACGCGCGTGGGCGGGCCGGCCGCCCCTGCACCCGGGCGCCGCCGGTAGGTCTGACACTGATCCCGGCGGCCGGCCTGGCCGTTACAGGTGCCTGTAGATTACCTCGAGCCTCCAATAGACGCGGTGCATGCACGGCGACTGCCGCGGCACCCTCCACCCCTTCAGGTAAAGCGCCCCGTACCTGTCTATCGGGTACATGTCGCACCCCACGTCCTGGCTCTCGTCCACATGCCGGACGCAGGCGTACGCCCCGGACACCGGGAAGAACTCGCCGGATGCAAGCTCCATGCCCACGTACGGCTCGGCCTCCCGCCCTGCCTCCATGATCCCGGCCCGGCCCGCCCATCTAATATGCCTTTTTTCTAGCGCCGCCAAAAAAGCCCCGTGACAATCTCCCCCAAAATCGTTTTATACCTCGCGCCGCGCCCTCCCGGCATGGGCTGGGCCGATCCAAGGATCGCGGGGCTGCTGACCGTGGTGTCGCTGATCGGGGTATTCGTCATTTACGCGTACGCGAGGGCGAACCCCGGGATGCTCGAGGGCATACCGCCGGAGGAGACCGTCCTGATAATCACGGTCATCCTTGGAATATCTGGGGTCGTCGCGACCGTCGCGGTGGGCAGCAGCTCGATAAAGCGCCACGTGACGATGCTGGAGCAGAGGGACGCGAGGCGGAGGAGGCACCTGCGGGAGGGGCTCGTCGAGTATTACACGCAGGCTCTGGACGCGTTCAGGGATGACAGGAAAAACGGCTTGGCTGGCGGGGCCGGCCACGATGCAGCGAGGCTCTCCGCGTATTACCTGTTGTCCGCGTTCAAGAGCGTCTCTGTCAACAGCATCATAGAGCTGGACCCGAGGCTGGCTCTGACCTATTCGTACACGGTTGAGCGGTACCTTAACACCATCAACGACAGGAGGTCGGACATCGGACTTGATATCCAGCTTGACGAAATGATCGAGTCGCTACAGATGATCGTAGATGACCTTGAGTCTCCAATAGACTCTGTGCATGCACGGTGACTGCAGCGGCACCCTCCTGCCCTTCAGGTACAGAGCCCCGTGCCTGTCTCTCGGGTACATGTCGCAGCCGGTGTCCTCGCTCTCGTCGACGTGCCGGACGCAGACGTACGATCCTGACACCGGGAAGAACTCGCCGGATGCCAGCTCCATGCCCACGTACGGCTCTACCGCCGCGGCATCCTGCTCTGACTGCATGATTCTGCCCGGCCCGCCTCGTTAATATGTCTTTTTTACCCGTTCGTGCCGGATCCCGCCGCGCCGGCCTGATCGGGGGCGGCGATCGGGACCCGTGATCCCGCGCGGCGGGCCTGAAGGCCCCACGTGAGCTCATTCTGGTAGGCACTGGAGTGCCATAGCTGCCGACGGCCCCGATCAGGGCCTCGTCCTCCGAACCGTCCAACATGGCCATGATCGGCGACGTATCAAGAATCAGCATGCCCGGCTCCTAGCAGTACTCGACCCGGTGCATTACCGCATAGCGCGTCGTATCCAGCAGCCGCGCGGCCTCTGCGGGCGCCAGGGCGTTTTTTCTGACAAGCCCGATTATGAGGTCATCTGACTTTGGCATGATCCCCTCATATGATGATGAATTTTTTGACGCGCCGGGATGGGCCCTGCACATGTACGCACGCATCTCCTCGTCGGTCATGTTGTCCAGGAATGCAAGCGTCCCCGCTATCATGTCCTGCAGTCCCGCGTCAGTGTTGCCTGCAAGCTCGTCATAGGTGCACCTGCCGGCCGCTGACAGCATATAACACGCCTGCCCCCCGCGCGGCTCCGCGGCCAATACGCCGCGCTTGCAAAGCTCCTCGCACCGACTTTGAAGCAGGCTGCTGTGGGGCCCCCTGCCGCCGGCAAAAAATCCAAAATGTATCCTTGCATTCTGCTCGTCAGCGCTAAAAAGGAACATTGCATTCTGTATTCTTGTTTCGGATACCGGGGATTTGGCCGAACCCAAGAGCACGATCAGGCACTTGTCCACGATGCCGCCGTCCCTGATCCCGGTGGCCCGGATATCCAGTACCTGCCCGTTGTTCATGGCGCGGGGCATGGCAGGTTGATATATTAACTTTCAGGGATCGAATCCCGCTGTAAGACGAACATCCATACTTCGTGCCGTGCCCACCCGGCATGGGCTGGGCGATCCAAGTATCGCGGGGCCGCTGATCGTAATATTCGTCCTTTACGCGCACGCGAGGACGAACCCCGGGATCCCCCAGTGGATGCTGCCGGATGAGACCGCCGGCGGCAGCGGGTCGGACATTGGGCCTAATGCCCAGCTTGAAGAAACGGCCGGGTCTTTACAGATGATCATAGATGACCTTGAGCCTCCAATAGGCTCGGTGCATGCACGGCGACTGCAGCGGCACCCTCCAGCCCTTCAGGTACATGGCCCCGTGCCTGTCGACCGGGTACATGTCGCAGCCGGCATCCTCGCTCTCATCGACGTGCCGGACGCAGACGTATGATCCGGACACGGGGAAGATCTCGCCGGATGCCAGCTCCATCCCGACGTACGGCTCTGCCGCCGCGGCGTCCTGCTCACCCATGATCCAGCCCCGCCCGCCCGCCTAATATCCCTTTTTTACGCACCCAGAAGAGGCACAACCCCCCGGACGGTGATATGTGCCGGGATCCCCCGCGGGCCGGGCCCCCCTCCGGGCCCGGGCAACCGTCAAATAGCCCCTCTCCCGTGCCGCAGAACCATGGGCGCGCAAAGCCACCAGAGGCTGTTCGGCCTCTTTGAGGGCCTGGGAATGTGCCCGGACGCCGGCACGCCCGGCGGGGGCCACGCCGTCCAGATGATAGCGTACCTTGCCCAGGCGTGCGGCATCGACCTCGGGTACAGATACTCGTGGTACCTGCGCGGCCCGTATTCAAGGGACGCGGCCCGCGACGGCCTCTTGATGCGCGAGTGCGCAAGGGGCGGCGCGCCGGCCGCGCCGCCCGGCGGCGATATCGGGGCGCTCAGGGCGCTCATATCCGCGCACACGGACGATCCCCTCTGGCTTGAGACCGCCGCGTCCGCCATCCACCTGCACAGGCACCTGTACGCCGGGCGCCCGCTGGGTGATCTGGTGGGACACCTGCTGTACGAGATGGCGCCCGGCCATGACGGCCTTGCCGGGGAGGACGTGCAGCGGGTCGTTGACTGCCTGCTGGAGCACCACCTGCTGGAGGACGTCGATCCGGGCCACGGCCGCGCCGGACGGGGGCTCTGTAGACCCGTCGTGCCCTGACACGAGCCTGGGGATCCGGGCGAAAGCGGCGGGACTGCGTCCCGGTACCGTGTGACCCGCCCGGCGATCGGAATACTGATCGCGCAGGACAGGCAACCCTAAAATAACTCCGCCCCGCCGCGCCCCGCGGGTTGGGATCAGAAAGGCACCGCGAACTGCTGGGGCTGTTTAATGGGATCGGCAAGAGGCTGGACACGACGCTGCCGGAGGGCCGCACATCCACGCAGTCCATAACGTACCTTGCGAGCGTCAACGGCATTGATCTGGGCTACGAGTACTCGTGGGGGCTCTTTGGCCCGTACTCGAAGGGGATCGACCGCGACGCGTCACGCGTGCTCGAGCACGGCGCCGACCCGGCCGACCCGCCCGGCGACCTTGGCGGGTTCAGGGAGTTCATCACCCCGCATATTGACGACCCGGCATGGCTCGAGGTCGCCGCGTCCGTGATCTACCTGTGGCGTGTGCAATACGAGATGCGCCCGCTCGAGGACGTCGCGGGGCAGATACTGACCGACATGACGTGCATATACCGCAACTTTGGCCAGTACAGGGTGGGCACGATCATAGAGCAGATGGCGGGGCGCGGGCTCTTGGGGAAGCGGCTGGTCTACTCGTAGGTGGGATCCGAGAGGACCATGCCGGCGATCCGGATCTTTCAGGCCGGGAGAAGATACGCGGCACGGGGGAGCCCCGCGGCAAGAGATCCGAGATGCTGGAAGAGTACCGGCGCTCAAAGTATGGTTGCCCGGGGCGTGCGCTCACGGACTGGCATGCCGCCCCCTAGGATCCGTGGCCTGCGATAGCTGCCTCGGCCTTTCTCGTGTTCCACAGCGCCACGGGGCATCCGTTCTCTGACACCGAGCGGGGAGGCTCGTGGTCCGCGTCATACGGCAGCCTGGCGCCCAGCACCGGCTTTTTTGACTCTAGGGACCTCTCGACCGCCCAGTCGATTGCCGCGTTCCCGTTGGCGTTCTCAGTCACTGCCACGATGACGGCGCTCGCGCGGCTGATCCTGTACGCCGTCTGCTCCCTCCACTCGTCATCCACCGGCTCGTCGGCGGGGCAGTCGACCAGCTCGAACCCGAACCTGTCGTTCATCGCTATCCCGCGCAGAAACAGGGACTTGTCGACGTCCCTGCTGTCAAACACCACCAGGGCGTACTTTTCGTTCCTGACAATGTATTCGTCTGACAAGTCCATGTCCAGCTCCTCCTCACGCGCCTTGTATATCCGGCCCAGCTTCCCCAAGCTCAGGCTCTCCCTGAACTTTGCCTCCGCGTACGCGCCGCCTCCCATGGCCGGCGATCCGGCTGCCCCCCTTTAAATATTCTCCACCAGCACCTTCAATGCCGCCCGCCTGTCCGTGCAGCTGGGGCAGCTGCCGCACGGCTCCGTCCCGCCCATATAGCACGAGTAGGTGGCGCCGATGGGTACCCCTGCATCGGCCGCCAGCCTGGCCACCTCCAGCTTGTCCAGCCCGCAGAACGGCGCAAAGACCCTCATCCTCGTTCCCAGCGACGCCGAGATCGCCGCCTCCGCCCTTTGGATGAACGCGCCGCCCTGGTCGGGAAACGACGGGGTGCGGTGCGCCCCGATCCCCACCGCCGCGGCGGATCTTGACGCCGCGTATGAGGCGGCGATGGAGAGCAGGATCAAGTTCCTGGCGTGGAATACCGGGGACGTATGCGGGCCGGGATCGGACAGGCCGTTGCCGATGGCCGACAGTCCCGGCACGTGGATCCTCTCGAGCCCCGCGCCGATCCCGGCGCACAGCCCGGACGCGGCTGCAAGCTCCTGCGCGGCCGCCCTCTGGCCGTAGTCTATGAACAGCGGGACCGCGTCGTGGCCGCTCCTGTGCAGCCTGTACAGCAGCGCGGCCGAGTCGATCCCTCCCGACAGGAGGCAGACGATCCTTCCCGTCCGGGCCGGCGGCTCCCATCTATCCGGAGCCATAGGCTACGCCCTCCTTGAGAAGTTCGTCAAGTCTAGCTATTGATCTATCGTCAAACTTTCCGGTGAGGAATTCAAGCCCTCCGCGTATCTGTATGTTGCTCCTGAGCGAATCAAAATATGATTTGTAAAAGTTGATGTTGTGACCGATGACCCTGGCGTCTTCGCCCTGAAATGTAGTGCAAGCGGTGCACTCGCACCCGATCAACTCTAGGTGGTCGTAATCCAGGTGTCTCATCGTTTGGGCATCAATTACGCGCCTGTACCAGTCGCTGCTGTCGAATATATCGGCACCCGCGAACGAGAAAAGCGCCGCTGCGATAGGACTGCCGCATCCCATTACATGCAGGCATGATAGGGCGTCCGTATCTACCAGCTTTTCTTTCAACCTGTGTATTGTGGATATCTTTTCCGTCAGGGTGGTCCCACACTCCTTGTCCGGCACTGCGATGAACGGGTGTGATCCTTGGTATCTTTTGGCGATTTCGTACGCTGACTCTACCAGCTTCTGCGGGGAGTCACCATGGCATATTGAGACGCATGCCGCTTCCGGGCGCAGTCCGCGCGAAAGATCTGCCGAGTTGATCGAGATGGCCGCATCTCCTACCTTGTCAAAGCTGGCATACATGTCTGCCGGCACGGTATTCACCATCTCCTCGTACTGGTCGAATCCCCATGATCCGTCCCTCCTCCAGTGTGCCTCGAACCCGCCGCTGTCCAGGAAGAGCAGGCCCTTTCTGCGATAGTCATTGAGCAGTCCTAGCAGGCGGTCCCTGTCACTTGCATGGTATACGTCGTATGCGGAGACGAGCAGGCTCGGGTACCCGATCTGGGCCACGGCATCGATCAGCGGGCCCGGTGTTATCCTGGCGAATATGCTCGATATGGACGGAAGGTATGCGGGGGTGTGGAACTTTTTGCCGTTGACCGTGATGGCCAGCTGTCTTGCCTCGTACTTTCCCCGGCGCCAGTATCGGATGGCCACGCCGCCCCCGGCCCTGTCCGGCATTAAACTGTAACGTACCCGAAGCCGACCGCGTCCACCTTCCGGGCGATCAGCGGCCCGGCGCTAGGCCCGACCGGGCCCCCGCCCCCTATCCTTAAATTGCCCGCCCCGCGGGGGGCCGCCGGGCTTGTGGCGCAGTGCCTCGGGGCGCGGAACATGGATAGCGCGGTAGCCTCCGGAGTTACAGGTCGTGGGATCGAAGCCCTCCAAGCCCGCTATATCCTGATCCTGTAATAGTCCCAGCGCTCGGGGTCGAACCGGGCGACGAACTCGGCCCCCTCGCGCCCGACGCGCCCCTCGATGACGTCCCGGAGCGCAAAGCTGGTCAGGTACTCGTAGCCCATCGAGCTTGCCTGCATGACGAACATGTGCCTCATCTCGCTGCCGCCCCGTATCCCCCAGTACCCGACCTTTAGCGCCAGCGGCTCGAGGAAGACCGTGTTGCCAAGCCCCAGGTTCTCGTCGTCTATGCCGGGGCGCAGCTCGTACCCCTCGAGCGGCCCGCCCTTTGCGAACCCGACTATCTCGCCGCTCCTCCCCCCGACGCGCAGCGTCGTCACTATTGTGCGCGGGTCCGCAAGCGACTCTGCGAACCGGGCGTCGCCGAACCGGAGCGGGCGCGGCAGCTCGGCGTGTATGTCGCGGACCGCGGCCTCAAACGCCGGGTCGCGCCGCGCCGCCGCCCCCTCGATGCACGGGACGAGGCGCAGGCTGCCGTGCACGTGCCCCTCCTGGACCGATATCTCCTTCTGCCGGATCTCCATGAACCGCTGGACCGTGGCGAAAAAGTTGCGCCTCATGCGGCCCGGCAGCCTGCCGAGCACGGCGTTCGAGACGGGCGCCTCGGGGCCGAGCAGCTGCTCAAAGTACTCGACCGCGCGGCGCACGATCACCGACGGCCGCCACGCGAGCGCGTGCGCGTTCATCTTTGCAAGCTCCATCCCCCTCGCCGGCCCCCCCATCGCGTAGCCGGCCACCCTGTCGGCGACTGACAGGTACCTGCCCATCCCGCGCAGGCGCGCCGCCTCCCCCGCGCCGGCCCACGCGAGCCCGTCCCCGAGGCGCCGCCCCGCCGCCGCGTCCATCGGGTAGGCGGTCGCCAGTATCAGGGCGCGCACGGCGCGCGGGTCGGCGCCGGCCTCGGCCATCATGCGCCGGACGCGCGCGTCCCCGTCCACGAACCGCAGCACCTCCTCCTCGTGCGGCTTGTCGACGCTCTTTGCCGGGTCAAAGTCGTGCAGGAGCGCCGCCATGTAGATGTGCGCAAGGTCGCGCGCGCCGACCCCGTCGGCGGCCGCGCCGGCCGCGAGCAGCGCCACGTACGCGACCTCGAGCTCGTGCGTGACGTTGTGGTACCCGTAATAGTCGGCCCCGAGGCCGCGCTCCTCGAACAGCCCTATGGTGAGGTCGAGGAGCCCCGCATAGCAGGGCTCGCGCATCCCCCTCTGGGCGAGCAGGTCGAGTATCTGCCCCCTGATCGGGCGGGCCTCCTCCATCCGCTGCAACGGGGGGCGCCCGCCGGGGGCGCCTTTTAAGTGATCCCGGGGGAGCTCGACCCCGCCGGGATCTCACCTGCCCGGGACCGCCACCCCGTCCTCCATCCCGGCCGCCCCGGTGACGGCGCGCCTTGCCTCCTCGAGCTCCCCCGTGTTGGCATCCTGGCTTATCGCGACCCCGAGGTGCACGGCCGCCTCCTTGTGGTTCCCGAGCCCGGCATGCGCCAGCCCCATGCCCGCCCTAAAGTGCCGCACCTTGAAGTGGGGGTATCCCCTTGCATACTCGAGCGCCTCCTCGTACCTGCCCATGCACGCCAGGATCCTCGCCCTGAGGCCGGCGGCGGTGACGTTCTCCGGCCGTATCTCCAGCGCTTTCTCGGCGCACCCCAGCGCCTCGTCCAGCCTTCCGAGCCCGTGCAGCGCGCACGCCCTTGTCAGCCAGGGGCCTGATCTGTCCGGCCACTTTGCAATGTTCTCGTCGGCAAGCTCGAGCGCCTCGGCGCACCTCCCCGTCTGGGCGAGCAGGCGCGCCGTGTAGACGGTCCCAAAGTCGGGGCGGGGCCTCGGGCCGGTGCCGCGCTTTATCCCGTCGTACTTTTTGTGGTCCTTGATATAGTCCTACATAAGCGGGATCGTATGCGCGCTGTCGTGCGATCCATGGACGTCGTACGAGTGCGCGATGCCCTCCACGATGCCCCCGATGTCATAGCGCCCGTGCCTTGCATACGTGGAGAGCTCCTGCTCCAGCCTGAGGAGCACGTCGTATACCACGGAGTCGTGCAGCTCGGTGGCCCCTCCCTCTGCGGAGCGGCCGTCGTCCGTTACCGCCGTGCCTGTTCCCCCGCCGTGCGCGAGATCGAATCTCTTGGTTACCATGTGCTATAGTGCAGCTCATAATTAATTTTCAAAAGAAAAAGGCGCACGTTGAAAGGTTTTTAGATCCCCCGTGCAGGGGGTCGGCCATGACGAACGCAAGAGAGATGCGCAGTCACATAAGGAGGATGAC
>UYNY03000072.1 GCA_900620265.3 Nitrosopumilaceae archaeon | reverse complement strand
TTATCGTGTACGGCTCCCTCGGGAACTTTCTTACCGCCAGCGTCGACCCCGGCCTTGATATCTCGTCCCGCCAGGTGATGGTTATCCTGTCGTTGGACGGGGTCGAGCAGTAGGTGATCGGCTTTGATGTGGTGGGCGCGTGCCCCTCCCTCTGCGAGATCACCTGGAGCAGGCTGTCAAAGGACTCGGACGTGGGGAACCTGATGTTGGTCTTTAGCATCTCGTGGTCCAGATAGTCCTTGTGGATTACTGCCGCCTCGCGGTCGAACCTGGTGCATATCAGGTCCTCGACCCTCGGGTCCGACATGGGGACGTCAAGCTGCCTGTATCCGGCAATGTCCCGGACCAGGTAATAGTCGATAGCGTCCCTCTCCTTGAGATAGGTATCCAGCACGCCCGTCTGCCTCGCCTCCTCCTCTAGCCCGTCCCTGACCGACTGGACGGTGCTGCCGCCGGTCCCCGAGTAAGAATAGTAGAGGTTCTCCATCAGGCGCCTCCATACCTCCTCGGCCCCGCCGCTCAGGGCCGGCTCCGATACCAGATACCTGCCGTCCCTCGTGATGTATACGGTCGCCCCCTTGATGGTATAGGGCGGCTCTGCAAGATCCGAGCTGCCGGGGGTGGCAGCTCCGAACCTCGCGATCCCGAACCTGCTAGCTGCGTACTCCACGGGATCAGGCGGCCGCCCCCTTTTAAGCCGGACGTGATGGGATACCGTGGAGTACCACTATACGATATCGCCGACCAACTTTGTGACCCTGCCGGAGGAGGCCCAGAAGAAAAAGATGGGCGAGTTCTTTGACATACTGCGCGTGGCCCGCAAGCCGATCCGGATACGGCTTGCCCGCAAGATCCTCCCGGTGCCCGTTGACGGCCAGAGCGTCGGGATGCCGATACTCCAGCTGTACCTCTCAAGCGAGGAGCCGCTCAACCATGTCTTTGAGTCGCTGCGCTACGAGTACACGGCCGACCTCGGCGGCCACCCCGAGATGAAGATCGTCGAGGAGCGGTGGCGCCACCTCGTGGTAGATCCCGGGGACGGCTCAAAGTACGTGGCAAAGTGCCTCACTCTGCGTCAGGTGCCCTACGAGCTCCCGTGGGCCTGGATATCGACGGGGATATTCCCCGCGTGCCACGAGATATCCATCTGGATATCCCCGATGTCCCACCAAAAGGCGATGTCATACGTCAGAAAGAAGAAGGACCTGGTGCACGAGGCGGCCATCCGATCAAGGTCGGCCGCCGAGGAGTATGAAAAGCTCGAGCGGGCAGAGCAGTCCATGCGGCACACCCACACCGGGCTCTTCAGGTGCAGGGTGGTCTGCGTGATACTGGCCCGGGACGTAAAGGGGCTGAGGGCCGCCTCAAAGGCGCTCCACTCCGCGGCGGGGATGCACGGGGGCAGGTTCTCCGCCCAGGTGGCAAGGCAGGGGGCGATGCTGGCCGAGGGATGGGGCAAGGAGCTGACGTTCGACCTTGGGAGCATGTCGTGCCTCTACTCGATGGTCTCGGGGGACATGCTAGAGGTCCCCAACGGGCTCGTGCTGGGGATAAACACGGACAGCGGGGCCCCCGTGATATTTGACTTTGAGAGGAGGTCCAACTATAACATGGCCATCCTCGGGACGTCAGGATCCGGCAAGTCGTTCACGGCAAAGATGGTGCTCCGCCGCCTGCTGGAGAGGCACCCCGAGAGCCTCTGCTTTGTGATAGACCCGATGGGCGAGTACCACGACATCGCCGGGGACCTCGGGCTGGAGAGGATGCAGCTGACCGGCGACGAGGAGCTCGGGCTCGACCCGTTCAGGCTGCTCGATCCGGCAGACGCCGCCGACATACTCGGCAGCGTGACGCGGGCCCCCGAGGAGGTCGTAAAGCAGTTCCGCAAGTTCTCCGACAAGATCCACAGCATCGGGGAGCTCTACGAGGTGCTCGACGACGAGTCAAAGAGGTGGCTTGACGACCTAGTGGACGGGCCCCTCTCCAGGATGGTGCGCGGAAAGCCACGGATATCTGACCGGATGGTGATCTCTATGAAGAAGGCCGACGGCAAGCCCCACGAGATCATGCTGCTGGTGCTGGCCCTCAACAAGGTCTGGCGCAGGATAGAGGAGATGCCCCAACACGTCCAAAAGATCGTGCTGCTTGACGAGGCGTGGCTGCTATTCAAGATGGAGGGCGCCGACAAGTACGTAGAGCAGATCGTGAGGATGGGGCGCAAGAGGAACGTGCGGTTCATCTTTGTGTCACAGAACGTCGATGACATTGCAAAGGACAGGGGCGGCTCTAGCAGGATCGTCGACAATATCGAGACAAAGATACTGATGAACATGGAGGAGGAGGCGGCCGACTCTGCCGCCAAGGTGCTGGGGCTCTCCCCGCAGGAGGTCCACAGGGTAAAGTCGTCCGATCCCGGCCACGCGATCCTGATGACCAAGAGGTACCGCATGCACGTCCGCTTTGAGGCGTCAGAGGCCGAGAGGTCCCTCTTTGACACGAGGCCGCGGGGCGGGCAGGCATGATGCATCGCAGGGGGGTGCACGCGCTTGTGGCCGTGTCCCTGCTGGCAGGGTTCTCGATGGCGGGGGGCGCCGTGCTGCTCGCCGTGCTGGCCGACTATCGCGACGCGTCGATCAACAGCGCCGGGTGCATACTGTCAGGGTTTGGTCTCCATGATACGGGCCGTGGCACGGCGTACCTGGTGGGGGTCGTCCACAATACGGGATCATCAGATACGGCATCCGTCAGGGTCGTGCTTGTGGACGATCTCGGCGACGGGCACGAGATATGGGGGCCGGCCGGGGTGTCTCCGGGGGGTACGTGGGACGTGTTGGAGCCGGTCGGGGCCTCCATATCTCCCGGCTCGACCTATCATGTCGTAGCGGTGGTATCGATGTCTGATGGGTCGGAGGCGGGCTGCTCTGTAACCGTCAGGACGTGATATCTATGTTCAACCAATCATGCACTAAAATTCCTATGATTGAAAAATCTATCAGTACTCCGGTATATAATAACAAGGAATCCCATTTTTGTGAATCGGTCCTATTGGTTTTCTTCCTGAAGGAAGTTTAGACATGAAGTTAGTAAGCTCTTCTTTTACTTTTTCTTTGTCACCTGATACCCTTACCACAAGCATTTTGATGATAGGATCCCATGATACTTCAGTTCCAGGTGCCCAGCATTTACGTTCCACCAAATACTCTTCCAGTTTTACGGCAGCACTTACCCCGTCTATATTCACTTTATCTGCGGCTGGCACGCGTAAGGGGCTGGATGTGTCATATTTAAGGTTACTAGATCCGAGATGGGTGATTCTGTTGGGAATCCGCGGGCTAGGCACGGGCCGGGCGCATACACGGAACCGGCACCACCCAACTTATAAATACGAGGCGGCCGATCCCGTACAGGTTCCCGAAATGTCGCTCTTCAGGCCCATCGCCACCACGAGGCTTTACAAAAAGGGCAAAAGAAATCCCGTCCTCAAGACGGTCATTCCAAAACAGGTATTGGAGCTGATCGGCGCCGCACCCGGCGAGTACATCAGATGGGCCATCGGGGATCCCGTAACCTGGCGGCCGGGCAAAAAGACCGGATACCGGCCCATGTCGTGCGAGAAGGATCGCCCCGGGGCCGTGAGGATCCAGCCGACGGGGACGGCGATCCCGATGGATGTCGCCGAAGAGATCGGGCTCGAGGACGGCGGGACGGCCGACTGGCTGCTTGCAGCCAGGCCGGGCGGCGTCTGGGAGGTCCACATCAGGGCAAGGGACGTCGAGTATGACGATGAAAGGCCAAGGCAGAGCGGGCCGGGCGAGATCTCAAGAAAGCTGCTCTCGACCACCAGGATCCGGAGGTACCGGATAAACGGCGGGACGACCACATACAACGCCAGGTTCCCGTCCATCTGCCACCGCATACTCTGCCTCAGCGACAAGCAGCACGTCAAGTGGGATAGCCACACGCGGTATTACTCGATTGTCCCCTGCCATCCCGCAGATGACGGGGCGCGCAAGATCAGCAGGCAGGGTAACGGCCCAAAGGGCCCCTCATCGGCGGGCAGCTATACCATCCGCCTGCCGGGGATGGTATCGACACACCTGTATGCCGGCGAGGACTCGCACATCAAGTGGTACGTCGCCGCCGACGGGTACGGCAGGTGGGCGATACAGGCCTGGCCGTCAAGATCATGGGGCGGACGGCCGGCTCCGGATTCTGTTGGAAATTCGTGATCTGGCAATCTAGGTAAGATGCTTGGATGAATTTAGACCTCTTGGGCGGCTTGGGTCTTTCGGATCTATGCCAAGTCGGGCCTCTCGGTCTGGATCCAGAGCGGCTGCCTCACCTGCACCTACCCCTTGCCTAGCTCACGAGTTTCCTACAGAACTAGATGGGAATAAGTAGAGTCACACGCCTAAGATATCGAAAACTCGAAGAATTTTCCCAGCGTGGAGACGATCTGCACCTCCCCCCCGGCCACGCCCATCCTCAGTACGCCGAGCCCGCCCACCTCCAACCCAGCCAGAGCACCGCCGCCCTGTCCCTCCAGCACGTACGACACCTCCGCCCCGTCGACCAATACGGCGTGGATCCGGAGGTCCTCGGTTCCGATGTTGGACAGATAGATGGCCGTGCCGTTCCCGGAGACCTGTACGTGGGTGGCCACGACCACCTGGCCGGCCTGCCTCCTCGAGCCGTCCAGCACATCGAGGATGCTCGCAGAGTTTGAGAATATCTGGGATCCCGACGAGGCTACCAGCGGGGCGATCACCACCGTGGCCAGCCCGAATAGTATCGCCGCCGCCATTATCTGGTTCACGCGTACCGTGTGGTCATATCATAAAAGGCCGCTGTCGCCCGTGTCGGACCGGCCGACGCCCTGATCCCCTGCTTAAATCGGGCCGTGTACTTGGGGGCGATGGCCCGATCCCGGCTTTTCCGAGCATGCACAAAGAAGCGCCGTGGGTTCCTCTTTACGATGCCGTTGATGCTCGGGATCGGCGCCATCATGCTTGCCGCGATGATAGCCCTCTCGCAGCTCTTTGTGACCATAGGCGGCCCGATGGTGCCAGACCTGCTGGCAGAGATGCCCACCATATTCCACTACGGTCCTGACGGCACCCGGATCCCCGAGTTCGCCCCGATCCTCGGAGCCGACAACGTCGTGGACGACGGGCAAGGGGGCAAGCTCTCAGAGGCAGAGTTCTCGGAGCTCTTCCCGACTTTGGCAATGTACGGCCTGATGGTAAAGATAGCCGGCGGCATATTCGTCATACTCCTGATGCTGGCCGGCATCTCGTATTTCTTCGAAGAGTTCAACGTCGTGCGTCAGGGTACCGCCTATGACATCATCGCAAAGATGATCGTCCTCCTGCCCCTCTACCTGGTGCTGCCCTACCTGTGGGACGTGGCGGCACTGGTGATAGAGTCCTCGTCCCTGTACCTGATGGACCCGTTCGGGGGCGACCCGCGCGGGCGGACCACGGAGATGTGGTGCCTGATGGGGTCGGTCACCTGTAGCATCGACGGCTATATGACGGTCGACCCCATCGAGGTCTTTGACGAGGTGGGCTCGTTCGACCAGCAGGAGACGCTGAGCATGGACTCTTGGAACTCCGCCCTCCAGGACCCCTTCTTCGGGGAGGGGTTCGTGGTCGACGTCCTGCTCTCCCTCTTCAAGGGGTTTGCCATAATGTTCATGACCGCCATGATGTTCATCCTGTCGGCCATCCGGG
>UYNY03000071.1 GCA_900620265.3 Nitrosopumilaceae archaeon | reverse complement strand
TTCGCCTTAGTCTCGTGGGCTCGGAGATGTGTATAAGAGACAGCCCCCGGCCCTGCCTCCGCGGCCATGATCCTCACAATATCTTTAAACGGGCCGCGGCCGGCGGCGGGCGCCGTGAAAGTCCGCAGGTCTGTCCTGATATCCGTGGTTCCGGTGGCGGCCGGGACGGCCCTGGTGGCAGCCGGGCTGGCGGTGGTCGTGGCGTATGAGGATGATCCCTATAGGCCGTATCGCTGGGACGGGCCGGAGGATACGGATTTCCTCTCCACCGTGGCCTCGGCGATCGGCAGGCTGTTCCTGCCCCCGTTCGAGTCAGTTTACCTTTCCGGGACCGTCGGCGGCGACAGGGGGGATGTCCTGGAGGCGTCCGTCTATGTCATCGCGGGGACGTCCGCCGATTTTCAGATACGGACATTCGGCGACACGGTGGTCATGGCCACGTTGCACGGCCCCTCCACGTACGAGGTGTTCGCTGTCAACAACCCGGTGTCCGAGCCCGGGCTGTTGAGATTGATTAAGACCGTCAGTTTCGAGGCAGACGTGGACGGCACGTACGCCCTCACCGTGTGGGGTGGCGCGGAGAGGGTGCCGGTGCACCTCACCTTTGACACGGATCCGTATGCCTCGGAGTACGGGTATCATTTGGTTACCTGGCACGAGGTGGCCCCGGGGGTCGCGATGCTGGCCCTGGGGGCGGCCGTGCTGGCGGCCGCGGGCGCGCGCGCCGTGTGGCGCCTCGGGTCGCGGTAGGCGCCGCCCCTTTCGGGGACGCTGTCCCGGCTGGCGCGCGCCGGTCCCCCGCAGTGTCGGGTCCGCATGCGCCGCCCCCGTGGACCGGGCGGCCCCAAGGCCCGTCTCTGGGAGGCGGCCATACAACGGGCTGGTGGACGGGGCGGGAGGCACGCCGTGCGGGCCGAGGGCGGGAGGCGCATTGGGAGCTGGGACTTGGGATCCACCATATCATATGACTAGTTGGAGGCTCTGATTTCACACCTGCATAAAAATACTTTGTATACACGTTCGAGCTCGTCCGATAACCCTCTTATACCCCCCGGATCCCGCCCCGTCGTGCGGCTTGCCCCTGCCATCGCCGTGTTGGCTCTGTTGGGACTATCGGGCATTTATGCAAATGGGGAAGTTTATGAAGGCTCCGACAAGACGGGCTCATCGGACCTGGATCCGCCCGATCCTAGGATAGGCCCGCTTGGAAATACCGGGGCACACGAAAAGTTTGATCCCGGGCTGCATGAAAAGATACTCGGCATAATGGAGTCAACCCCGAACCCCGGTGATCCCGGCGTATATGACGGAATCAGGTATTATAACGTAATACTGGTGGTATCGCGCGACTATCAAAAGGGTAGCAGCCCGGATCTCGCCGCCGCGGAGAACAAGGCGTCTCTGGCAGAACACCTAGAGTTTTTAGGTGCAAGGGACATTGGTGTTGCAGAAGAGCTTTCATTCGTAACTGCCTCTGTGCCTGTGTCAGGCATTCCCGGGGCCTCACTCTTGGACGAAGTATATGCGATAGGCGATGGAGAATTGATAGGCGTGCTTAGCACGGATATGTATAAAAGGACAATACAGGCAACCGCGAGTGATATTGAGATGGCCGCCGGCACCGCTTTAAACGGGGACGGCGTGTTGGTATCTGTACTTGATAGTTCTATATCTCATGACAGCGCGTTCGGCAGCCGGATGATCCAAAGGGCAGACTGCAGACCTGAAGGTTGCCTTGCGGTTGGTCAAATATCAACTGACGAATTAAAAAATGCTACGCATGGAACCCGGGTGGCCCAGATCATTGGCTCTGAGCTTTCCGCTCATGGTGGCATAGCCCCCGGGGTGGATTTCCTAAGCATTGATATCGGCTATGACAAGCTGACAAATGCACACATAGCTCAAGCCCTTGACTGGTCTTTGAGATCGGGAGTCGATGTCGTAAACCTGAGCGCCGGCGTACCCACTCTAAAGACTGCCCCGCCCGGCGACAGGATACACACGGCGGAGCTGATCATGAACGAGGCGGTTGACAAGGGCATGGTCGTCGTTGCGGCTGCAGGAAATGACGGCAATAAATATTTCATAGATGACAGTGGTGCTGTGGATAGTTATCTGGTATACGGCAACTTTAGCTTGCAGGCCGTCGCGCGCAACGTAATCACGGTGGGCGCGGTGAACGGAGACGCATCCGCATCCCAGCCAACTTCAACCAACGGCCCCACGCTGGATACTAGAATCCTAAAGCCGGAGATCGTGGCACCCACGGATGTACTCCTCTATCGCTATAACCAAGGATCTGCCGTGCTGGAGCATACTAGAGGCGGTACAAGCTTTGCCGCACCGCAAGTGAGCGCCACTGCAGCGCTGATGCTACAGGCAAGGCCCGATCTCACGCCGGCTCAAGTAAAGGCGGCCCTGCTACTGGGCGCAACCTGGAAGGGCCCTGTACCGTGCTCGTCGGCCCAATACGAGATGGAAGACGCGCAGGACGACTGTTCTTATGCGAAAACGCCCATCGATGATGAATTTGCCAAGACATCTCAATCACTCGGGCTTTTGAACAACGCCGGACTTGGCGTGCTGAATACCGTGGCATCCCTCGGATACATCACCGGCGAGGCAGACCACGTGCTAACGGGGCACCTGGGCCTGGGCAAGACGCGGGAGCATTTTGAATTCAACGTAACTGACACGTCAGAGACCGTGAAGGTAATTCTGGTATGGCACGTACACCCGCACGGGAGCATCAATGATCAAATAGGCCGCGAATCAGAACCAGACGCAAAAAACCTGGGATTTACAATAGAAGGTCCCGACAGGAGCCCGATTCCCGTTATGACGGGAACGTCCAGATCACAGCCGACAGAGTTTGTCGTGTTTAAGCCTAATGTGGCGGGAACTTATGTCATATCCGTGGGAGGCGGTGACCTTGATGATCTCCCGAAACCGATCCAGACATTCGCAATCGCCAGCACGAGCCCGATCGCCCCCGTTAAATCGCCCTCGGTCCACACAAAGCTGGACAATACGCCGCCCGTGGCCGATCCCCAGACCGTGCTGTTTACAGTGACCACCCCGCGCGTGATACGGCTCACCGCGTCGGACGCCGACGGGGACGCCGTCACGTTCCACGTCTCCGACAAGCCCGCGCACGGGATCGTGAGCACCGGCGAGCTCATAAACGGCACCATATCGCGCCTCGTCTACATGCCCGATCCCGGGAGCACGCTCGCGGACGGGTTCACGGTTGTGCCCCACGACGGCCGGGACGCGGGCGCCCCCGTCCGGATATCGCTGGAGTACGAGTCGCTTCCGCCCAACACCGAGCCCTCCGGGATCGCCGATGACGACCTGGCGAAGATGGACGTGCTCATAGTGGACTCGGACTACAAGCACGGCAGGTACGAGCAGGCCTTTGAGCGCAGCATATCCTCCGTGTCCGGCATCCGCGTGGGCTCGGAGAACATGGAGGGCGCCGAGATCACCATCCACACTCCCGGCGGGGACGTATTCAGGGTTGTTGCCACGGACGATCCCCGCGACCTGCAGTTCAACCCCCCGATCGACGTGAGCTCCGTGACGCTGTCGGCTGCCGGCATAGTCGAGGAGGAGGTCTACAAGAAGGCGACCGGCAAGAGGGCAGGCGACGCCCGCGTCTTTGTGGGGTACAAGGCCGACGAGTCGTGCGTCCGCGAGTTCTCCGGGGGCGGCCCGCTCTCGTGCCCGGCCCGCTTCTCGCGCACGTTCACGGCCGATGCGGGCAGGCAGATACCCGACTTTACCGGTAGCCGCCCCCTCCCGGTGCCCATCGTGGTGACGGAGCAGGGCACCCTCAAGGATATCAGCGTGACCGTCGACATCTCGCACAGGGTCCCCTCCCAGCTGGAGGTCTCCCTGACGCCGCCCGACGGCGAGAGGTTCGTCCTGCACAACCGCATCCCGGTCAGCGGCGCCGGGATATCCGCCACGTATACCACCGCCCACCCCGCGCTCCGCTCCCTGCTGGGCGAGTACGTCAAGGGGATATGGCTGGCCGAGGTGCACGACCGCGTCCGCGGCACGTCAGGCACGTTCAACTCGTGGGATCTGGAGATCGAGTACGAGCCGCCCCACCCGCCCGAGATCCCCCCGAGCACGCCCCAGCGCGACATCGTTGCAGACGACTTTGGGTCGGACCTACGCAAGTGGAAGGAGGAGGGCGGCACGAACTGGAGCGTGGGATCAAGGGCCACCCGGAACCTGGTGGAGCCGGGGCTCCCCAACGATCCCATACTAAAGGCGTCCTCGTGCAGGCAGGCGTGCACCATATCCCTCAAGGACGCGGTGGACCTGACGCCCTACTCGGACGCCGGCCTCTGGTTCTCGCGCAACGTGGACCCCGCGATCGGTTCCAACGGCTACCTGCGCGTGCAGGCGTACGACGGCACCGGCTGGACGACGATCGCCGACTGGACCCACAACAGGGGCGACGACGGGAGGTGGCACAAGGAGTACTACAACCTGGCCGACTACCTGGACGTGGACGACTTTAACGTGCGGTTTGTCACCCACCAGAGCAGGTCCAACGAGGTGGTGGCGATAAACGACTTCCGCATAACGACCGGCGACGGGGCGGTGGCGCCCGCCCCGAAGAAGATAGACTTCACGGCGGAGCTCGGCGGGGACAGGTCGCTCATCGTGCTGAGGTTCACAAAGCCGGTGATAGAGAGCTTTGCGGCGTCCGACTTTGAGCTCAGCCACGGCAAGGTGGACTCTGTCACCAACTTTGCCAGCTCCAAGACCCGGCACCTCGCCGTCTCCGGCATACCGTACGACGTGCAGGTAAAGGTCACCTACAGCCCGCGGCTGCAGCGCCTCTCGGCGGACGCGACACCCGGCCTCGCGTCGGGCGCCTCGTCCTCCACCAACGCCGTCTTCAACCCCGACCCGTCGGCGGCCCGGGGGTCGGTCGCCATCTCGGACGACTTTGAGTCCGGCACTGGCTCGTGGAGCCTCGAGAAGTACGGCCGCATCAGGTCGGTCGTGCCTGCAACGGAGCCGGGGGCGGCCATACCGGGGCTGCCGGCGGACAACTCTGCGATGCGCCTGTACACGTGCTACCACGGCTGCCTGGCGCAGCCGGAGGGCTCCGTCGATGCGACCTCGCCCCTGATAGTCGGCTTTGACAGGTACGTCGAGCGCCACTCAAAGGACGACCGCATAAACGTAGAGTACAGCACCGACTCGGGATCCACGTGGAAGGCCGCCGCCTCGTTCAGGGAGGCAGACGGGGCGCTCGCCGGCACCTGGGTGCGCGAGTCCGTGATGCTGGACGCCACGGCGTCGGTGACGCACCTGCGCCTTGCCATATACGTAAAGTCCGGCTCCACCTACATTGACAACTTTTCGGTGCGCAGCATCCCGACCTCGGCCGTGCCGGACACGGCTACCACCCACGCGTTCCAGTTCCACGGGGGGCTGCCGTCGTGGACGCTGACGGGCGACTATGAGACCCTGTGGACGGCGGGCGCCCCGGCGGCCGCCGTGGCCGGGCAGACGGCCGCCGACAGGGCGATGATCGCCTCGGACTGCGACAGGTACTGCTATGCGCAGCTCGGATACGCGCTCGACGCGTCGGCGCCCCTCCTGGTGTCGCTTGACAAGTACGTCGACAGG
>UYNY03000070.1 GCA_900620265.3 Nitrosopumilaceae archaeon | reverse complement strand
TACCACGACCGACGCCCCGACCGGCAGCCGCCTCCGCGTGGCCGAGGGCGATACCATCACGGCAGAGTACGATGATACGACCCTGCCCGACCCGCACAGCCGCGGCGACGAGCTGACCATATCCGCAACGGCGCTCATCGGGACCATCGTCCCGCCGCTCGAGAGGGTCCCGGTATCGAACCTGCGCGTGGTGGACAACTTTGGCTCCACGCTTGATACCGTCCAGGTCGACCAGCAGGTCCAGGTTACCGCGGATCTTACCAACGGCCAGACGAGGGACCAGGCGTTCGCCTATCTCGTGCAGATCCAGGACGAGGACAACGTGACGGTCCACCTCGCGTGGATATCCGGCAGCGTCGCCGAAGGCCAGTCCTTCAGCCCGTCAGTCTCGTGGACCCCGGCAGCGTCCGGCACGTACACTGCCACCACGTTCGCGTGGGAGTCCGTATCAAACCCGGAGGCCCTCTCGCCCCCGGTATCCCTCGAGATAACGGTCGGGTAGGCCCGGCTAGATGTGTGAATTCGCGTCCCCCTGATCACTTCTATACATCCTTGGGCTGGATCCCGGCCCTGCAGCTTTCACGTGCACGGGCAGGCCATCAGCACGCTGAAGATCCTCCCGTCCGGGATGTCGAGCCTCTGGCGGGTTCTGCGCTGCGTGACGGCCTGCCGCATGGTCCGCTTACACGCGCTGCTCGCCCGGGTTCTACAAGACTCGCAGCCTCTCCGTGGGCGGCCGGCCTTGCGCCGTACCTGTGGCCGTGGCGCGTGCACCCTGCGGCGATCCCGACTGTCCTGCCGGCCCCGCGCGCGCCACCGTCCGGCGCGGCGCCCCTGCCATATGCATGACATCTTGCAGCCTCCGCCCCGTTAGGCTACCGGGCCCGCGGGGTATGCGGGATCAGCAACGCCGGCGGGCGGCCCGTCATAGGCGGCGTACCTGCCGGTGACAGACGCCCTGTCTCGGTTACCGCATATGCTGGCAAGCTCCGCCGGCCCGCGCGGCGGGGCCGCTTGTATCCGGACGATGCCGCGCCCTTGGCCGGCCAGACGCAGCCGCTCCTGCCGTTGATGTTGTACGGCGTCTAGTCGGCCGCGGCATACCGCGCCCTTCTGGCACATCCCCCCGTCCTCTCCGTCCGTGATGGCCCCTGTCACCTTGTATGCGGCCCCGGCCGCCGGCCTGAACCCAAAGACGCCAGGAACGGCATGACGGGCCCTAGCTGCCGACCATCTGCCACGCCTTTGGGATTATCGCCGGCAGGTGATGACTAGAGCGACGTGCCACCGGCGGCGCTGCTGTACGGCACGACCCCCTGCCGCACATTGTGCACGTGGATCACCCCGGTCCATGTCGTGACCACCGGCGCCGACTTGATGCAGGCCGCCTGCCCATGATCATCCCGGCCTGATCCTGGATCCGCACCTGCCGGCGCGTCCCCTTGCCCTAGGATCTGCGGCCGTGCGGCGCGCCCATGTGTCCCTTTCCGGCCCCCGCTTACCCGACCGGCCGCCGTCCTGCGCGGCAGCCCTCTTCCCGGTCCTCTGCCGCCGCCGGGCGGGGACGCGCGGGCGCCGTCGTATCCCCCCAGGGTGCTACAGGGGCCGGTCGGATACGGACATTGCAGGGATGCACGAGATCGTGGCGGTGGTGGCGGCCGGGATCGCCTCCCCCCGCGGCCGCCTTCCCTGATCCGCGCGTTCTCCTCCCTCGGGCGTATCCCCATGCACTGGGCCGCCATCCCCCGCATGGCGGCCTCGGATGGCCCCCGTGCCATGCCCCCGGGGGCCGGCCTAGATGGATCCGGGTGATCATCTAGTACCCGCCCCGTGCTTGGCGTGGACCCATGCGGCCGGATTTCACTGCGGCCGCCCATGTTACAGGCGTGAACCCGGCTGCCATATCCTTCCAACCCCGTGTACGACTTGCGGAGATCCGCGGTCCCGGGAGGCGGGACGGGCCCGTGCCTGCTGGAATACCATGGCCCAAAAGCCCCCGTGGGGCCGTCCCTTGTATGCAGGGCCGCCGCGGCCCCGGGATGGTGCAGGATCGGACGCCGGATCGGGATCCTCGCAGCCTGCAACCAGATCGTCCATCAAGCTTAAATACTCCTATCTCCGACCCACGGGCACATGGAGAACACCGTGGCTAGGCGGGCAACGAGCATAGCCCTTATGGCGATCATGGTGGCTGGCGGGATGACGATTGCATTTCCCAGTTCAACCCCCGATGCCATGGCAGAGCCACGCAGGCTTGCCAACCTCGGCGTATCGACCACAATGTTCGGCGGCCCGATGGTCATCGAGATCATCGTCCAGGACCCGAACCTGGATGATACGGGCATCGAGCAGGGAGAGCCCGACGTCACCTTTGACGGCAAGAACCTGCGGATGGTCCAGGGGGACGACGGCTATTGGTACGCCTATGTTGCCAATGCAAAGATGATCGAAGAGTTCGAGGATACCGCAAAGAGGACCGCCCACATGCTGACCAACGAGGACGGCACCGGCCTTGACTTTGGTACGATGTGCACTCCCGGCGAGTCTGCCAGGTTCTTCCCCGGCAGGACGTTTGACAGCAGCATTACCATATACACCACCAACTCTACGTGCGGATCGACCAACACCAGCTCCGACCCGGTCATGAACGTCCTCCGCGTCGCAAAGACCCCGAGCACCCCCGGCGGCACCGCGACCGATCCCGGCGATAACATCGGGAACAACCGCATGGCATCCCTTGCATACTGGCCCTTCATCCAGGCGTTCGACGACATTTCCGACGACTCTTCCATAAAGGTCATCTACAACAAGGGCGGATCCCCGCAGGAGATCGTCATCCGGTACGAGTCCGACATGGACGACCTTGCAAGCTTTGACGTTGACAGGTCAAAATACCCCCATGACGCCCACGTCCACGTCGACATCAACGACAACCTGCTCAACATCGACCCCACCGACATCGACGTCTGGACCTTCAGGTCCGGCATGGCGAACGTCTATTACCACCTCTTTGACTCGGCTGGCAACACGGAGGCCACTACGACGGCACAAGTCAACAACCTTGATGTCAAAAAGGCGGCCCGGGACGCGGCCGACTTTGACACGTCGGCGGTGCTGATCCTTGACAGGAACAACGTCGGCCCAAGCAGTGAGGACAGGCACGTCCTGAGGATCCAGGACAGCGACAACGGCGACCACACAATAGACGGTATCGACAACCTCGTGACCTTCCAGGAGTCCGGCAAGAACACCGGCCTCTTTGAGAACACTGACGGCAACAGCGTGGCGGACCTTGTCACCGGGCCAGCAGCGGGCGATAACGGCATTGGCCGCGAAAAGACCTTTGCCATCACCTATGCGGATACAGCAAAGAACTGGTTCGTCGGGTACTCGACCGCGGTCCTCAACATGGACACGGCCGCCGTCGGCTCTGACTGGGGGTCCGGCGAGGAGCTGCCCGTATCCGTGACTGACCAGGACCTCAACAAGAACTCGCTGGTTACAGACTATGTCAGGGTCGGGGCATTTGGCGACCCGCTGCTCAGCATACACCTCGGGGCCGAAGACAGCGTCGGGGTGGTGCCGTTTCTGTCAAGCTTTACTCCTGAAACATCACTGCCGATTGATCTAAGAGATTCTCGTATTACTGCAGCCCCTAACAGTGCCGGCGTGACAAGTGTTTCAGCCGGTGCTGCCATCAACCGCGATATTGCTCTACCTGGCGCTCAAACTGCGTCCATACTCCAGCAGGGACTTGCAGCCGACAAGGAGCTGTACTTTGAGTGGGATTTTACGGCATTTGGCCCTGATGCAAAGGTAAAGTTTTGGGCTGCTGCCGGCGGCGACTACTTTGCCGGCGGGGTTGGCAGCGGTAACACGTTCCTTTCAGAAGGCAACAAGGGCCATCTTCGCATCGACAACCACCCCGAGCGGTCGGCTTCGACCACCTTTAGCGGCGTCCTCAACTTTGCAATTGCAGACGCCGTCGCGACAACCGCAGACTCTGAAGTCACGGCAATCCTGCGCTTGTATGATACTGCCGGCACCGTGACCACGCTGGAGGAGACGGGCATCAACACCGGCATATTTGACGGTACGATCGAGTATGTCATGCTCAACCAGATAAACACAGAGCGCAATGCCGATGATACCGCGGATGTAGCCGTCGGCACCACCGCGTCGATGGCAACCGGCCTCGTCGAGGACACCATACTCATACTGGACGGCGACTATACCGACGAGGACGGCATCCGCATGGACTATGATGATACGGACGAGCAGGGCCAGGAGACGGTGGTCTCCGTAAAGACCGACGCCCCGACCCACTCTGGGTCCATATCCCTCGACCAGGACAACTACAAGCAGGCCGACACGGTAAAGGTCGAGCTGGAGGACGCCGACCTGAACCTGAACAACGAGCTCCGCGACGTCTATACGGCCGTGGCCGCCGGCATCAACAGGGACACCATCGCACGCGATACCACTGCTGATGCAAAGGATGCCGAGAGCGGCCTCCTGCTAGAGGCGACGTTTGACGATACCCGGTGGATCTCCTGCGGCGAGGGGGTTGAGAACGGCCAGGGCTTTGGGGCACTGATAGGCAGCATCCGCGAGACGGCCCCGACGAGCGGCATCTTTGTGGCGGACTTCCAGGTGCCCTCCACCTATTGCACAAAGGAGGTCACCGGCCGTGATGACGACAATAGCGGTGCGGTAGACGACGATGAAAGGCCGATAACCACCCTCGGCAAGGATCTCGAGGTATCCTACCACGACTACTTTGACTCTGCCGGCGAGTTCAACGAGGTCGGCGACGTGGCGGGCATCACCTCGTTCACGGGGTCGGTCTCGCTGGACAGGTCGGTATACCCCGTGCCCTTTGATGACGGCAACTCGGCGACCGCCTCCAACGCGGTCTTTAGGTACCACGAGACCCTAAAGGACGACGCCACCGGTGAAAAGTACGTAAAGGACGGCGATGTCATGATACACATCCAGATCAACGACAAGGACCTTGACCAGTCCGGCTCCGGCACCGACGTGATCCGGAACACCGAGGATATCCTAGAGGTCGAGATATCCCGCGACAACAACAGGGTCGCCCCGGCATCTGCGACCCCGACGGCCCTTGCGGATCTTGACATACGCGAGACGTCCCCCACGTCCGGCATATTCGAGCTGGATCTTGCCATAAAGTGGAACGACGGCCCGTCGGCCGGCTGTCCCACCGGCAGCGGCGCGTTCGTGGCCGATGTCGAGGCCACCACCGAAGTGGACGAGGGGCGCTGCCTCCTCCAGGGGGATATCATCACCGTCACCTATACCGACGTCAGTGATGCGACCGGCAACGAGAACACCGTGACCGACTCTGCGACCTTTGACCTGCGCAACGGCGTCCTCCAGTCCGACAAGTCCGTCTATATCATCGGCTCTGACATGATACTCACCCTGATCGACCCCG
>UYNY03000069.1 GCA_900620265.3 Nitrosopumilaceae archaeon | reverse complement strand
ACGCGTGCGAGCAGGTCATGCGGTGGGTCGTCATGCAGCGCAGGACACACCAGAGGCTCGACAGCCCGGACGGGAGGAGGATCTTCAGCGTGCTGATGACCTGCCTGTGCACGTGGAAGCTGCAGGGTCGGGACCCGGCCCAGGGGCTCCTAGAAGTGCTCAGGGGGACGTGAATTCATACGGGCGCGGCCCCGCATAAAGTCAAATACGGGCGCCCGCGCCGCCAGATACATGGAAGGCACCGCGCTGGTAACAGGATGCTCGTCGGGGATCGGCCTCGAGTCGGCACTGGCGCTCGCAAGGGGCGGGCGCAGGACGATTGCAGGCATGAGGGACCCGTCCAGGGGAGGGGCCCTCGAGGAGGCGGCGCAAAGGGAGGGCCTTGACATCAAGATCGTGCGGATGGACGTCGATGACGAAGAGTCCGTCTCGGGGGCCGTCGCGGGGGCCGGCGGGGACCTTGACGTGCTGGTCAACAACGCCGGCTACATGGAGTTCGGGTGCGCCGAGGACGTGCCGCTGGAGGCGTTCAGGAGGCAGTTTGAGACGAACTTCTTCGGGGTGGTGCGCGCAGTGCAGGAGGCCCTCCCGGTGATGAGGGGGCGCGGGCGCGGCACCATCATCAACATAAGCTCGGTGGTCGGCAGGATGGGGCTGCCGGGGTCGTCCGCGTACGTCAGCTCAAAGTTCGCGCTAGAGGGGTTCACGGAGTGCCTCAGGTACGAGGTCGCGCCGTTCGGGATAAGGGCGGCGCTCGTCGAGCCGGGCGTGACAAAGACGGGCTTCTTTGGCTCCATGAGGGTCGCCGACGCCGGCGAGAAAGAGTACAAGGAGATGACGGGGCGCATACTCTCCGGGATCGGCACCATGGTCGAGATGGGGACGCCGCCGTCCGAGGCCGCCGCGGTGGTCGCCTCGATAGCGGGGGCCGAGACTGTCCGCCCGAGGTACGTGGTGGGCGCAGATGCCGCCATGTTCATGGAGGCGAGGGGCTCGCGCGGGGACGCCGAGTTCGAGGAGTTCGTCAGGAAGGAGGTGCTCCAGCTGTGAGCCTGTACTTTGGGTTCGAGTTCTTCAAGGTGGATCCCAAGTGGAGGTGGATGGCCGACCTGGCAAAGCAGGAGTCGGCAAGGGAGGTGGCAAACGTGCTGGGGCAGGCAAGGTACAGGTCGTACTCGTGCATCGGCATGCGGGACGACGCGGACCTGCTGATCTGGCTCGCCGCCGAGGATCCGGACGGCATACGGGGCGCGGTCGAGAGGATCTACGGGACGGTCTTTGGCAAGTACATCGAGCCGGCAAGGACGTACCTCTCGTGCACGAGGCCCTCCGAGTACGTCAGGGAGCAGGAGCCGGCCGGGTTCGCGGCGGGGGCGGACCCCAAGAGGTACGTCGTCGTGTACCCGTTCACAAAGACGAGGGGGTGGTACCTGCTGCCGAGGGAGAGGAGGCAGCAGATAATGGACGAGCACATAGCGGTGAGCAGGAGGTACCCCCAGGTGGTGCTGAACACCACCTACTCGTTCGGCATACACGACCAGGACTTTATGCTGGCCTTCGAGGTGGACGACATACGCGACTTTCAGGACCTGATAATGGACCTGAGGGAGACTGAGGTCTCATCGTACGTGCAGAACGACATACCCATGATGGTCTGCTCCCGCATGGACATCGTGCCGCTCGTGCTCAGCATGGGCTGAAGCTAGGGTTAAATGTCAACGGGGGCCGTCCCCGGCGCGTTGAGGTACAACGAGCTCGGGAGGACAGGCGTCACGGTCTCGGAGATAGGCTTTGGGGCATGGGCCATCGCGCTCGACTGGTGGGGCAAGAAGGTGGAAGAGGACGAGGCCGTCCGGATGCTGCGGCGCGCGCACGACCTTGGGATCACCCTCTTTGAGACGGCCGACATGTACGGCAGGGGCAAGAGCGAGAGGCTCATCGGCAGGGCGTTCGAGGGCAGGATGGACGAGGTGGTCGTCTCGACAAAGTTCGGGTACGACTTTGCCGGCGCCGAGCAGATAGGGCACGCGGAGCTCCCGCAGCGCTTTGACGAAGAGTTCGCAAGGGCCGCGCTCAGGGCCAGCCTCGAGAGGCTGGGGGCAAGGAAGGTCGGCATCTACGGGCTGCACAACCCAAAGATGCCGCACGTCAGGGACGACGGCATATTCAGGACGCTTGACGGGATAGTCGGTGACGGGCTGGCCGACACGTACCAGGCGGCGCTCGGGCCGGCCATCGGGTGGGCCCGGGAGGGGCTCGAGGCGATGGAGAGGCCGGGGCTCGGGGCGGTGCAGACGGTCTACAACGTGCTAGAGCAGACGCCGGGCAGGGAGCTGCTCGAGAGGGCCGCCGAGAGGGGCGTCGGGGTCCTGGCGAGGGTGCCTGACGCATCCGGGATACTGACCGGCCGGGTCGGCGCGGATACAAAGATCGACGAGAAGGACCACAGGTCCGTCAGGAAGGGCGAGTGGATAAGGGCGTCCCTTGAAAAGGTCGAGCAGCTGCGCCCGATAGCCGAGAGGAACGGGCTTGGGATCGCGGAGCTGGCAGTAAAGTTCATCACGGGCAGCCGCGGGATCTCCTCGGTGCTCCCCACGCTGACGAGCGTCGAGGAGGTGGAGCAGTACGCGGCGATGTCCGGCTGCACGGACGTGCCGGCAGGCGACATGGCAGAGATACGGCGCATCTACGACGGGTGGCCGGCCTACGAGCTAAAGGGCGAGGCGGCCTAGGCGGGGACCCGCAGGTCGGCCGGCGCCTCTACAAAGTACTCGACGCGCGTCTTTTTGAACTCGCGCAGGCTGAAGAGCATCCGGTAGTCGTCCACCCCGACGTGCGACTGGATCTCCGAGGCCACCCCCGCCGCCTCCTGGCGGGTCCTGCAGTGGATCATCGAAAAGACGTTGTAGGGCCAGTCCGGATACGTCGGGCGCTGGTAGCAGTGGCTCACCTGCGGGAACGACCCGAGCATTTGGCCCACCTCCTCGATGCGCCCCTCGGGCACCCTCCAGACAATCATCCCGTTGGCGGAGAACCCCGCCTGCCTGTGGCGCAGTATGGCGGCAAAGCGGCGCATCACGCCGAGCTCCTGGTACCTTGCCATCTGCGCGAATAGATCCTCCTGCGTGATTCCCAGCCGGGAGGCGGGGCCTGCAAACGGCTCGTCTGATATCTCAAGGTCGGCCTGCATCTGCCTGACGAACTCCTTGTCCCGCTCCGTCGGCACAAAGGGGGCCCGGCTGGCCTCCCTGCCCGGCTCCGACGGGCGCACCTCGCGCTTTCTTTCCTCTGACATCTCGAGCTGGACCCCTATCTTGAAGAGCCGCAGCGTGGGGAGCATCCTCATGGATGTAACGCCGGGGAGGCGGCCGAGGGCGCCGGCCTCGGCGTCAAGGTCCGCGCCCGGCGGTACTGCCAGGGTGAACCAGAGGTTGAACGCGTGGTCCCGCTCGTAGTTGTGGCTCACGCCGGGGTGGCGGTTCACGGAGGAGGCCACGTCCTCGAGGCGGGCCGGCTCGACCTCCATGGCGACAAGCGAGCTCGAGTACCCGAGGCGCCTGGTATCGAATATGGCGCTCAGCTGCCGCAGGATCCCCTCCGCGCGGAGGCGGGCGATGCGGGACTTTACGTCCCCGGGGGTGGTGCCGAGGCGCCCGGCCAGCTCGTCAAACGGGCGCACGACCAGGGGAAAGCTCCGCTGTATCTCGTCGAGCAGATCCCTGTCGGCCCCGTCCACGCGGCGCGCGGGCTCACGCGCGATTAAAAACCTAGCTCGCGCATCCAATAAATAGAAAAGGCCGGCGCCCGCCACCCGTGATAGTAGACCTGAGGCTGGCCGGCAGGAGGGCCGTCGTCGTGGGGGGCGGCAGGCAGGCCGCAAGGAGGATCCGGGCCCTCTCCGGCGAGGGGTGCAGCATCACGGTGGTGGCGGCCGAGGCGTGCCCCGCCGTGCAGAAGATGGCGGGGGCGGGGCGCGTGCGCCTGATCAGGCGCAGGGTGAGGGGCGCGGGGTTCATCCCCAGGATGCGCCCGCACCTGGTCGTGGCGGCGACCGGAGACGGCGCGCTGAACGCGGAGATAGCCGCCGCCGCGCGCAGGGCCGGGGCCCTGGCATACAGGTCCGATGACGCCTCTGACAGCGACTTTGCAAACGCGGCGGTCGCCAGGGTCGGCTCGATACGGGCGGCCATATTCACCGGCGGCAGGAGTCCTGCCGTCTCAAGGAGGCTCCGGATCAGGGCCGAGAGGGCCATCAGGGGCGAGATCACGGGGGCCGACTCTGCGATGGCCCAGGTCCAGGAGGCGGCCAGGAGGGCCGCCAGGGGCGCCATACCCACGCAGGCGGGCAGGAGGAGGTACCTGAGGAGGGTCGAGGAGGACCCCGAGGTTGATCGGTTAATAAGGGCAGGCAGGCAGGCGGCAGCGGGGAGGCGCGCGGTGGCGATGCTCGGTGAGACATGATGGGGCGTACCATACTCAACGCGCGCGTCACGTTCCGCAGCCTGCCGATACACAAGCTTGAGAGGTTCGCCATCAGGGACGCCGGCGACGCGTGCAGGCAGTTCAAGGGGCGGGCGGGCCTCGACGAGTGCGTCGTCATCCAGACGTGCAACAGGACGGAGATATTCGGCGCCGCGTCAGGATACGACAGGGGGAGCATCACCAGCACGTGGGCGGGCCTGTCGGGCGCCGACGAGGGCGCCTTTGACGGGACGGTCCAGTTCGAGGAGGGCAGGGCCGCCTGCGAGCACCTGCTGAGGCTCGTCTCGGGGCTCGACTCGATGGTGCTCGGGGAGGAGCAGATACTCGGGCAGGTGAGGGGGTCGGTCGCGGCCGCCCGGGAGGCCGGCGCGTCGGGCGCGCGCCTTGACGCGCTGTTCGACGGGGCCATCAGGGCGGGCGCGCGCATCAGGGGGTCAAGCGGGGTCGGCAGGGGCGGCGTCTCTGTCGGCTCGATGGCCGTCCGGCTGGCCGAGGAGAACGTGGACGGGCTAAAGTCGCGGAGGATCCTGCTCATCGGGACCGGCGAGGTCGCCTCGCTGGTCGCAAAGTCCCTCAAGAGGAGGGGGTACGGGTTCGACGTCTCGAGCAGGACGGTCAGCAGGTCCGAGGCGTTCTGCGGCGCGATGGGCGGGACCCCGGCCAGGTTCGAGGACGTGCTGGGGGGGTTTGCCGACTATGATGTCGTGTTCGTGGCGACGAGGGCGCCATACTTTCTTGTCACGTACGACGGCATAGCGGGCGCCATGGGGGGCAGGGACGGCATGATGATAATGGACCTGTCAAACCCGAGGACGGTCGACGAGAGGGTGGCCACCATCGGCGGCGTAAAGCTGATGAACCTCGACCAGATAGCAGAGATGGTCGAGAAGAACGCGCGGGCGCGCAGGAGCAGCGCCGGGGCCGCCGAGGGGATGATAGGGGGCGGGGCCGCCGCCCTCGAGGCCGCAGTCCTCAGGGTGGATGCCGAGCCGCTGGCAGGCCAGGTATTCCGCGACGCCGAGGCCGTGCGAAGGCGCGAGCTGGAGAGGGCGCTGCGGGCGCTCGGCGGCGTCGACGAGGGGACGGCGCGGGTGATCGAGGAGATGAGCAGGTCGATATCGGAGGGGATCGTGGCCGGCCCCGTGGGCGGGATCAGGCGGGCGTCCGAGCGCGGCAGGGGCCACATACTGGACGCGGCGCGGGAGATATTCGGCCCAGGCTAGGATTATATTCGAACGGCGCGGCCTGGGATCCGGATGCCGTATCCCGCAAGGCGCCTTCGGAGGCTTAGGACGACGGGCGCCATGAGGGAGCTGGCGACTGAGGTGAGGCTGTCGGTAAAGGATCTGGTGTGCCCCGTCTTTGTCAGGGAGGGGGGCGGCACGTCCGGCGTGGGATCCATGCCGGGCACCCGCGTGATGTCAGAGGACTCGGTCTGCGACGAGGTGCAGGAGATAGCGGATCTTGGGATACCCGGCGTGATGCTGTTCGGGATACCGTCCGCAAAGGACGCGGCCGGATCGTCGGCGGCCGGCGGGGTCGTGCAGCGGGCGATATCATCCATCAGGGAGGTCTTCGGGGACGGGATGGTGGTGATGGCAGACGTCTGCCTCTGCCAGTACACGGACTCGGGGCACTGCGGGATCGTAAGGGACGGCAGGATCGACAACGACGAGAGCACAAGGGCGCTTGCCGCCATAGCGGCCAGCCACGCCGAGGCCGGCGTGGACACGGTCTCCCCGTCGGCCATGATGGACGGGCAGGTGGCCGCGATAAGGGCCGAGCTCGACGAGAGGGGGTTCAGGGACGTCTCGATAATGTCGCACTCTGCAAAGCACAGGTCCGGCATGTACGCGCCCTTCAGGGACGCCGCGTCGTGCGCCCCCAGCTTTGGGGACAGGAGCACCTACCAGGTCCCGTACTCGAACCCGCGCGAGGCGATGCAGGAGCTCGAGGAGGACGTGGCCGAGGGGGTCGACATCGTGATGGTAAAGCCGGCCCTGGCATACCTTGACATCATACACGAGGCCCGGAGGAGGCTCGGCGTCCCGGTGGCAGCTTACAGCGTCTCGGGCGAGTACGCGATGGTGCGCGCGGCCGCCGACGCGGGGTACCTTGACGGGGACGCGGCCACCATGGAGATACTCACCTCGATAAGGAGGGCAGGGGCCGGCATCATCGTCACGTACATGGCAAAGCAAGCGGCGGGCCTGCTGCGGTGAGGAACGACGAGCGGTTCGAGATAGAGAGGGCGATGGACCTGCTGCCGCACGTGGCGGGGGCCAGCTGGGCCTCCGTCTGGTTCAGGATGAGGGGGGAGAAGGGCCCCACCAGGGAGGAGTTCAGGGAGAGGTGCGCCCACTACATGGGGCTGCTCGGGCCGCTGTTTGACTCGTACCCCGACTCCCCGGAGTTTGCAGCCATATCAGGGTACGTGGCGGCAAGGCGCGACGCCGAGATCAGGAGGATCCTGGAGGGGGGCAACAAGGAGGTGGAGAAGAGGTACGACAGGTACGTCGACTATGGCTAGCGGCGCCAGAGGCGGGGGCGCGTGAACTCGAGGCGCCGGCGGGTCACCAGCACGCCCCAGTTTATCGAGGCAAAGAGCAGTATCATGCCGATGCTTGCCGCGTCCACCACGAGGATGCCGACGAGGCGGTCCTCGAAGAGCTCGATGAGCGGGGCCAGCACCAGGCCGCCGGCGTAGATCGTCACGGCGTACGAGATGGTGCGCCCGGCCCAAAAGCCCGCATAGATCCCGAGGCCGCGTGCGCGCATGAGGCCGTAGGTGATGAAGAGGAAGTTGCTCGGGAGCGGGGTGGCGCCGAACAGGAACGCGGCCAGGGCGTGCCCGTGGCGCCTCTTCTTCAGGTACCCGTCGATCGTGTCAAGGTTGGCCGCCTGCTCGCCGCCGACGAACCGGCGGAAGAGACCGCTCATCCTCTTGAGGGCGAACCTGCCGATGGTGGAGCCGGTGGCGCCAACCACGGCGAGCAGCAGGATGTCCAGCGTCGGGTCCAGCAGGTGGAAGGAGGCCAGCACCACCCAGCCGGGGGGCATCAGGACGGGCGCGGCGTTTATGGCGGCAAGCAGCAGGAACGCCCCGAGGTACGAGTACTCGGCCAGCATGTCAAGGAGATCCGCCATACGGCTCCCGGCGGCGGCGTTTCCCTAAATCCCTTGCGGGATCAGCGGGGGGATCAATCATCCGGCATGTTTATAACCTGATTCCACCCATATGGGGCGTGCCCGGGACCGCGTGGAAGTGCTACAGATGCAACCTCTCCTTCAGGAGCGAGGAGACGGCGCGGATGCACCGGCAGATATCCAGCCACTCCGTCACCAAGGTCAGGGCCATAGAGGCCTGATGCAGAGGGCGGGATTCGAACCCGCGTACTCCTAGGAGAGGGGATCTTGAGTCCCCCACGTTTGGCCAGGCTCCGCCACCTCTGCGCCGGGGGGGCCGGGGGGCCCGTATTTCTCGATTGCGGCGGCGCCGGGGGGGGCCGTCCGGGGGCAACAAAAGGTTAATAATCTCTCATCCCGGACCCCGGGACGTGAGCGGGGTAGAGTTCATCAAGATATCGGCTGCCAAGAACATGAGGTCCGGCGTGAACGTCTTGGCGGAGGTAAAGACAAAGGGCGAAAAGAGGAACGTCAACCTAAAGACGGGCGGCAACGTGGACGTCTGCGACGCGGTGATAATGGACGAGACGGGTGAGATGAAGCTCACGCTGTGGGCCGAGGACATCGACAAGGTAAAGTCCGGCGACAAGATCGCGATCACCAACGGGTACATCAACGCCTTTAGGGGCGAGCCGTCCATCACAAAGGGCAAGTTCGGCAAGATGGAGATAAACCCCAGCTAGGCCCGGGGCAGCACGTCAGGGACTGCAGGATTCAATATTCAAGCGTCGCTAGAACCTAAAGGCCCGGCGCACGGCCCTGGGCTTTTTGGCGGCCTTGCGGGCCGGCCTCTTGGAGGCGGCCTTTGCCTTGGGCCTGCGGGCGGGCTTTTTGGCCGCCTTGCGTGCGGGTTTACGGGATGTCTTTTTGGCCGCCTTGCGTGCCGGCCTCTTGGAGGCGGCCTTTGCCTTGGGCCTGCGGGCGGGCTTTTTGGCCTTGCGGGCAGGCTTGCGGGTCTTTTTGGCCGCCTTGCGTGCGGGTTTACGGGATGTCTTTTTGGCCGCCTTGCGTGCAGCCTTGCGGGCCGGCCTCTTGGAGGCGGCCTTTGCCTTGGGCCTGCGGGCGGGCTTTTTGGCCTTGCGGGCAGGCTTGCGGGTCTTTTTGGCCGCCTTGCGTGCCGGCCTCTTTGCCTTGCGCGCGGGCCTCTTTGATCCCGCCTTTTTGGACTTGCCGGACTCGATCGCCGACACCTCCGACGTGATCTTTCTTGCCGTCTTTTGGCGCGTCTTTATCTCCGACTCGATCTCCTCCACCTGCCCCCGGAGCGAGCGCAGCCGCGACTGGGCCGTCTCTTTCTCGTCGTCAGAGTTTGCAAACTCTACGTCCTGCTCCGTGCGCTCCGCCTCGTCCCTGGTGGACGCGAGGCGCTCCCTGGCCGAGGCCACCAGCCTCTCGATGCTATCGAGCTGGTGCCTCTTCCGGGTCAGATCCATCTGCACCGCCGGATCCGGCGCCGGACGCCTTCTTGCCGCCATCACAGCCGGGGGGCGATCCCTCATCTGTTAAATGCTAGACATGATCAGTAATTGACCATATGGTGGTGAAAATTGACAAGATGCCGGCGGCCTCGTGATCGCGGATCAGGGCCGGGATGCCCCGCGATCGCTCACGTTAATACGGCCCCCTCCCCGGGCGGCGCCCGTGGAGACTCACCCGAGGGACATGCCGGTCTCAAAGACGTTCGACGTACCGGACGAGGCGTCGGTCCAGGGGATCGTTGACGAGATGGTCGCCGGCGGGTTTGATCCGGGGTACCGCGTCCTGATGCCAAAGGACAAGAGGGCTGCAAGGAGGATAGGGTACATGGTCACGACCGGGGTCACCCACGGCATGAGGGGCAGGGGGGAGGCCGGGCGCGTCAGGTACTGGACGTACCACCACGACGATACGAGGTACGGGATCGTGCTGGCATCAGGAGCCGCCGGGCAGGATCCTTGAGATGCCGGTCTTCCTGGCGACCATCCCTGCAAGGACCAGCCCCACGACGGCCCCCCCGACCACGTCCATCGGATAGTGCTCCAGTATGAGCACGCGGCTTGCCGACACCAGGGCAGGATAGAGCAGCACCAGGTACGACCCGCGCGGGAACCAGTGCGAGACGGCGTACCCGAACACCACGGCGAACGCCATGGTGCGGGCCGCGTGCCCGGACGGGTACGACGAGTCGAGCCCGGAGGGGCAGAAGAGGGCAAAGGTGTCCCGGCTCACAGGGACGGGCAGGTCCGAGTCCGGGCCCCCTTCCGGCCTGTCGCGGTCCACGCCGCACTTTACGTACCCCGTGACGAGCGTGGTGAGCACCAGCAGGATCATCAGGGCCGCCCCCATCCGCCGCGTCCTCCGCACCGCCAGCACCACTATCCCGAGGACCATCATGGCAAAGACATCACCCCCCTCCGTCACGTAGAGCATCGCGGTGCCTATCCCGCTGCCGGAGAGCCCGCCGGCCCAGGAGGCGGCCGCGGCGTCGAGCCCGGAGGTCGCGCCGGATATGACCAGCCCCGTCACCGCCAGGAAGGCGGCCCAGAGCAGCACGAACGCCCTAGACCTGATGTCGAATGTCCAGCCCCTCAACTGCGGGCACGCCCGCCCCGTCTCTATTAATTGTGATCGCGGGGGGCCGGGGTCCCGGCAGGCACGCCTGTAAAGGTTAATAACCCAGCCCGCCAAAGGTGTGATCGCGAGGGCGACCCCCGCAACGGAGGCGTCCTCTCGAATAAGGGGTGTTAATTCTTGCCTTTTTTAACCAAATCCCGGAGTTCTAGTCCGGACATCACGTCCAACTGATATCCGTGGCGCAGTACTTGCCCTATACGCCTGGACTCGTCCCCCACATAGGCAAAGACATCCCCGTCCCTCACAAGCGGCAGATCCTCCGCCGCGGAATAGAACTTTACACAGCCGCCGCTTTGGTACGCATAGGTCAGTGCCGCGTCATATACAGGCGACTGCTTTATCGCCTGATTGAACTTGCGCGGAGCCTCGTCCGGGAAGAATAACCCGTCATCAGGCCTGTCATCCCCCCGGAGATTCCCCTCGATGTCGTCTATTGCGACATAGACGAGGGGCCTTGCAATACGATCCGTCAGCCCGATCAGCCTGTTGCCGTCCCATGTACAGAACGGAAGCCCCTTGTGGTCTAGGAACCGGGTGGTTACATCGAAAGCGTATTTTTTCCAGATCGATATGATGTTGTGGGGATTAAGCAGCAAGTTCCGCCCATAGAGCTTGGAGTCTGTAAGAAACGCAATCATGTCAGCCAGCATTATCAGGGGATTGCACTCGTCCCCGTGTTGGAACACGCGGGTGGGCACGGCGTCCGTAAGCATGCGCCACGCCTTCGTCTGTTTGGATCTGAACGCATCCACCTGGACCTCAAGATCACCCAGATCCTTGTACCCCCTCATCCAGAGATAGCTATGGGCGGTAAGATACGAGAACATGGGGCCCAGGTTGGCCACGAATACTCTCGTGGGGATATCGCGGCACTTTTCACTGCCCGTACCGACTCTGACGGACGGGACCTTTGAGGGAGGCAGTATCACGTACGAAAAGTGGACCGAGCTCACATAGGGCTGCACGGCCGTAACGAGAAGGTCGGCAAATAGGATGGCTTTTGATATCCCGACGGCGTTCCTCAGTCGAGTGCTGGAGACGAACGGGACACCCAGATCCAGCCCGAACCTGCGCATCAGATCCCCGCTCGTGCGCACAATCTCTTCGACCAACCTGTCCGGATCGTCCGTGACCACCCCGGCCCCAAGCTGCGAGTCAAATCGAACATCCCAGACCTCCCCGCCCCCGGGACGCTCTACACGCTTGCCCCTCCGGAACTGCTTGGCATCAAAGGCCGCCGTAGTCATGCGGCCCGGGCCGGATCCCCCGGTATTTGTGCCTGCCGGGCCCCGGGCACGCCGCGGGCGGGGGCCCCTCAAGGCATTTAACGGGGCGGCTGCGGCCGGCGCCCAGTTGTTCCGAACCCTCGACGACTATGACACCGCCGGCAAGACCGTCCTGGTCCGCACCGACATGAACTGCCCCATAGACCCAGACACGATGGAGCTCCTCGGGACCAGGCGCATCGAGGAGGCGGCCGAGACGCTCCGGGACATGCCCCGCGCCCGGGCCGTCGTCGCCTCCCACCAGGGCAGGGTCGGCAACAAGGACTATACCGGCATGTCAAGGCACGCCGAGGTGCTCCGGAAGATGACCGGCAGGGACGTCACCTACGTCGAGGACGTGATCGGCGAGTCGGCGCGGGCCGCCATCAGCGGCATGAGGGACGGGCAGATACTGCTGCTTGACAACCTGCGCCTGTGCGCCGAGGAGAACTATGAGTTCGAGCCGGGCGCCGCCGCCTCGACGGTGATGGTGGGCCGCCTCGGGCCCCTCTTCGACCTCTGCGTGCTCGACTCGTTCCCGACGGCCCACAGGTCCCACCCCTCCATAGTCGGGTTCCCGCGCGTGCTGCCGGCGTGCGCCGGCAGGGCCGCCGAGCGCGAGCTCCGCAGCCTTGATGAGATAATGACCGTCGCAAAGGCGCCCCACGTGGTCGTGCTCGGCGGTGCAAAGGTGGCCGACCGGATAGAGGCGATGAGGATGCTCATCGAGAACGGGCGCGCCGACCACATCCTGCTCACGGGGCTCATCGGGAGCGTCTTTATGCGCGCCCAGGCCAGGCTGAGGTCGCCGCTGGGCATAAAGCGCGAGGAGGAGATGGTGTCCCGCGCCCACGCCCTGATAGGCGAGCACCCGGACGTCTTTGCGACCCCGGTGGACGTGGCCGTCGACCGGGACGGGCGCAGGATCGAGATGGACGTGCGCGAGATGGGCAGGGACGACCAGGTGGCCGACATCGGGCCCAAGACCATCGACTATTACGCCAGGATGATATCGGGGGCCGGCACCGTCTTCATGAGCGGCCCGGCCGGCAGGTTCGAGGACGCCGAGTTCTCGCACGGGACGAGGGGGCTGCTCCGGGCCGTCGCGGGCTCGATGGCCACCACCATAGTGAGCGGGGGGCACCTCGGGGCCGCCCTCAAGATGGAGGGCCTGGCCGGCAAGATAGACCACGTGAGCACGGCAGGCGGGGCCCTGGTGCTGTACCTGACGGGGAAGAAGCTCCCCATGATGGCGGCGCTCGAGGAGGCGGCGGCGCGGAGTCAGTAGAGGCCCGCGGCATCCTCCTTTAGGGATCCCGTGTCTCCGCCCTTCTCCGCGATGTACCCGTAGAGGGCCGACTTTAGCACCTTTAGCGAGAGCAGGGCGCACTTTATCCGGACCGCCTGGAGGTGCTCAAGGCCCAGCTCGCCGAGCACGTCGTCCTTGCCTATGCGGCGCACCTCCTCGACGGTCTTTCCCTTTGCCATCTCGGTGAGCACCGACGAGCAAGCCATGCAGATGGCGCACCCCTTGCCGTGGAACGTTATCCCCGAGACGGAGCCGTCCTCCACCCGGAGGTCTATCCCGATGCTGTCCCCGCACAGCGGGTTCGAGTCGTGGAACGTGGCGTGGGGGTCCTCGAGGCGCCCGAAGTTGAGCGGGTTGCGCGAATAGTCCACTATCATCTCGTGGTAGATGTCGGCGCTCATACCTTGAAGATCCCCGCCACCTTCTTGAGCGACGCGACGAGCGCCTCGGCCTCGGCGTCCGTGTTGTACAGGTAAAAGCTGGCCCTCGTCGTGGCCGCCACCCCGAGCCTGTCCATCAGCACCTGGGCGCAGTGGTGCCCCGAGCGGACGGCGAGCCCCTCCGAGTCCATTATCTGGGCCACGTCGTGCGGGTGGACGTCGGCAAAGTTGAACGAGATGACGCCCCCCTGGCGGGCGGGGTCGCGCGGCCCGTACACGACGAGCCCCGGCACGCCTGCAAGCAGGTCGAGCGCGTGCGCCGTGATCTCCTCCTCGTGGCGCCTGACGCTGCCAAGCCCCACCCCTGCAAGGTACCTTGCGGCCTCGCCAAGCCCGATGGCGCCTGCGATGTCAGGCGTGCCGGCCTCGAACTTGTAGGGCAGGTCGTTCCAGGTGGAGCCCTCCTTCTTTACCTCGCGGATCATGTCGCCGCCGCCGTGGAAGGGCGCCATCCCCTCCAGCAGGTCGCGCCTTGCCCAGAGGGCGCCAATCCCGGTCGGCCCGAGCATCTTGTGCCCCGAGAACGCGAAAAAGTCGCACCCGATGGACGGTATGTCGACCGGCATGTGCGGGACGGCCTGGGCGCCGTCCACCAGGACGCGGGCGCCCGCCTTTTTTGACATCGAGACTATCCTCGCCGTATCCGAGATGGTCCCCAGCACGTTTGATACCATGCTGAAGGCCACCATCCGGACGCGCCCGGTATCGAGGAACCTCCCGAGGTCCCCAAGATCCAGCACGCCGTCATCGTCCACCCCCACGTACTCGACCCTCGCGCCCCTCTCCTCGGCCAGCAGCTGCCACGGGACGATGTTGCTGTGGTGCTCGTACTCTGTCGTCACGATGATATCCCCCTCCGAGACGTTTGCGCGCCCCCACGAGCTTGCCACCAGGTTTATCGCCTCGGTGGTGCCGCGCACAAAGACGAGCTCGCGCCTGTCCCCGACGCCCACCATGCGCGCCAGCACGTCGCGGGCCGACTCGTACGCCTCGGTCGCCTCCTCGGCCACCTCGTAGACGGCCCTGTGTATGTTCGAGTTGTAGTGGGTATAGTACCTCGAGACGGCGTCCACCACGCTGGTCGGGCGCTGCGTCGTCGAGGCGTTGTCAAGGTAGATCAGCGGCTTGCCGCCGCGGACCGTCCTTGATAGCGCCGGAAAGTCGGCCCTCAGCGGCTCTAGCTTTTGCATCATTGCTCCACGTACACCCCGCCGCCGTCTATTTTAACATTGTAGGTGCGCAGCGGCTCGGTCGCCGGCGGGTTGAGCGGCCTGCCGTCCCGCGTGTCAAAGACGGAGAGGTGGAGCGGGCACCTGACGCCGTCGGGGCCCGCAAAGCCGCACGAGAGGTCCGCGTCGGCGTGGGTGCACTTTCTGGCCGTGACGCGCACCTCGCCGCCGATCCTCGATACCAGCAGGTCGCCGAACCCCGCGACGCCCCCCTCGGGAACGTCGTCCACCATGCATACCCTGCTCCACGCCACCATATCACCTGTACTTGTAGTGCTGCTCGATCTCGGCGTCCTCGTTGTACCGGGTCTCCTCGACCTCGACTAGCCGCTCGAGCTCCTCGTCCGTGTTGATGGAGAGCTGCCGCCCCTCCCACTTTGACTCTACCAGGTGGGCTATCCAGGCGCGGACCCGCACCGGCATCCTCCTTGAGAGCGGCTCGAGGAACCCCTCCACGATGGTCCGCTCGGCCTCGGCCCTGCTCAGGCACCTGCTTGCCAGGTAGAATATCTGCTCCTCGTCTATCTGGGCGACGGACGCCGAGTGCGTCGCCTTTACGTCGTTGGTGAGTATCTCAAGGCCGGGTATCGCGTCGGACTTTGCCTCGGGATCCAGCAGTATGGACCTGCCCGAGAGGAAGGAGTTTGACTTTGAGGCGCCCTCGTTTATGCGGATCATCCCCTTGAAGAGGGACCTTGAGCTGCCGCGGAGTATCGACTTTTCCACCACGCGCCCCTCGGTGGCCGGCGCGTCGTGGCGCAGGTCCGCCTGCACGTCGAACGTCTGAGAGCCGGAGCCAAAGGCCACCTCCGAGTCGGCCGCCGAGGCGCCCTCGCCGGCCAGCCGGTACTCCGTCCTGTACCTTGACATGGACGCACCGAAGAGCCCCGTGTACCAGTCGACGCGCGCGCCGGCCGCCAGCCTTGACACCCTGGTCGAAAAGTCGGCCGACTTTGCGCCCATCATCTGCAGCGTCGTGACGCCGAGGCGCGCGTTGCCCCCCACGTCGCCGCAGAAGAGCCCGATGCGCGCCTGCCCGTCAGAGTCGGCCGAGTACGCCTCCTGCACGACGGTGGCGGAGCTTGACGCGCCGGCGGACACCACGGTGAGCGATATCGACGAGGCGCCGCCCGGCAGGCACTCGACCAGGTGGACGGGCCGCTCCACCCTGACGCCCTCCGGTATGACGACCAGCGAGCCGGAGCTGAACGCGGCGCAGCAGAGCGCCGAGAACCTGTCGGGCGTGGGCCTGATGGACTCGAGGGCGCCGCGCAGAACGTCGGGCATGCTTGATGCGGCCTCCATTATCGGCACGACCCGTATCCCGAGATCGGACGGCACGTCGACGTCGTTGGCGCCGGGGCCGGCCTGCACCATCCGGGCCTCGCCGGCAAGCTCGCCGAGGCGGCCCTTGAGGAACGCAGGCATGCCGCCCCCCTCCCCGCCCGCGCCCCCGCCGGGCAGGGCCACCATGGCGGGGTCAAGGCGCCCGGCATCGGTGTACTTTGTGTAGAGCGGCGAGACCTCGACGGGGAGCGACTCGTACCTCTCGAGCGCCTCCTGCCGGAACGAGGCGAGCCAGTCCGGCTCGCCCTCCGATACCGCCCTCACGTGGGAGCTGTCAAGACCAGCTAGCGTCTGCAACTATCCCACCGAGTCGTCCATCTCTAGGCGGATGAGGCGGTTCAGCTCGACTGCATACTCCATCGGGAGCTCCTTCGTGAACGGCTCCATGAACCCGTTGACGATCAGCGACAGGGCGTCCTCCTCGCTGAACCCCCGGCTCATCAGGTAGAATATCTGCTCGTCGCCTATCTTGCCGACCGTCGCCTCGTGGGTTATGGTCGCGTCGTCCTGGTCTATCTCCATGTAGGGGTACGTGTCCGTCTTTGAGGTCTCGTCCAGCAGCAGCGCGTCGCAGCGGACGGTCGACTTTACCCCAGAGGCGCCCTTTGCGACGCTCAGCAGCCCCCTGTAGGTGGACCTGCCGTCCAGCCTGCTGACTGACTTTGAGGTTATCTTCGAGGTGGTGTTGGGTGCAAGGTGCACCATCTTTGCGCCGGTATCCTGGTGCTGCCCCTTGCCGGCGAACGCTATCGAGAGCGTCTCGCCGTGCGCGCGCTCGCCCATCAGGTAGACGCCGGGGTACTTCATGGTCAGGCGGCTGCCGATGTTGCCGTCTATCCACTCGACGGTGGCGCCCTCGTGCGCGTACGCCCTCTTTGTCACCAGGTTGTAGACGTCGTTGCTCCAGTTCTGGATGGTCGTATAGCGGAGCCGGGCGTCCTTGTGTGCCACCAGCTCGACGACTGCCGAGTGGAGCGACTCTGAGGAGTAGACGGGCGCCGTGCACCCCTCGATATAGTGGACCTCGGCGCCCTCGTCCACGACGATGAGCGTCCTCTCGAACTGGCCGATGTTCTCGGCGTTTATCCTAAAGTAGGCCTGCAGCGGCATGTCGACCTTTACGCCGGGCGGGACGTAGATGAAGGAGCCGCCGCTCCACACGGCGCTGTTGAGTGCGGCAAACTTGTTGTCCTCGGGCGGGATCACCTTGCCAAAGTACTTGCGGAAGAGCTCCGGCTGCTCCTTTAGGGCCGAGTCAGTATCAAGGAAGAGCACGCCCTGCTTTGCAAGGTCCTCCCGGAGGTTGTGGTAGACCACCTCGGACTCGTACTGGGCCCCGACCCCGGCGAGGAACTTTTTCTCGGCCTCGGGTATGCCAAGCTTGTCAAAGGTGCGCTTTACGTCGTCGGGGACGTCGTCCCAGCTCTTCTCGGTCTTTTCGGATGCCTTTGCGTAATAGTAGATGTTCTGAAAGTCGATCATGCCGAGGTCGCCGCCCCACTCGGGCATCTGCTTTTTCATAAAGATGTCATAGGACCTCAGCCGGAAGTCGAGCATCCACTGCGGCTCCTCCTTCATCCTGCTTATCCCCTCGACGGTCTCCCGGGTGAGCCCCTTGCGGCTCAGGTGGACGTACATCTCGGTCGAGTCCTTAAAGTCGTACTTTGAATAGTCCATCTCGAGGTTCTCGGTCGCCATCTGCGGCCACCCCCGCGCAGTCCCTATAAAAAGATGCTTGAAAATAGCTAGAGCTAAATAGCTCCGGCTAAGCGGGCCGCCTCAAGGGCCCCCCGGACCGTGTGGTCGGCGGCCACCACGTGCCCGATGCCGGCGCGATCAAGCTCGGCTGCCGTGAACGGGCCGATCGCGACTGATACCACCCCGGCCATCCGGCGGCCCCCCATCACCCCGGCAAAGCCGCGCACCGACGAGGCGCTCGTAAAGACGACGGCGGCCACGCCGCCTGACCCGAGCCCCTCGAGGAAGGCCGGCCAGTCCCCGCCGCCCCCGGACGGGACGGGGTCGTACGTGGCCACCTCGGTGACGCGCATGCCCACCTTCTCGAGCAGGTCCCGCAGGAAGGGGCCCGACGCGCCGCTCCTCGGGATCAGGACGGAGCGGCCCGCCGCGCCGATGCCGGAGAAGAGCTCGCCGATCCCCACCGACGAGTGGAGGGCCGCCTCGTGCGCGACCCTGATCCCGCGCGACTCGAGCGCCGAGGAGGTGGCGGGCCCCACCGAGACGGCCGAGGCGCGCTGCACGGCGCGCAGGGCCCCGGCGTCGCCTAGCAGCAGCGAGGCGGACCTTGAGCTCAGGAAGCAGACATAGTCGGGGTCGGCCTCGGCGGCCGCGCGCGCAAACTCCTGCGCGGCGCCGGCGCGCGCCTCGAGCCTTATGACGGGCAGCGCCAGCGGGACGGCGCCCGCCTCCCTGGCCAGGGCGGAGAACTCGGCCGCCTCGGAGGGCGCCCGCGTGATGGCAATCAGCGGCGCCATGCCAGCTCGCCGCGCAGCGACGCGACGCCCCCGATGACCACGATTGCGGGGGGGCGCGCCCCGGCGCGCCGCGCCCTTGACGCGATGCTGGAAAGATCCCCCTCTATCACCTTCTGCCTCTTGGTGGTGCCGTCGGTGATGACGGCCGCCGGCGTCGAGCCGTCAAGCCCGCCCGACTCTAGCATCTCGCATATCAGGGGCAGCCTCGAGAGCCCCATCATCACGACGATCGTGTCGGCCGACCTTGCAAGGCGCCTCCACTTTACCGACTCGCGGCGCTTTGTGGGATCCTCGTGCCCCGTCACAAATACCACCGACGAGGAGTGCCCCCTGTGCGTCAGCGGGATCCCCGCGTAGGTGGCCGATCCTATCCCTGATGTTATCCCCGGGACGATCTCATACCTGATGCCGAGCCCGCGCAGGAACTGCGCCTCCTCGCCGCCCCTCCCGAACATGACGGGGTCGCCCCCCTTGAGCCGGACCACCACCCTGTGCGACCCCGCATACCTTGCCATCGCCTCGTTGGTCGTCTCCTGGTGCGAGGGGTCGTCACCGACGGCGCGCCCCACGTAGACCTTTTTTGCTCCGCGCGCGAGGGCCAGCACGCCCCTTGAGACCAGCCTGTCATACAGCACGACGTCGGCCCTGGCGAGCAGCTCTGCCGCGCGGAGCGTGAGCAGCCCGGGGTCCCCGGGCCCGGCCCCGACTAGGTACACCCTGCCCCTCATGCGTTCCACTCCTCGAGCTTCTGCCTCCAATTTAATGCAAGGCGTGCCGCCCCCCGGCCGAGCATCTCGCCGGCGGCCGCGCGGCCAGCCGCGGCCGGATCGTCCCCCGACGCCGACGCCGATACCCTCTCGGAGCCGTCGGCGGAGAACGCCTCGGCCCTGATGGATATGCGCCCCCCCGAGCTCGTCGCCCTGGCACCCACCGGAAAGCGGCACCCGGACCCTATCGCGGCCGAGAACGCCCGCTCGGCCTCGGCCTCCCGGCGCGCCCCGCGGTCCTCGATGGCCGCAAGCGCGGCGGAGGCGGGCGACCCCTTCCTTGATACGAGGGCCAGGGCGCCCTGCCCCGGGGACGGGACGAACCCCGCCTCGGGCAGCCTCGAGTGCGGCACTTCGAGCCCGAGGCGCCGTATGCCGGCCGCTGCCAGCACGACGGCGTCGTACTCGCCCGGCACGCGCGATATGCGCGTCTCGACGTTTCCGCGCACGGGCCTGACCACGACGTCGGGCCGGGCGCGCGATATCTGGACGGCGCGGCGCAGCGAGCTCGTACCCACCACGGCGCCCTCGCGCAGCGAGCCGAGGTCGGAGCCGTCGCCGGTGACCAGCACGTCGCAGGCGTCCTCGCGCCTCGGCACGCACGCTATGCAGAGGCCGGGGTGCACGTCGGTCGGCAGGTCCTTCATGCTGTGGACGGCAAAGTCGGCCCTGCCGTCGAGGACCGCGCCGTCGACCTCCTTTGAAAAGATGCCGCGCCTGTCCATCAGGAAGAGCGGGCGCCTGTCGGCATCGCCGCCGGTCCGCACGACCAGCTCGCGGCACGCCGTCCCCGGGACGGCGTCCTTGAGGTCCGAGATCACCGCGTGCGCCTGGGCCAGGGCCAGCCTGCTCCCCCTGGTGGCCGCCACATAGCTAGCCATGCGAGGCCTCCCGGATGGCCGCCCCGTACGCCTCGCCGAGGCCCGCCACGTCCTCGGGGCGGTACGCGGCCGAGAGGAACGAGGACTCGTACTGGGAGGGGGCCACAAAGACACCCCGCGATAGCAGGGAGCGGAACATGCGCCCGAACATGGCGTGGTCGGCGCGGCGCACCGATTCGAGGTCGCGGACCGGCCCGCCCGTGAAGAAGACCTGGAAGATGGACGATGCGCGGTGGACGACGTGCTCCACGCCGGCGTCAGAGGCGGCATCGGATATCCTGGAGGCAAGGTCCCGGCACATCCGGCCAAGGCGCGAATAGAGCGGCCTCTTGTACGAGCGGACGGCGGCCAGGGCGGCGGCGACAGAGACGGGGTTGCCGGCATACGTGCTGGCCTGGTAGACGGGGCCGCCGGGCGCCAGCCGGTCCATCAGGCGCGGGGGGCCGCAGACGGCCGCCAGCGGGTACCCCCCGCCGAGCGCCTTTGCCAGCATCGTAAGATCCGGGCGGACGCCGTACGCCTCCTGCGCGCCCCCCGGCGCGAGGCGGAACCCCGTCACCACCTCGTCAAAGACAAGCAGGGCGCCGGCGCGCCTCGAGAGCCTGCGCAGCGAGCGGAGGAATCCCCTCCCCGGCGGGACGAGCCCCATGTTCGCCGCGGCCGGCTCGACCATGACGCACGCGACATCGTGCCTGTCAAGGAGGTCCCCCGCCGCGGCCGCGTCGTTGTACGGGGCGACCAGCGTGTCGCGCGCGGCCTGGCGCGGGACGCCGGCCGACGAGGGGGCCCCGGCGGCGCCGGACCCGGCCTCTACTAGCAGCGGGTCGACGGCGCCGTGGTAGCACCCGGCGAACTTTAGTATCTTGGATCTTCCGGTGGCGGCCCGCGCTATCCGGATGGCGGCCGCTGCCGCGTCGGCGCCGCCGTTGACGAGCCTTGCGCGCCCGCCGGGGCAGTACAGCCCGGTGACAAGCTCCGCAAGCTCGGCCTCCTGCTCCGTCGGGACGCAGTAGAGCGACCCCTTGCGCGCCTGGGCCGCGGCCGCGCGCGCCACCCCCGGGTCCGCGTGCCCGAGCAGGAGGGCGCCGTACCCGTTGCAGAGGTCCGAGTACCTGGCGCCGTCCGCGTCCCAGATGTGCCGGCCGCGGGCCCTCGAGGCGAAGAACGGGCGCGGCGCGTAGAACCTGACGGGGCTGTTGACGCCGGACGGGATCGACCTCCTGGATCGGGCGTAGAGGCGGGACGACCTGTCCATCGGCGCGGCGGGGGCCGCGCGTGTTATTAACTGCGCCCCGCCGGCCGGGGGCCGCGCGGGCGTTGATCAGTTAAATATCAGGCGTGGATCCCCGCCCCCGTGATATACGCGGTTCTGATCGCCGCCGTGCTGGCGATCGCGCTCCAGCAGGCCGCGGCGGCCCCCGTCCAGGACGGGGACCTGCAGGTATCATCGGGGGTGATCGGGGGCCCCGCGATACTGGAGGTGAGGGTCGGGGGCGGCGGGGCCGAGCCCGTCGTCACCGTGTCGGGGACCGCCGTCAGGATGGCGCGCGGGGCCGACGGCGCGTGGTACGCGTACGTGGCAGACGCCGCGTCGGCCAGGATCGTCGATGCCGCGACGCGCATACCGGGCACCGGGATGGACTTTGGGACGGAGTGCGCGGATCCGTCGTTCGTCGCCGGCGGGTTTGCCCGCGGCGTGCCGGTCTTTACGTCGGCCGACGCGTGCGGCCCGCAGGCGGGATCCGGGCACATGGCGGTGCTGCTGGCGCCGGAACCCGTGGACGGGGACGGCGGCATCGGGATCACGGATCCGGACCACTGGCCGTTCATCCAGCTGGTCGCGATGGACGAGGGGGCGCTGGTGGCCCACGGCGCGTCCGAGGTGCGCGTCTCGTACGGCAGGTCGCTTGCGGGGTCGGCCTCGTTCTCGCTTGACAGGGCAGAGTACGCGCCGGGCGATCGCGCCGGCCTGCGCGTCACGGACCCGCAGCTGAACCTCGACCCCACCGGGCCCGACTCGTGGACCTTTGACATCAAGGGCGGCCAGGTATACAGGCTTCTCTTTGACGGGTCCGGCGACGTCGTGAGGGCCGGCGACGGCTCCGAGATAGACGGCGGCGATATCTACCACTATGGCGGCACGGGCGCGTACATGCAGGTCCGCGCCGAGGGGCCGGCCGGCGCGTCGGGCAACGCCCTCCAGGACGTCTCGCAGGTGGGCGGCTCGCCGGTCACGCTGGTCGAGACGGGAAGCAACACCGGCGTCTTTACGAACACGGACGGGCTCGGCGCCCCCAACATACTGGTGGGCGGGACGGGTTCTGTCACCGTCGGGTACCACGACGGGACGGGGTTCGTCTCGTCGGCCTCGGCCATCGGCACGGTGGAGCCGGGGCCGCCGCCCCCTCTCGCGGTGTCGGGGCCGCTCCTGTACGCGGGGCCCGGCGTCCCGGTCGAGTCGGCCTCGGCCGGCCAGAGCGTGCTGGTGGGCGGGACGGTCTCGGCGCCCGAGGGGCCCGACCGGGGGTTTGCCTACATCGTAAAGATAGAGGACGCCTCGGGGACCGCCGTCCACATCACCTGGGTGGAGGGGAACGTAAAGGGCGGCGGGGAGGCCAGCATGGCAGTCTCGTGGATCCCGCCGGAGCCGGGCGCCTATAGCGCGACCGTCTTTGTGTGGAGGTCGGTGGCAGACCCCGTCGCGCTGGCGCCGCCCGGGACGGTCGAGTTCACGGCCGGGTGACCCGGGTCACACGGGATACGGCCCGCCGCCCGGCGGCCTGTACTTTTCTAGCAGCCCCCTCGCGATGCCGTCGGCCTCCTCGAGCATGGCGGCCCGCTCGGCCTCCTGGACGGCGGACGAGGCGGCGGCGCACTTTAGCGAGGCGATCCTGTACACCTGCGGCGTGATGTCGTCTGCGCCCGTGTCGAGCAGCTTCCACCAGACGGCGTCATAGTCGGGGCGGTCGCCTGCAAGGGGCGCAAAGAGCGCCAGCCCCTCCCCCGATTCGCCTAGATCGCGCCGCACCCCGTCCACCCAGGACCTGATGGCGGCGTCAAGCTCAGAACTTTTCAACCCTTGCGACCCCCACGTCCGCAACATACAGCACCAGCGCATAGTCGGCGAAGAGCTTTTGCGATATCTCCTCGACCAGCCCCGTCAGCACCTCCTCGCGCACCACCGCCTCGACCTTTGCGTTCTTCTCGCCCTCGAGCCCGCTGCCGCGGACGCCCCGGTCCCCCTTGCCGGCAACCTCGTAGGTAGTATAGCCGGTGACGCCCCGCCCCTCCAGTATCGAGATGACGGCGTCCCGTGCCAGTATCTCGCAGGTGACGGTGAGCAGCTTTACGGGGTACAGCTTCACGGCGTCCCACCAACCAGCCCGTGCGCCCACACGGAGGCTGCCAGCATGACGGGCAATAAAACGATAATGTTGTAGGGGAACGTGATGCCGAGCGCCGAGGTGATGTACAGCCCGGGGCGGGCCTCGGGGATCGCGTGCCGCAGGACGGCCGGGGCCGCGATGAACGAGGCGCTCGCAAGCAGCAGCCCGAACATGACGGCGCCCCCGGTGCTGAGCCCCAGGGCCGTCGCCGCCAGCACGCCGACCAGCCCGTTGAGGGTGGGGACGGCCACTGCGAACGAGGTCAGAAAGACGCCCACCTCCCTGATGTCGCCGAGCCGGCGGCCCGCTATCACCCCCATCTCGATCATGAATATGACGATCGCCCCGACGAACATCTCGTCAAAGACGACGCTTATCGGCTCAAAGCCCTCCTTGCCTATGATATAGCCTATCACGATGCTGCCAAGCAGCACGGCTATGGCCTTGCCGGTGACCGACTGCCGGAGGACCGAGGCCATGCGGGGGCGCGGGGCGCCTGCCGGGCCGCCTGCGGGGCCGCCGGCCGGGCCGCCGGCCGGGCCCCTCTTGCGCGCCTGCCTGGCGGCGGCCATGTTTGCCATAAAGATCGCAAGGATGAAGGCGGCCGGCTCCAGGACGGCAAGGACCGCCGCCAGGTACCCCTCCGACTCGAGCCCCTGGCCGGCAAGGAACGAGAGGCCGACCGAGAACGTGACTGCGCCGACGGCCCCGTAGGTGGACGCCAGGGCGTACGAGTCGTACATGTTGAACCGGCCCAGGCGGCGGAGTATCCAGTAGTGGTTCAGCGTGAAGAGGAGCGAGAGGGCGACGGCCACCGCCATCGGGGCGGCTATCTGGCCGAGCCCGGTGTTGCGCATCTCGATCCCGCCGTGCAGCCCGATGGCGGCCAGCAGGTAGATGGGCAGGAACTCGGATATGGCGTCGGGGATCCGCAGGTCCGACTTTACGCGGGCGGCCACGATCCCAAAGAGGAAGAAGAGCACGATCGGCGTGAGCAGGTTCGACTGGATGAGATCCAGGATCTCCATTCGCGGCGGCGGCCATGGCGCTGGCAAATAAAGGCATTGGACGCAAGGCAGATTATACGGGTGGGCGCGCGGATCCCCGTGAACCTGCTCTCCATCGGGGGGTCGGACCCGTCTGGCGCGTCCGGCATACAGGGGGACGTGAGGACGCTCGGGGCGCTCGGGGCGTCGTGCGCCACGGCGGTCACGGCCGTCACCGCCCAGAACACGGGCTCGTTCGGGGGGTCCGAGCCGGTATCCCCCGGGATGATCGGGGGCCAGATCCGCTCGGTGCTCGCCGACGTCCGGGTATCGGGGATAAAGATAGGGATGGTCTGGGACGAGGACGGGATGGAGGCCGTGCGCCGCGCAGTATCGGGGGCCGGCGTCCCGGTGGTGGCGGACCCCGTCGCCAGGTCCACCACCGGCGGGAGGCTGACGCGGGATCCGGCCGCGTATGCCAGGATACTGGCGCCCGTATCCGACATCATGACGCCCAACCTCGAGGAGGCCCGGGCCATGACGGGCACGGGGGATCCGGCGCGGGCGGCGGGGAGGCTGCTCCGGATGGGGGCGCGGGGCGTCATCGTAACTGGCGTCAGGAGGGGGGGATCCGTGCGCGACCTGGTGTTCGGCGGGGGGAGGTCCGAGGTGGCGGGGGGCGCCCTGCGCGGCGCGTTCCGCGGCGCCGGCGGGGTCCACTCGGCGGCCCTGCTACACGCGCTGGCGTCGGGGGACGGGCCGGCGGCAGCTGCGCGGCGCGCCTGGCGCGTCGCGCGCGACGCCATAGTTCACAGGCATCGCCCGGGCGCCGGGCTGCCGGTCGCCGACGCGGGGGCCGCCGCCAGGACGCTGGGGGAGGCGGCGCGCTCGCTTGCGGCCACGGACTGGATGCACTCGCTGATACCGGAGTGCCAGACGAACTTTGTATACGGGATCCGGCCAAAGGGGCCGTCCGACGTGCTCGGCATAGAGGGGAGGATGGTCAGGGCAGGCAGGTCCGTCATCATGGCGGGGGCGATCAGGTACGGGGGCTCGGCGCACGTGGCAAGGGCGCTGGTTGCGGCCTCGTCGGTATACCCGAGCATCAGGTCGGCGATGAACGTCAGGTACGGGGCCGCGGCGGCGGGCCGCGCCGGCCTCGTGGTGGCCCACTATGACAGGGGGGAGGAGCCGCCCGGCACCGGGTCGTCCGTCTCGTGGGGCGTGGAGGCGGCCGCCTCCCGCTCCCCGAGGAGGCCCGACGCGGTCTGCCACGCGGGGGCCCACGGCAAGGAGCCGATGATGATAATACTCGGCACGTCGCCCGCCGACGTGGCGGCAAAGGCGGCGCTGATACATAAATACCGGGCGGCCGGGCGCGGGCCGTGAAGGCGGTCATCCTGGCAGGCGGCCTCGGCACCAGGCTGCAGCCGTACACGATGTTCCTCCCAAAGCCCATGCTGCCGCTCGGGGACAAGCCGGTGCTAGAGCACATCATCGAGTGGGCGAGGGGCGGCGGGATCACGGAGTTCGTCATCTGCGTGAGCTACCTGCGGCGGCGCATAGAGGAGTACTTTGAGGACGGCGCCCGGCTCGGCGTCGGCATCGAGTACGCGGCGTCTGACAGGCCGCTGGCGACGGCCGGCCAGCTAAAGACCGCGGAGGGGCACCTTGACGGGACGTTCGCGTGCATGTACGGCGACTCTGTCTTTGACTTTTCGCTCAGGTCCATGATCAAGAGCCACAAAAAGTCCGGGGCGCTCGTCACGATGGGGCTTGCCAGGTTCACCACCAACCTGCCCTACGGGGTGATACGGACCAGGGGGGGCCGCGTCACGGGCTGGGACGAAAAGCCGGGGATCAGCGCCGACGTCAACATGGGGTGCTATGTGATGGAAAAGGAGGCGCTCGGGCTGGTGCCGGCCGGCAGGCCGTACGGGATGGACGACCTCGTCCGGCGCGCCATGAAGAGGGGCGGGGTGAACGGGTACATGGCAAGGGGCGGCTTTACGGACATCGGGGACCGCGAGTCGTACGAAAAGGCGCACCAGGAGCAGATAAGGAGGCTGGGTAGCATTTGATGGTAAGGAGGCTCCGGAGGGAGGACCTGCAGAACGGGTTTCTGGAGTCGCTTGACGCGCTGCGGCCTGCAAGCGGGATCGATCCCGGCAGGGCCGAGGAGATATTCGAGAGGATCGACTCGGACCCCATGTACGTGGTGGCAGTCGCCGAGGAGGGCGGGCGCGTCATCGGGGCCACCACCCTCGTCATCGAGCAAAAGTTCATCCACGAGGGGGGGCTCGTGGGGCACATCGAGGACGTGGCAGTATCGAGGGGCGCCCAGGGCAGGGGGGCGGGGACGGCCATCCTCAGATACCTGCTAGAGGAGGCGGGCAGGAGGGGCTGCTACAAGACCATCCTTGACTGCGCCGAGGACGTCATGCCGTTTCATGCCAGGCTCGGGTTCAAGCCAGGCGTGAACCAGATGCGCCTCGACCACGCCTAGGGTACGCAAGGATGCCGCCGACGGCAAAGACGGGTATCGAGAGCAGCATGAAGAGGGCGGGCAGCAGCGAGACTGCCGGGGTCAGGCGCTCCTCCGGTATCATGGGCAGGTACGAGCTGCAGGCGGCCATGCCGGCCAGCATGGCGGCCCCGCCGGCGGATATCATCACCCCGACGCGCAGCGAGCCGGCCTGCCTCGACATCAGGAACGAGATGGCCGCCAGTATGCCGGCTGGGGCGACCCCGATGGACATGAACTGGAGCAGCTTCGAGTCGGCGTCAAAGGCGCCAAAGTACTCGTCCTCCGGTATGTCGGTCATGAACCCGTACATCGAGGACATCATGCCGGAGAAGAGCGCAAAGAGCCCGACGCTGCACGCGGCCAGCCAGTCCTCGGTCCTCATGGCGCCGGCGCCCCGCCGCGGGCAAATAAATCACACGATGCCCACGAGGCCCGCAAGCTCCTTCCTGCAGGCGGCCCCGAGCCGCTCGGCGGCCTCCTCGGGGGATACATCGTTGACGAAGATGCCGTAGCCGCGCTCGAGGCCCGACCAGGGCTTTGTCACCGGGTACACCTCGATGTGCCAGTGTATCTGCCTGCTGTTCTTCTTCTCGGGGGAGAGGTGGAAGGCCAGGCTGTAGGCGGCCCCGCGGACGGTCTTTGCGAGCCCGCCTAGCGTCGAGCGCATTATCAGGGAGAGGTCGTTTATCTCCTTCTGGGTTATCTTTGAAAAGCTGGTGGTGTGGCGGCGCGGCGATATCCAGAACTCGTACGGGTGGGACGGCGACCAGGGGCAGAACGAGACGAACCCCTCGGTCTGGAGGATCTGCCTCGGGCCGCCCGCCTCCTCGCTTATCACCTGGCACATGGGGCAGACCCCCTTCTCGTTGAGTATGCGGTGGGACTTTTCGGCCTCGGACTCGATGACCGGCGGGATGGTGGAGAATGTCAGCATGTGGAGGTGGGGGTGGGGGTTGCAGCTGCCCGCCGGCTCGCCCTGGTCGGCGTGGACGGCGACATAGGTGACCCCCTTCTGCGTGTAGAGCCAGCGGAGGCGGTCCTGGATGACCACGAGCACGTTTGACCACTGGTCGGTGTCAAGGGTGGCAAGGGTGTCTGACTTTGAGGGGGAGGCGGCCACTATATAGTGGTACCCGTAGGCCGGCTCGCTGTAAAAGGGGCGGTCGCTGTACTTGTTCTCGGCCCCCGTCGAGACGTACGGCGCCTTTGACTCAAAGACGCGGATGGACCAGTCGGTGACGTGGCCGTCCTCGCTGTCCTGGAGGCGCTGCAGCATGCCGTCCTTTGCCACCAGGGAGAGGACCGACGGGTTGGTGGTGGACTCGCCGCCGGGGGCAAAGTCAGAGCCGGCGTCGCCGGACCTGCCGGGCTTTGAGACGATCATAAAGCGCTCGGACATGTAATCCCTGCGCATGCCGCCCATGCGCCGGGAGGCGGCCCGGGGCGCGTTAAAACGTTTCCAATCGGGGCGGGCCGCGGCACAATACTTTAAAGCGGAGCGGCGGGCGCCCCGCGCGCGATGGGGACCGTCTACGTGCTGCTCGACGGGGTCGGGGACCTGCCGCACCCGGACCTTGGCGGCATGACGCCGCTCGAGGCGGCCGGGACGCCGAACCTTGACCGGATCGCCTCAAACGGGTCGTCCGGCGAGGTGATCTCGGTGGGCGAGGGGATCGCGCCAGAGTCGGATATTGCCGTCTTTAACATGCTCGGGTACAGGTTCAAGGGGTCAGGATACGCCGGCAGGGGGGTGATAGAGGCGATGGGGATAGGGATGGACTTTAGGGACGGGGACCTTGCGCTGCGCGGCAACTTTGCCACGATCACTGACGGGGTGATAACTGACAGGCGCGCCGGCAGGACGATAGAGAGGGTGGACGCCGAGGGGATAGCAAGGGAGGTGGAGGAGGGGGCCAGGTTCTCGATCCCCGGGACAGAGGTCTCCGTCCGGCCCACCATCGGGCACCGCGTCACGGTCCGGATAAGGGCGCCGGAGCCGCTCTCCCACGAGATCACCAACACGGACCCGGCGTACGGCAGCGTGGGCGGGATGGGCGTAGCGAGGGAGGCCGGCGGGCCCATGAGGGTGGGGAGGTGCGAGGCGGCGTCGGGGGCCGGCTCCGCGGCCGCCAGGCTGGTAAACGAGTTCTCGGACTGCGCCATCAGGGTGATGGAGAAGAGCGCGATAAACGCAAGGCGCGAGGCCGGGGGGAAGAAGAGGCTCGGGTGCATACTGCTGAGGGACGCGGGGAGCAGGATGCCGGACGTGGAGCCGATGTCATCAAGGTACGGCAGGGAGTTCGCGTGCGTGGTAGACATGCCGGTCGAGGTGGGCATAGCGAGGGCGACGGGGATGAGGATGGTGCGCGCCGGCGGGCTTGAGGACTATGAGGAAAAGGCGCGCGGCGCAGTCTCGGCGCTCAGGGAGGCCGGCGCCGTCTACGTGCACCTCAAGGGCCCCGACGAGTTCGGCCACGACGGGGACGCGCGCGGCAAGGCGGCCAACATAGAGGAGATAGACGGGAGGTTCTTTGGCGAGCTCGTAAGGATCATGGGGCCGGGCACGTCGGTGGTGGTCTCGGCCGACCACGCCACCCCGTGCTCCAAAAAGGCGCACAGCGACGGGCCGGTCCCGCTGGTGGTGTCAGGCGACGGCGTCCGGCGGGACGGCACGTCGAGGATGACGGAGCGGCAGGCCGCGGCCGGCGGCATCGGGAGGATAGCCGGCGCCGACGTGCTGGAGACCGCGTTCGGCCTCATATCTGGAAGCGGGTGAGGGCGCCCTCCTCCCGCATCCGGACGGCCCAGGAGCGGATGCGGTCAACGTCTATGGCGTGGTAGGTCGACGGCGACGTGCCGAGCTTTTCAAGGGCGCGGCGCAGCATGCCGACGCCGATCGACTCGTCGTTCTCCTGGGCGTGCGCGAACGCGACGGCCACGAGGATTATCCCCTGGACCATCTCCTTCTCGCGCCCCGAGCACTGCTTCCAGACGCCCTCGAGCGCCTCGTGGCACTCCCAGTACCTCTCGCTGTTAAAGTATGATATGCCGTCGCGGACGCCCTGGTCCTTTGTGATCTCCTCCTCGACCACGTGGCGGACGTTGTCCACCACTCCTATGGGGGAGAGGGCGCTGATGAGGGGGTCAAGGTCCTCGGCCCGGGCGGCCACGTCGAACTCGACGAACCTCGAGGCGACGCGGGCCAGGCGGACCGAGACGTCCATCTTGGAGGCAAGGTCGCGGGCCCAGTAGACCAGGCGCCTCGAGTCGCCCGGGGCGTACCGCTCGTTCCTAAAGTGGAGGAGGTACCTCTCCATGCGCCGGGCGGGATGGGGGATTTCTTAAATTTCTTCGCACGATCGGCGGGGATGCGGCCCCGGCGCGTGGGTCCAAGGGTAGGCGCTCCCAGATAGGAGACCAGGGCCGCCTCCACGGCGGGATCCCGGGGGGAGCAGGTACGGCCCGGCCGCGGCGCCCGCCATCCCGGCCGCCTACGCCACCGCGGTGCCGGGGCGGCGCGCCGAGTGGCGGCCGGATCCAGCAGATATTACATGCTTGGCTGCAAGATCCAAGCCGCCGGCGCGGCACGGGCGTTGAAAAAATGGAAAAAGGGGGGTGCTACCCCTCTATGGGATCGGCATCATCGGGGGCTGCCGCCCCCTTGGCGCCCGGCTTTGCTCCGGCCGTGCCCGTCCCGGTAGGCGGATCCTTTGCCTCCGTTGCGGGCGCGGCGGCCGGTGCCGCCGGTGCCTCGTCTGCCTTTTTGGATGCCGGCTTTTTGGCGGCCTTTTTGGCCCCCTTCTTGTCGGCCTCCTCGGGGTCGATCACTCCCGCCTCGCCCAGGGCGAAGATTACCTCCTCCTCCGGGTGGTGCGGGCTGTCCACCATCCTGGCGATCCGCTTCTTGCCCGACTTTTTGAAGTAGATGCGGTAGGTGCTCGTGTGAGCAACTACGTTTCCACCTATGGGCCTTGTCGGATCGCCGAAGAAGATGTCCGGCGATGCCATGACCTGGTTCGTCGCTATGGCGGCGCAGTTGTACGTCTCCGCGATGCGGGACAGGAGGTGGACGAAGTGGTTGAGCTTCTGCTGCCTTGCAGAGAGCGTCCCGCGTCCGAGGTACTCGGAGCGGAACAGTCCCACCGCCGAGTCTGCGACGATGAGCTTTACGTCGTTCTCCTTGATGACCGTGCCCGCCTCCTCGAGGATCAGGACCTGGTGCGCGCTGTTGTAGGCGCGCGCGACTATGATCCTGTCAAGGACCCTCTCGGGATCCATGCCGTGCGCCTTTGCGATGGAGACGATCCTTTCGGGACGGAACGTGTTCTCTGTATCGATGTACAGCACGCTTCCGGCCAGACCGCCCTCCTCCTTTGGCTTTTGGACCATCACGGACATGGTGTGGGCAAACTGCGTCTTGCCACAGCCGAACTCCCCGTACACCTCGGTAAGTGCCTGCGTCTCGAGCCCGCCGTCAAACAGCGTGTCGAGGCAGTTGGTGCCGGTCGTGATCTTGCCGATGCTCTGGCGGTGCTTGTAGATCTCGGCCGCGCTGACAAAGTCCTTTGCCAGCTGTCCACCCTCAACGAGGTGCTTTCTTGCCTTGTTGACCGTCTTTTCGGCCATGTCCTTGTCCATCCCGGTTATCTCCGCGATCTCCACAGGGCCCCTCACTATGAGGTCCATGATGCTGTGGACGCCGGCATCAGATAGCTTCCGGGTGGTCACAGGACCGACTCCTTCAAGACTGTCGATTCTGAGGTCGTCTGTCATGCCCGGGGGTAAAGTACGGTACTATTTAAGTACTATGGACGATAAAATCAGGCATGTAGGAGGCGATCAGGTCACCCGCGAGGAGGCCCCGCACTGGCCGGAGTCAGCAGGGGACAAACGCGGCAGATCCACGGGCGGGCCGCCGGCCCTCAAGACGACTTTTATGGATCGGCGCCCGGACGGGCCGCATATGACGCCGGACACCAGCGGCATCCCCTACGAGGCGATCCCGGGGGCCATAGTGGACGTCCTGGGCAGGAGGGGGAGCACCATCGCGGGGCTCGGGATTGACACGGCCAGACACCACGGCGACCCTACCCAGAGGGGGCGCGCCAAAGAGGAGGTCTGGCACAGGAAGAGGGACGTGGACGCGGAGGTGGCCCGGATGCTAAAGCTGCACCCGGATATCTGGGGGCCTGACAGGAAGACGAGCGACTTTGGGAACGCGACGGCGCAGGCCATATCGTCGCTGAGGCGGCGGGGCCACATAGAGGACTGGAGCAGGGGCGGGCGCCTCGGGATAATCAGGCTGGCAAGCGTCCCGAGGATCAGGCGGACCCCCAGGATGGACACGAAAGAGAGGCGGGCGCCGGAGCCGCTGCCAAGGTCCGAGGAGGAGATGAGGCGGACGTTCGTCTCGATACTGTCCAAGGGGAGCAAGAACAACACGTACAAGTTCGCGCTAGCGAGGGCCATACTGGAGCACTGCGGGAGGCACGACGCGGGGACGGAGATCACGTACGAGTATTTCGCGGAAAAGTTCGTCGAGTACTACTGGCACCAGGCCTGCAAGTTCAGGATAAAGCAGGACTTTTACCCCAACCGCGACCCGGTGGCGGTGCGCGCCGTAAAGGACGTCTTTGGCGGCAGCCCCCCTGGCAGGTTCGACATGCTGGACGGGGGGGCCGTCAGGGATGCAAGGGACAGGATACTCCGCGGGGTATTCGGGCACGCGAGGAACAAGACGTCGCTGGTCGTCCCAAAGTTCCAAAAGCTGATGGAGGGCGGCAGGGCCGTCGAGAGGAGGGCGTTCTACGACTGGGACGACGACGAGAAGGTCGTCCGGCTCAGGCCCGCGGCGCTAGAGTTCCTGCGCGGCAACCGCCGGATACTCTCCATGGCGGTGCTCGCCGAGTGGGCAAAGTACCTGGAGCGGGTCAACGGCTCGCTGCCGAGGCTGGTCGCAAAGATAGAGCAGGAGGAGAGGGGCAGGGGCTCGCTTGCCGCAGTCCGCAGGGAGCTGCTCGGGCACGCCCGCCACTGCTTTTACTGCGGGTCAAGGCTCGAGGACGGGCTGATCCACGTGGACCACCTCATACCGTGGTCGTACATATTCGACGACGGGGCGTGGAACCTGGTGCTCGCGTGCCGGGACTGCAACCTCAGGAAGAGCGGCTCGCTGCCCCAGGACGAGTTCAGGGGCCTGCTGGTCGACAGGAACGCAAGGCACGGCGGGGCCGGGATGCTAAGGGCGTCGCTTGACCTGCTTGACGCCGGAAAGGGGTGGGCCCCCGAGATAAGGAACCACTACCGCAACTGCAGGGAGTACGGGTTCACCGTCAGGCGGATGCCCTGACGCCACGTTAAAAAAGCGGGGGCGCGGGGCCCGGTGCATGCGCGTGCCGACGGACGGCAGGGTCCTGATAATACCCGACATACACGACAAGATAGCAAGGGCCGAGCAGATAATCGGCGCCGAGGATCCGGCGCACGTCGTATTCCTCGGGGACTATTTTGACGGGTTTGACACCGGGACGAGGGAGGCGCGGAGGACGGCCGCCTGGCTCAAAAAGTCGGTCCGGATGCCGGACAGGACGCACCTGCTTGGCAACCACGACGCCGGGTACATGACGCTCAACCCGGAGCTTGCATGCAGCGGGCGCACGGCCGAAAAGGAGCGGATCATATCAAAGGCGGGGATCGAGTGGGACAGGATGCGCCTATACTGCTGGGCCGGCGAGTGGCTCTGCAGCCACGCCGGCCTGTCCGCCAGGCTGTGCAGGGCCGAGGGATGGGACGCGCAGGAGGCGCTGAGGCGCGCCGACAGGGAGATGCACGCAATAGACGACAGGATGCCGCCGGGCCCGTGCCTTGCTGCCGGAAGGTCAAGGGGCGGGACGGGCGAGGTCGGCGGCATGACGTGGTGCGACTATGCAGAGTTTGAGGACATACCGGGCACCAGGCAGATATTCGGCCACACGAGGGGCGACGTGCGGCACGTCAAGAGCGGCGATACAGAGCACTATTGCATAGACACGGAGCTGAAAAGTTATGCCATATTGGAGGACGGCGTCATGGAAATAAGGAACATAGCCGGCACGGAGGCGGGGGGCCAGTAGGCCCCCCGTTCCGATCCGGGCCGGATATATCCGGCGGTGTGGCGCTCATCCTCACCTCCCTGCGCCTCTAGTGTGTTGGGCCCGCGGGCCCTTGGTCGTCCCGTGGGGACGTGTCCGGTATCATCGCTTACGGGGTCGCCCCCGTGCCGTTGCATTGCCGGGCCAGAGGCCCTCTGCCGCCCCGTGGGGGCGGTTCCTACGTCCTGGCTTGCGGGGCTGCCCCCGCGCCTTTGCATTGCCGGGCCGGTGGCCCTATGGCGGCCTAGGCCGCGCGTCCGAGTCAATCCCGGAGGTCGCCCTCCTTCACCTTGTGCACGCAGTACTCTACGCCATGACTGACGTGTGCGAACCTCTTGTCATCTACGCAGGCTTTTAGCCACCTGTAGATGTCTTGCTCCATGGAGACTGTGACTTTTGTCTTCATGGGGGGGCTCTGGTGTCACACCTATTTATTTGATCTATGGTATTGGCGGGCCCCATCCCCCGCCGGCATACGGCGCCGCACCCGGAGGCCTCAAGAGTGGGCCGGATCGGGCGGTCAACGCGGTGGTGCGGGGGCCCCGCTGGGCCTACCTCCTGCGCCTTCGCTGCCCGGGCTTGTTTTGCCCCGGGTACCTACCGAGGAGGAACCTCTTCTTGAAGTTGCCCTTGTTGCGGACGCTCGAGTTGGTGCCTACTATCTTGCGGCCCTCGACCTTTGGGGTCTGACCCCGAACCTTGCCTGCCTTTGTTATGGAACCGTGGGTTGCCATGAGACAGCGTCAAGACCACGCAGATTTATATATTTGGGTTGGATTTTCTGGGATCTAGGCACGATGCCGGGATAGCCCATGCGGGGATGGGTTAAAGCACACATAAATTAGACGATTTGGCCGCAGGTGGATCTGTGATGAGGTCTAGAAGGCACGCCCCCCCCCCGAGAAGGTTTCAAAGGCAGCACCAGACATAGTGAGTGAAAAACTGGCCCAGCTCAAGCAGGTTATTCCAGAATGTTTTTCTGAAGGAAAATTGGATATTAATAAACTACGTCTAACCATAGGCCAGACGCTTGATTCTAACGACGAAAAGTATACTTTTTCCTGGTCGGGAAGGAGTGAAACCATGAAGAACATACAAAGCCCAAGCAAAGGCACGCTGGTTTTAGATAAAAAAGAGTCAGTAAACTTTGATAATACAGAAAATATTTTCATCGAGGGTGAAAATCTCGAGGTACTCAAGATACTACAAAAATCATATTTTGGTAAGATAAAGATGATATACATAGATCCACCATATAATACTGGCAAAGATTTCATATACAAAGATAATTTTCAAGATGGAATAAATGAGTATCTAAAACAGAGTGGCCAGTCAAAAAGTGGTATAAAATTAACTACAAATTTAGAAACATATGGTAGATTTCATTCAAATTGGTTATCATTTATCTATCCACGATTATATCTAGCACGAAATCTTTTAAAAGACGATGGAATAATATTTGTAAGTATTGATGATAATGAGGTCCATAATTTAATACTAATACTCAATGAGATATTTGGTGAGAATAATCAGCTGGCTAATATCATATGGAAAAGAAAACGAGGTAGTGACAATTCAGCAAAATATTTCAGTAAATCACATGAGTACTTGCTTGTATATGCAAAAAATAAAAGTAATGTAGAGATTTCAAGACTGAAATTAGTTGATAAAAAAACATTGAGTCAATACAAAGATCATGGGGATCATCGTGGACCATACAGAGAATTAGGGGTATGGTCGCGTGGGAATCAAGGAGGTTCAAAATTTGAATTTAAAAGCAAAACTGGTAGAGTATTCTCAGAAAGAAAATGGTTGTATAATAAAGAATCACTGGAAAAATTGGACGAAGATAATAGATTAATAATCAAAGGAGATAAAATTTACAGAAAACATTTTTTAAGTGAACATAAAGGTGTAATACCCGAAACGCTGTGGGACGACACATCAAACACGGCTAATGCTGCTGATGAAATTAAAAAAATATTTGGTACACAGATATTTGACACAGCAAAGCCATTACCATATATAGAAAGAATGATTCAGATATCTACAAAAAAGGGAGATATTATACTTGATTTTTTTGCAGGTTCTGGGACAACAGCCCATGCAATTATTGAATCAAGTGAGAAAATAGGCGATAGAAAATTTATTTGTATCCAAATACCAGAAATAATCGATGAAGCAGATCAACAAAACAAAAATACAGTAGAATTTTTAAAAAAAATAAAAAAACCATTAAACATATCTGAAATCGCTAAGGAAAGGATACGCCGAGTAATCAATAACTCGCAAATCAAAAAAAATGATAAAAATTCAATATATGGTCTCAAAGTATTTAAACTTGCAAAATCTAACTATCGCATATGGAATGATTACAATGGTAAAGATACAACAAATCTAAAGAAACAGATGAAATTATTTAAAAATTCACTTGTAGCAAAATATAATGATATGGATGTTATATATGAATGCATTTTAAAAGAAGGGCTTGAATTAAATTGTAAAATTAAACAGATACTGAAAAAACCAAACATTGTATATAAAATTAAAGGAGAAAAAATACTTCATATTTGTTTAGATAAAACCATAAGTGATTCAACAATTACAACGTTAAATTTTTCATCTGAAGATATTTTTGTATGTCTTGATATTGCATTAACTGATAGTCAAAAAACAAATATCTCAATGACATGTAAATTAAGAATACTTTAGATTTTTAACAATTTATAAAATTATTAATTCAGTATTTCAGTTGCAGTTTTAACCGCTTTATATTTTACACCTAATGACTCAAAATGTTTTTTAGCACAATTAATTTTTCTCTTTTCTATATCACGAAGTTGATCTAAATCAGTACTGCCTTTTGTTTCTGCAACAAAATACATTCTTTCATGTGCATTACCAAATTGATCAGTATCATCAATAACAACTGCCCAGTCAGGACTATATTCTCCTATAGGAGTTGGAACGATAAATTGACGAGGTAATTTTATGAATAATTTTACGTTATTCATATTATCAAGTGCCTTAGCAAATTCTGATTCAATCTGTGAATCAACAACAGCGCCTTCTGAATAAATTGTTTTATTTGCAGGGACAATCATACCTTTGTATGTTTTAATGCCATTAAGAAGTTTCATTTCATACCATTCATCGACATGAATATATTTAATGCCATTTACTAACATATCAGAAAGTTTTTTTTGTATTATAATAATACAGGATGAAATAAATTCTTGTGGATCATTAAATATTAAATTTAAGTTTTTAATTCTAAGAAGTATTTTCACAATTGTGGTTCTAGTTAGGTTAGTTTCAGTTGAAATCTGTTCTATAACATTTGGAATAGGGAAACAATGATTTAATTTTTCACTACCTTCACCTATGAATTGAGTCTGTATCCCTTCATTGGATTTAAGAGATAGGCTGACTTTTTGAATTTTAATTTTTATTTTATCCACACTTATTTTATTAATTTCTTTGATACAATCTTTGATAAGCTTATTACTGTCAATCTCTACACAATATTTGGTCTTTTTTGATATTTTTGACCAAATTTCTTTAAATTCAGGATTAAGCTCATATCCTTTTTTCATGGTAAGTGTTGTTCTTTTTCGTGCATCAGATGGTGTAATTCCTACAAATTTATCACCATATTCATCCTGATATTCTTTCTGTAATTTTGACACATAGTCTTCATAACTTTCATTTGCGATTACGGTCAAAACGTGTTCTTCATCAACAATTCTTTTACCAGCATTGTCAACTGGAAGTCTCATACCACGTCCAATTTCTTGTCTTTTTTTAATTTCAGAATAAGTTTGATTAAGTGTGCATATGTTAAATACATTGGGGTTATCCCATCCTTCTCTTAAAGCTGAATGTGAAAATACAAATGAAACGGGTTCGTCAAAAGACATAAGTCGTTCTTTGTTTTTCATGATCAGATCAAATGCCACATTATCTTTTTGTATAGATTTATCAGTTTTTTTTGTCGAAAAATATCCACTATGAACTTGATTGGCTCGGAGATTTTTAAAATCCGCATGTTGTTTTTTATGTTTGTTAAATGATTTTTCAAATGCAATCCTAATAAATCCATTTTTAGATTTATAATTATCAACATGATCAATAAAGAATAGCGATATGGGCTTAATGCCTTTTTTCTTTAGGGCATTATATTTGAAAAAATGTTCTCGAATAGCTTGATCAATTTGTATTTTCATTATTTCTTCATAATCGTCACCTTTACTTTCACCCTGCTTTATTTTTATCCCATTCGTAAATTTAATAAATTTTTGTCTATCATTAATTTCATTTATTACAAAGCCAGAATATTTTTTGTTGTGTGACTTTACTGATAAATCATCACCATGTTTCACAATAATAGATTTCTGTTTAAAACGTGCACCAATTTTCTTTTCTAGTGTTAACTGAGTCTTTATTCCCCTAGAAGTTGCAATTATTTCATTACATCGTATAAATGGTCGGTTATGATCATTTTTAGTAATCGATGAGATCTCAATTTTTTTTACTAATTGTCTATTATATGCATCAACTGGATTAAGACTATATACTAAATTGTAACGTTTTCTATGTGTTGCAGAATATCTCAGTGTGAATAAAGGATGTAAATTTTCAAGAGATTTTTTAGCCAATGGTGTTTCCATATTTTGTGCCTCATCTAAAATTAAAATAGGATTTGTTTTACGTACAAGTTCAATTGGTTTTTTGCCACGTAATCGATCACGTTCCTGTTGCATAACAGCATGATCTTTGTTAAATGAGTCAATTGTGATAACCATTATTTCAATTGTCTGACTACGTGCAAAATCACGTATTTTATTTATTTTTCTAGAATCATATTGATAATAATTATATGGAATATTACCATAGATATTTCTGAAATGGTTTTTGGTAATATTAAGTGTTTTAAGAACGCCCTCTCGTATTGCAACTGATGGAACAACGATTATAAATTTTTTCAACCCGTATTGTTTAGATAGTTCAAATATTGTTTTCAAGTATACATATGTTTTTCCGGTTCCAGTTTCCATTTCAATTGAAAAATTTTTTCCAGATATATTTTTAGATACAGGTATTTTATTAGATCTCTGGATTTCAGTAAGATTTTCCATAATTTGTGTATTATTGATTAACATTATGTTTGGAACTATGGCATCTTCTGGAATCATCTGAAATTCATTTTTGATTAACTTCTGCGACCTGAATATATTTATTACAGAATTTACAGCATCATTCTGAAAATCTAGATCGGAATAAAATTTGAATTGCATTTATTATACCGTCCTAAGCTTACAGATCATGGAAATATTTTTTTTCTGAGCGTCATTTAAAGCGGCTTCAAGACATATGAAAATGTCATCATTTGAAAGACTAAGTTTTTCAATAGACGACATTTTAATATTCTTGTCAAGACATATGTAAAAATTTCTTTTGTCAACTATTTGATATACAATATTTGGATTACTAAATGCTTTTTTTACAATACTATTCAAACTAAGACCTTCTTTAATAATACACTCATAGATGACATTAATTTCTTGATAACCAGTTATCAAAGGAGTTTTAAACAAATTCATCTGCTTTTGAAGTTTTTTTAGATTACTTCCTTCATAATCATTCCATATGCGATAGTGTGATTTTCTAAGTTTGAATATTTTGAACCCAAGATCTAAATTCGAATTAACCCCAGACTTATCTGCTAATCCATGGACCACTCTTCGAAGGCGTTCTTTTGCAATTTTGGAAATAGTTTCATAACCCTGACGTCTAGCAATAGAACCCTTAGGTGTAATTTCATCAATTTGAACACACAGGAATTTACGATTTTGCCCGTCTTCTAGATTCTGATTTAATACTGCTTGTGCCGTACTTCCAGATCCTGCAAAAAAATCCATAACTATGTCATCACTTGCAGTACATGCACGAATAAGGTTCTGCAATATATCAGGATCTTTTGGATTATCAAATATATCAGCGCCCATTATTTTAGTTAATTGTCTTCTAGCATTACGCCGATCTTTGTATATCACACTTCCTAGTACTTGATCCTCTACATTGTGAAGGTATCTTTTTATGCACGGCACACTATTTTCATCGTCACCAAACAATATGTTTCCTTTTTTTATTTCATCAAGCATCTTGCACTTATTTGGATATCTCCAGCCATGTGAAGGAATTTTAACTGGCTTTTTTGTTGTTGGATGTAATATTTCATAGCAGGGTCCACCGCCCCCAGGCCATGAAATATCCCCTCCGAAGAATACACCATGTTTATCTACATATTTGTAGTGTCTATGTTGCCATGCAGGATCTTTTTTATCAAGATTTGAATACCATTTACGAAGTTTTTCTGTAATTTTTTTATAGTCATTTTTATGATTATTTTTTAGGCTATCAACTTTATTATATATTTCATCAAGGCCGTCTTTACGTAGCCTCCAGGTTACATTATTTTCCCGTAATAATCCATAATCTACAGCATAACATAATATATAATCATGTGATACAGATATGAACTTTGCATCATTTTTTCTTCCACCTTCCCAGACTAAACTAGCTATATAATTTTCTTCGCCAAATATTTCATCCATAATTAATCGCATATTATGAACTTCATTGTCATCAAGAGATACGAAAATGATACCATCGCTTGTAAGTAGATTTCGAGCCAAATATAAGCGTGAATAAAGAAATGACATCCAATCAGAATGAAATCTACCTGATGTTTCCATATTGGATGTAAGCTTAATTCCATCTTTTGATTGTCCTGTTTGTTCCGTGTAAAACTTACTATTGATGTGAAAATTATCTTTGTATATGAAATCCTTGCCAGTGTTGTATGGTGGATCTATGTATATCATCTTTATCTTGCCAAAATATGATTTCTGGAGAAGTTTAAGCACTTCCAAGTTCTCACCTTCAATGAAGATATTTTCGGTGTTCTCAAAGTTTACAGATTCCTTTTTGTCTGGAATGAGCGTGCCTTTACCCGAACTTTGTATGTTTCTAAAAGTCTCACTACGTCCAGACCAAGAAAAAGCATATCGTTCGTCTTCAGAGTTTGGAGCCTGGCCTATGACCAGACGTAGCTTGTCTATATCAAGTTCTCCCTCGGAAAAACATTCTGGGAGTATTTGTTTAAGTGAAGCCAATTTCTCACTTACAACATCCATAGTTCCTTTTGAAAGCTCTCGGGGGGGGGGGGCGCGTTTTTAGATACCAACTTGAATCTCCACCTGTTCGCGAATCATAGAACTTTCAAGTGTTCTAGTACAACATGTATGCAAGAACCTACCACCGGGATTTAATCGAATCCGAATAATTTTAGACTTTATGTACTGCAAATCCATCACCCTACCAGTACCGGGCCTTTACCTCCTCGATGACCTTTTCATAGTCGCGGCCCTTGCGCCGGGCGTACCGCTCCATGGCCCCGAGGGGGACCCCGCCGAGCGACCTTGCGATCGCGTTGAAAAAGTACCTCCTCGGGCCCTTTGCCCCCGTCCTCGTCATGAACTTTTGTATCCCGTACTTGAAGTTGTGCTGCCAGGTCTTGTAGAGGACGCCCAGCTGGGCCGACGTCATCTCGTTGCCGATGTTGAAGAACTCGGACTTTTCGAGCAGCCCGATGGGCACGAACGTGAGGGCCGTCGCCGTGAACATCGAGTCCGGCTGCTCCCGCTCGAGCTCGTTTATCAGGCGGATCGTCTCCCACGAGTCCTCCGGCTGCTCGTCGTTGTCAAGGCCCATTATCAGCGTGAACGCCGGTATCCAATAGTTCTCGTTCATCGACTTTACGCCCTCCTTTACGACCCAGTGCCACTCCTCCGGGGCGTAGGGGGCCAGCTTGCGGTCGGCGTACTTGTCGATGAGCCGCAGGCTCCCCGTCTCAAAGCCGGCCTGCACGCCGATCATGTTGTCGGGGCCGGCGCGCATGATCCTCGAGAGGCTCGGCAGCAGGCGCTCATCGGCGATGGCGCCCGCAAGCGTGCCGTGCGTCGGGTTGGTATGCTCGACGCCCGTCGACATTATCGCCGTGAAGAGCTCCTCTAGCGCCTCGCGGTTGGGCTCCATCCCCTTTGCCGTCCGCGGGTCCATCCCGTACACGAATATGTCGTCGCTGTGCACCCAGGCCGACTTTGAGCCGCCCTTTTTCATGTTCACCTCTATCTCGCGCTTTACCTTCTCCGGCGGATAGTACCGCAGCGAGCGCAGCGTGACATCGCAGAACTTGCACCCGCGCCCGCACCCGCGCATCACCTCTATCATGCCGTGCATGCTCGGCTCCACGATGTCCGGTATCTCCTCGAGGTCGGGCCGGTCCCAAAAGTTGACGAACCGGCCGTGGATCTTCTTGCCCTCCCTCTCGAACTCCTTGATGTTCACCTGGAAGTCCTTCCTCTTGCGGAACGGGTCCATGTTCTCAAAGTCGCCGTTGATAAGATAGTTGAAGAACCTGCCGGCGTGCCCGTCGATCTCGGGGGCTATCCCGCCCATCTCGCCCTCCAGGATCGCGTATATGCCGAACTCGCCTATCTTTGCCGGGTCATAGTTGTACTGCCAGGTGCCCGACGCGCCCGATATCACCTTGGCCTTGCTGCCGGTCCTCTCCTTTGCTGCCTTTATCCTGCGGTGCAGCTCCTCGTTGTAGAACTCGTCGTAGGACTTTTGCCGCCTCCCGTAGGTGAACGTCATGGTGACGGGCCCCATGCCGAGCGGGTCCATCTCGTAGGTGCCGACGACCTCGGTCGAGGGGCCGATGAACTTTTCAATGTGGTCGGGGTGGGCCACCACCACGTCCTCCCTCGAGAACCCGTCCCGGAGCAGCCCCGCCTCTAGCTTTCGCAGCCCGTAGGGGGCATAGTCGGCCACCCCGTTCGTATGCGGGATATAGTTGCAGATAAAGTCAAAGAGGATCTTGGGGGTCACCTGCCTGCCGAGGATCTTGTAGAGGAGGCTCCCCTTGTCCCGGTTGGGGTCTACCGCGGGGGCGCACCCGAAGAAGGTGGCCAGTGAGAGCCCCCGGTACGGGGACATGAGGGTCCGATCCGCGGTGAGCACGATCCTCGGCGCTGCCATTACCCCGGGGGGCGGCCCCGGTTTTGTTTTAAACCTTGCTAGTATCTGCGGGCGATCCCCGCCTTGTCCCGGTAGATCGCCCCGAACTCGCCGGTCGCGGCCAGCCGGTCCCCGTCAAAGACGGTCCCATCCGAGCAGACCAGGCGGTCCCCCATGCAGCAGCTGCCGCAGATCCCGACCCCGCACTTCATCGGCCTCTCGATGCTCGCCTGGACGAACACCCCCCGGGACCGGGCCTCTGCCACGATCCCGGCCATCATCGGCTCAGGCCCGCACACGTAGGCGGCCGAGAACCGGCCCGACCCGAGCAGCCGGCGGGCCGCGTCGACCGCCGTGCCCTCCTCGCCCCGGCTCCCGTCATCAGTCGATATGACGACCTCGCCCAGGGCCGCGGCGGCCCGCTCAAAGATCACCTCCGGGGCGGTCCTTGCCCCCATCAGGATCACCACCCGGGACGGGTCTGCCACGCGCATGGCAAGGCGCATCATCGGGACCATGCCGGTGCCGCCGCCGGCAAGCAGCAGCCGCCCCTCCCGCACGTCAAACGTGTTGCCGTACGGGCCGCGCACGCCGATGAGGTCCCCCCGGTCGACCCCGTACAGCGCCGTCGATGCCGGGCCGTGCCGCCTCACCGTGAACGCGGCTCCGCCCGGATCGCCTGCCATCACGCTCATCGGGAGCTCGCCGCCGCCGGGCACCCAGACCATCGCGAACTGGCCGGGCAGGGCGGCGGCCATCCCGGGGTCCTCGAACCTGATGGTCCGCACGGTCGGCGTCTCGTCGGCCACGCCGGTGACGCGCACCATCCTACGCAGCGCGCCGCACCTCCGATATCTCAGAGTACCCGCGCCGCTCCATGTACGAGGATATCCCGGAGTTTATCTCGGCGAATATCCCGGGGTTGCCGCCGGCGGCCGTCCCCACCTGGACGGCCGACGCGCCGGCCAGCAGGAACTCTGCCGCGTCCTCCCAGCACGAGACGCCGCCGCACCCGATCACCGGTATCTCGTGCCTCGACGTTATCTCGCGGACGCAGCGCACGGCTATCGGGCGTATGGGGGGGCCGGAGAGGCCGCCGAACCCGTTGCTGAGCACGGGGCGCCCGGAGTGCACGTCGATCGACATTGCGCGCACCGTGTTTATCGCCGTGACCGCGTCGGCGCCGGCGTCCTCTGCGGCGCGCACGGTCCCAAGATAGTCGGAGCTGCCAAGCCCCACCTTTGCTATCACCCGGACGCCGGCCCCCTTTAGCGATCGCACGATCCGCGAGACCAGCTCGGGGTCGTCGCCTACCTCGAGGCCCACCTTTTCGACGTGCGGGCACGAGAGGTTCAGCTCGAACGCCGGCACCTCGAGCCCCTCAAAGAGGCGGGCCATCGAGACGAACTCGTCCGGGTCAGAGCCCACGAGGCTCACCACCACGGGCACGCCGGGGGCCCCCCTCATCATATTGGCAAAGTTTGGGGCCCCGGGGTTTGAGAGCCCGACGGCGTTGAGCCAGCCGCCGGCCGCCTCTGCCATGGTGGGGTTGGGGTACCCCTCGCGCGGCTCTGCGCTCAGCGACTTTGAGACGACGGCGCCCGCCCCCGAGTCAAGCAGGCGCCTAAAGACGTCCATCGAGATGCCCAGTATGCCGGAGGCGAGCATCGCGGGCCCCGCCAGATCAATCCCGGCCACCCTGGTCGCAAGGCCCATCGGGCGCGCCCCCCGGATTTTGAATATAACGGTAGCCATGCGGCGCGTCCGGCCCCCTCCGGCGCCGCGCCATGGGACACGCCATGGGCTCCCCGAACGGGCCCGTGCCGCCGCGCCCCGGGGGAAGGGGGGCGGTCCGGGCATGCGCGCGGCATCCGGGGGCGGCGTGCGCGGGGCGGCCCCATGCAGGCCGGGAGGCACCGCGGCGCGGGGGGCCCTCGGCCCCCCGTACGGGGCGCGGGCCGCGCGATCCCCGGGGCTAGAGCTTTGACTGCCCGGTGCTCCCCTCCCCGCCGGAGTCAAGCACGCGCCGGATCCGGGCGGCCCGGGCCGCCCCCATCCCCTCGACACGGGCAAGCTCGGAGACCGACGCCGACATTGCGCGCGCCGGGGCACCGAACCGCTTTAGCATCCGCGGGGCGAGCACCCCGCCGATCCCCGGCAGGCTGGCAAGGACGGCAAGCTGCTGCCCCGGCAGGTCGTCCCGCCTCCTTGCCTTCTTGATGTACGGGCCGCGGCGGCCTCCCTTGAAGGCAAGCATGGCGAGCAGCTTTGCCGTGTGCTCTGCGCTCGGGGTCGGCAGCACGGGTATGCGCTCGTCGCGTGCCACGGACGCGAGCGCGCCGTAGAATATCATCGGGTTCTCCGTTATCTTGGAGACGTCCATGAGGTCCCCCTCCACCACCAGGAGGGGCACCTCGAATGACTCGCGCATCCTCTTGCACTGGTCAAAGAGCCGGCCGTCAAACACGGAGGACACCAGGTCCCTGACGCTCTTCCTCTCGACGGCAGTCTCAGGACCCACGATATAGTCGCCTACGGGCAGGGTCCGGACCTCGAGGGCCAGCCCGGCCTTTGCAAGCAGGGCAGGTATCCCGCTCTTGCGCTCGCGCTCGTCGGCGATTATCCGGAGCCCGGATATGCCGGACAACTCACGTGCTGCCCGCGGACTGGCCCTTTATCATGGATGAGATCTTCTCCTCCTGCTCCTTGAGATCCTCCTTTACGCGGGCCTCCTGCTTTTCTAGCACCTTTGCCCGGGTCTCTGCCATCTCCCGCCTCTCTGCCAGCTCCTCGGCAAGCTCCTTCTTTGTGGACCTTACCAGCACGGGGCCGGCGTGCTTGTAGACTGCCGCGTCGTCGGGGGCCTTTTCCAGCTCCTCTGACGCCCTTGCCGTCTCTGCCTTTTCCATCTCGAGGTGCTGCCTCTGCGAGACTATCCCCTGGAGGTTCTGCTGGGCCTGCTGGAGCTTTGCAAGCTGCTCCTGGAGCCAGGGGGGTGCCGACACGGGGCCGCCCCCCGGGCCGCTCGTTATATCTCTAGCGGGGGGGATCCCTCGTGGGGGCATAGGGGGGTTAAATACGCGGCACCGCCCCGCCGGGTGCCGGGCCCCCCTTGGACCGGGCGGGCAGGCGCGTGGCGCCGATCCGCACGGGCGCCGCACCGGCACAAGGATGCCTCATATGCCACCGGCGCCGCTTGGCCGGCGATGGGGCCAGGATGGGGGCTGGCTCCACGGCTAGCACCCGCCCGTCTCAAGGCCCACCGCCCACTTGGTGAGCCCGGCGTACCCTGCCTAGTACTTGGGCGGCGCGTTCACCGACCGCCTAGCGCCGGGGCATGCGCCTCCCGCGGCCGTCAGGGCCCTGCCGCTTTGAGGGACCCGGCACTAGATGACCCGATCAGGACGCGTACTCGAGCGGTATGTGGTACTCGGCATCGGCCGAGCGCCCCCCGTGGTAGGCCGTTATCATGTACGCGCCCGGCTCCATGTGCCTGTCCACGAGCCACGTGTACGTGGCCTCGTGGCCCGGCCCCGAGACGATCTGCCGCTGCACCTCTGCCCCGCTCTCGTGGACTATGACGATCTCGGCCCCGCCGAGGGCGCCTGACACCACGATGTCCACCAGCCTCGACGTGCCGGCCCCGCGCCGCTCCTCCAGGTGGACCAGCAGGTCCTCGCCGTCCCCGACCACGCGGAACGGCGACTCGATGAGGGTCGCCCCGCCGCCGGCCCCCCTGTTGTCCTTGCCGCACCCGATGATGTTACGCCCGATGTTGCCGTCCCTGCCCTTCTTGTAGCTGTTGATGTCGCACGGGTCCAGGATGTTGACGGTCCGCGTCGCCTCCTTAAAGTTGCCCGACGCGTCGGTGCACCGGTACAGTATCTTGTGCTCGCCCAGCTTGGCGATGTTGAGCAGCGATAACGTGCGGATCACCGGGTTCGGGTCGGCCGCGTCAAGGCACGTCGCCCCCGGATCCTCGTACGCGTTGTTCAAAAAGTGCTCGTCCACGTGCCGCCCGGTGAGGCGGATCTCGGGGGGCGTGGCGTCGATGATCACCACCGTGCGGGTCGCGTTGACGGCGGCCCCCCAGCGGTCGTCGCACTCGTAGAGGATCACCTGCCTGCCGACCACGTCCGTGTCGACGGTGGCGTTGGGCCTTACCCTGGTCTGGCCGTCATACCCGCCGGTGCACGACGGCACGGGGTCCTTGTACATCACGCCATGCGGACACGATACAAGTTCGATGCCGCCGAGGTCCAGCAGAAGATCCCCGGTCCTGTTGGATGGCGAAGGTGTGGCATTCGCCTTGCATTCCTTGGGCACGGTTAGGGCAGGGGGCCATGTGTTGAGGGGCTTGGTGTCTTCATCCAGCTTGCACCTACAGTCGGGCACGATCGGCTCCCTATTGACGGGGTCCGCGTCCACGTACCTGAATATCTCCTCGGCCCCCACCTTCTCGAATATCTCGTCGACCAGCGGCGTGCCCTCCTGCCAGACTATATTGCCGTCCTTGTCGACCAAGCGCAGCACGGGCTCTACGTTGTCCCCGCCGATCCCTATCCGGCACGCAAGCAGCACCAGCTTGCCAAGATCCGTCGCCGGCACGCACCCGTCATACGACTCTGGGACAGGGGCGGCCTCCGCCGCCGCAGTCCTGTTCGTAAAGATGTCGAGGCCGGACCGGAGCACCTCGCCCCTGATGTTCGAGACGATCTTCCACGTGCCAAGCTCGGCGTCCTCCGGGATCCCGAACGTCCTGTCTATGAGGCCGCAGTTGCCGTCGATGAACGTGTGCTTTTGCCTCTCGACCACCCCGCGCGGGTCCACCAGCCTCACGGTAATCAGTATGTTGGCCGCCGTCCCGCTGCACAGCCCGTTGCTGTCAAACGTGCTGCCCCTTATGAGGATCTGCTCGCCCGGAGCGTACTCTTCGTCGACGGGCCCTATCGAGAGCCGAGCGTTCTTGAACGCGAGGTCCACCCCGAACACCTCCTCGTCTATGACGTTGCCCTTGCTGAGCCGCGCTATATACGTGCCCGGCGTGAACTCGGGGCCCAGATCCACCTCGCGCACGGCCGTCCCCTCCGGCCCGAGCCTGATGGCCGACTCGTGCTTTATGCCGCCCTGCCCGCCCTTCTCGCCTATCATCACCAGGTTGACAGAGCCGCCCGGCTCGCCGGAGACGGAGACCCGCGCCGACTCGCCGCGGGAGTACGTGCCGCGGTCAAGCTCCAGGTTCAGGTAGATCTCGTCGCGCTCCCCCGAGTACGCGTGGACGAACCCCGTCTGCCCCGCCTGCGTGGCGACCAGGGTATACGGGCCCCCGGGGCCGCCCGGCGGCGTCGCGTACTCGTAGAGGACCGTCCCGTTCGCGTCGGGGACGAGCACCTCGGCGCTCACCTTGGTGCCGGCCGGCCCCTCTACTGCGAGCACCAGCTCCTCGCCGGGCATGGCAGTCCCGTAAAAGACGAGCGTGCCGCCCGGCGGCACCACGTCGTCCCTTACGTGGAGGTCCATCACGCTGTCGGTGGCGACGGCCCAGGTCGCGGCCGCGTGCACCTCGCCGTCGGTGACGGCCGCCACGTAGGTACCGAACGGGGCGTCAAAGCCAAGATGTATCGGATCGGCAGACCAGCGGCCGTCCGGCCCCGTCCCTGCAACGAGCGACCACGTCGGGATCCCGCGCGGGTCTGCCACGTCTATCGTGACGCGGGACCCGGGCGCGGCCGTGCCCGACAGCGACACCTGCTCGCCGCGGCCGGCCACCGCCGGATCCGCGGACGCCGAGACGTCCCACGAGGGAGCCTGCCTCCTGCCCTCCCCTATCCGGATCTCGCCCTCCAGCACCCCGTCGGCGCCGCGCAGCTCCATGCCAGAGATCCCCGACGCGCCGCGCGGCACGACGGACGTGCCGGCAAAGTACCCGGACCCGTCGGATGTGAACGTGCCCACAGGCCTGCGGTCTATGTAGAGGTCGTACCGGGTAGACGGCTCCAGGTGCTCGCCCACAACGCGGATGGCGCCGCCGGCGCTGGTGGAGGCAGGTATTACCCGGAACGATGGGGACGGGCCGGCCGGCGCGGGCGGCTCTGCGGGCGTCTCGTCGCGCGGCTCAGGATCAGGCTCCGGATCAGGCTCCGGCTCGGGTTCGGGCTCTGCCGCGCCGCCGAGCCTGTGCGTGGACGGCCCCGCGTCGCCGCCGGGCCCCGACGAGCTCCAGTAGAACTCGGTGACGGGCGCATCGGTAATGACTGCAAGCTTGCCGCCTGACATCCCGGACGAGGCAAACTCTGCCGTCCCGCCGGCAAGCGAGCACTCCCACCCGGCGACGGCCTTGCATTCGGTGAACGAGCTGCCCTCGGGCAGCCAGATGCTGACGCCCGTCGTCCCCGCGGCCACGTCCAGCAGGATGGTGCTGCCGCTGGCGCCGGCCACGGAGACCTCCGCGTGGGCGGCGGGCACAGCCAGCGCGGCGGCCAGGGCCAGTACTGCCGCCAGCGCGGCGGGATGCTCCATGTCGCGGGGGCACCCGCCTCCAACATAAACCTAGGGAGCGTCCTTCTCGCGCCGGAGCCTGTCGGGGATCTCCTGGGCCGCGCTCTGGTGCTGCCTTATCCTCTCCGCTATGAGCCGGTACAGCGACCTGAACCTGTCCCGGGTCCTGTCAGATAGGAAGGAGGCGTCCTCGAGCGCTATCTTTTCGCAGATGTACCTTGTCATGTCGACCCGGTCGAACTCGCCCCACCCGTCCGCCGCGTGCTCGCGCCAGATCCTCTCGAGCCTGGCGATGATCCCGCCGCCCGGCGCCGCGTCCACGTCCCTCATCGAGAGCCTCGAGTACCCCTCCCGCCGGAGCCTCACCTCGTACGTCTGGTTTACCACGTGGAGGTAGTCGTCCGGCAGGATATAGTCCTCTATGGACTCGAGGCGCTTGCCGTCCCTCTCAAAGAAGACGGTCTGGGCCTGGTGGAACCCGTTTGATGCAAGCTGCGCAGATATCTGGGCCGAGCCGTCGCTGTCATCAAGCAGCACGAACGTCCTGTACCCGTGGCTCCTGTAGAATATGGCAAGCGGCAGGACGGAGTTCTTGCTGTAGGCGGCCACCACGTTGAGCGGGTTCATCGATATGTTCGGGTCCTGGAGGAACCTGTCAAACGCGTTGAGGTACATGGCATCCGACATGGTCTCCACTATGATGACCGGCCTCGAGTTGGTCCCTATCTCGCGGTCCACTATCGACTCGACCAGCCCCCTCGAGAGCCCGTACAGTATCGGCGTGAGCGTCTTGTCGTCGGCGTTCCAATAGTCGTAGAATATCCGGCTCAGGTGCCTCCTCTTGTCCAGCTCGACGACCAGCAGGTTGCCCGGCGTATAGTCGAATATCATGAACGGCGAGTGCGTCGCGTAGAGCACCTGGTTGGATCCTGCCAGGCTGCGCAGCAGGTCCGAGATCCCCATCTGCTGCGTCGGGTGCAGGTTCCTGGCCGGCTCGTCAAGCAGCAGTATGGCCTCCTTTAGCTCGGCGCGCTGCGTCTCTGCCGCAAAGTTGACGATGAACGAGAACGTCCACTTGAACCCCTCGGCGCGGCGGCTGAGCAGCCCCGTGTTGGTGACGGTGCCGTCGTGGTGCACGTCGGACATGACGACGCTCATGATGTTGCCGGGGTTGTACCGGAGGTCTACCCGTATCGGGTCCCCCTTCCAGGCGGGGTTGAGCCGGGCCGTCAGCCTGTTGCTTGCGGCGTTGAGCAGCTTTATGCACTTTGATGGGCTCGACTTTACCTCCTCGAGCTCGCGCATGTCAAGCTCCGCAAGGTAAAAGAGGTTCCGCACGGTCTCGGCCCTGTCAAACTCCTCCACATACTCGACGGACGGGCCGCGCTCCATCCCGCGCTGGTACTCGTTGAGGTCGATGTTGCCGTAGATCTTCTTATAGTCGGAAAAGTACACGAACCTCGGGTGCAGCTCTGACGATACAAAGTTCTGCAGCGCCGCGCCCTCGCTCCTCCCCTTGAGCAGCGACGCGTACCGGCTCGACGGGTCCGCATAGATTGACTCCCACTCCTCGACGACGCCGGGCTCCTGCGTGGCCACCATGTGCAGCCGGTTGTTGAACTCCGCCATCCCGGCGTCAAACTCGTCCTCCGAGGACGGCGCCGGCCCCGCAAAGAACGCCGCGTCCACCTGGATGCGCAGGTGGTTCGGGAGCGTCTCGAGGAACGATCTTACGCGGCCTGCAAAGTTCTCCCACGAGTTGAGGCCGGCGTCGTCGGCCTCGCCGGGGTCCACGCCGTCAAACTCGTACCGGGCGCCGCCCCCCTTGTTGGTCCGGTAGATCTTCATGCGCTTTATGGCCGGCAGGCCGGGGAACTTTTCCGCGAGCAGCGCCGCCTCGTCCGCGTTCAGGTCGAACTCGCCCTCTGCAAGGCGCACCTCCTCCTTTAGCTCCTCGGTCATCTCGTCGCACAGGTCCAGCTCCGAGACCTCCTGGTCCTTGTTGAGCAGCGTGAGGGCCTCGAGGATGGTGGTCTTGCCGCTCTCGTTCCTCCCCACGAACGCGGCAAGGTCCCCGACGGTTATCTCGCCAGAGTCGTGTATGCACCTGTACGCCCTGACCCTGAACTTCCGCAGCCGCATCCGTCCCGGCCGATCACGGCTACGATTTAATTCATGCGGGGGCCCGGCGGCGGCTCCGCGGCCCCTGTGCCGGCCGGGGCGTGGCCGGGCGCCGTGGCCCCGCCCGATCCTCCCGGGGCCGGGCGGTACGCGATAAACCGGGCCGTGCCGGCGCTGCGGGGGGAGCCGCGGCGTGCAGGTTCATCCGGCCCCCATGCAGGCCCGTGCGCCCGCCGGCAGCCCCAAGGACCAGGCCACGGCGCTTGCCGCGCCGGCGGCGGATTTTGAACGTTATAATCGGCGCGCTGGCAGGGTCGCCGGGGCTTGTACTTGGCCGTAATCCTGAACCCGCTTTCATGTAGTTTTTTACAGATTGCTTCAAATTCATCCTTGCTGGTGATCCCGCCAGATCTCATTTCTTCCAACAGTCCTAGCAGGCCGATATATGCGATGCCCGGTTCAGCTGCACGCCTGCGCGCTGCGAACTCATCCAGAACACGCCGTACATTTTTCATTCCAGGTGCATATTTTTTACATGTAAGCATTACATCTAATTCTCCACTGGCAAGAGAGTTGTTCAAGTCATAATTGTATTTGAACATATTGATTTCAGCCAACGTATTCATGGCAGATATTCTGGGCTTTTTTTCATATATGAGCCTGTTTACACACTCCAATGTTTTGGGAACGGATATCTCTATTTCAAGCAGGCTTGATGGAATAACAAGGTGTTTGTCCAACATCAGTATCCTGTCCATTAAATCCATGAAATCGACATCACGATACCGATCAACCTCTATGTGTCGAATATTAGCATTTTGTATACGTGCCCAACCTTTGCCGTGATGCGTATTCTGCCATTACGGCGTTAATCGTAATTCCCAGCAGCTCTGCAGCCCGCCCCATGCTGATCTTGTCCATTTCCACCAGCGTCATTATGTGGGACTTTTGCATGCTCATTATCGAGTCGTATCCCTCACATAGCTTTGATTTTCCGGGGAACGTCGAATATATGAATGCAGGCATCTCGTCGATCGGCATGTCGTTTATGAATTTCTTGCACTTTTGAATCCCCTTCAGCATCCTGTCCTCGATCTCGCCGTAGACCCTGTTGTTCATTATCTTGCCGTCATCGGTTAGGGACAGGCACTCGGGGGATTCGGACAGCAGTCCCCTCTCCTTCAGGTACTCGACCCCGTCGGAGACGACGCTGCTCTAGGGCCCGGACTTGTGCGCCGAGTATCTCAGTTCCATGCCGACCTTCGGTATGCCCTCGGCTAGCAGCAGCAGCACGGTTTGCAGCTTTGCCCTCCCGCGCACCGGTTTGCCATCCATCCCGACTAGCACCACTATGTATCTGTGCACGTCATCCCGTAACAAATCCGCGTCCACAACAGGGGCGCTTGCCTCCATTCCCGTGGCCAAGATCTCCTGTCTGCGTATATTAACTTTCACGGGCCGCGCGCCGCGGCCGGCAGGATCGCGTTGCGCAGCGGACGCCGCCCCGGCGTGATCGGGAAGCAGGGGGCCCGCAGGCAGCCGGCCGCGCGCCGCCCGCGCCCGTCCCGGCACGCGGCGGCCCCGGGCCGGCCCCCCCTAGGTTTATGTTAGAGGCGGGGGCCCCCGCGGCATGGAGCATGCCCGCCTCCTGCCGGCGCTAGCCGCCGCGCTAGCCGTCTCCCTGGCAGCCTGCATCACCCCCGCGCACGCGGCAGTCTCGGTGGCCGATGCCAGCGGGAGCGCCATCCTGCTGGACGTGGAGGCGGGGACGACCGGCGTCAGGATCTGGCTGCCCGAGGGCAGCTCGTTCACCGGATGCAAGGCCGTGGCCGGGTGGGAGTGCTCGCTGGTCAGCGGGACGGCAGAGTTTGCCTCGTCCGGGATGTCAGGCGGAAAGATTGCAATAATTACGGATGCACCCGTGCCAGAGTTCTACTGGAGCTCGTCGGGGCCGGGCGGCGACGCGGGGCCGTCCACGCACAGGCTCGGCGGCGCGGCAGAGCCCGAGCCTGATCCGGATCCGGAGCCTGATCCAGAGCCGCGCGACGAGACGCCCGCAGAGCCGCCCGCGCCGCCAGAGCCGTCGATCACCGACGACTCTGAGTTCAGGATAGTCCCAAAGAGCCCCGGCGTCGGATCCCCCATCAGGGTGGTGGGCGAGCGGCTCGGGCCAATGCAGCAGTTCGAGTTCAGCATCGGCGGCAGGGAGATCGGATCGTTCAGGAGCGACGGGGACGGCTCGTTCGTGGGGACGGCCAGGATACCGTCCGACATCGAGCCGGGGAGGACCGGCTTCGTGCTCTCCGGTCCGGACGCCGAAAGGGAGGCAAGCTATAACATCGGCGGGCCGGCGGAGAGGATCCCGGCCACCATACAGCTGACGATCAGCAACGCCCCGGACACCCTGAGGCGCGGCGAGACGATCAACGTGTCGGGGACGGGCAGGCCGGGCGGGACGGTCACCGCCGAGATAACGGCCCCCGACGGCAGCACGGTCAGGTCCGGCATCGCGGAGATAGGGACAGACGGGACGTGGGGCGACGACGAGGGCACCACCATACCGCACGACGCGCAGCTCGGCATGTACAGCGCCGTGATAACTGACGGCAGGGACACCATAAGCAGGAGCTGGAGGGTCGTCTCGGGCGAGGGGGTGGTGATGGAGCCGGCCCGCGTAAAGTTCGGGTTCGGGGATCCGCTGAGGTTCACGGGCACGGCGCCGGCCGGCGAGCTGGTCGAGGTCACGCTGGAGGACCCGGGCGGCAGGGAGATCATCTCCGACTATGTGAGGGCCGGGCCCGGCGGGGAGATCTCGTTCGAGTTCCCCACCACAAAGTCGACGCCGGAGGGGGTGTACACCCTGGTCTCCACGCTCGGGGGCGAGAGGTCGTTCTCGTACGCGGGGTACCAGGTGCTGCCGAGGGACCCCATCAACGTCGAGCTTGACAGGTTCCACTACACGGACGAGCCGTCGGCGTCGGTCACCGTGTCGGGCAGGGCGTTCACGGAGCTGGGGCTACTCATAGTGGAGACGGCCAACAACAAGGAGGTCCACAAGGGGACGCTGCAGGTGGGGCCCGGCGGCATCGGGATCCACGAGATCGACCTCGAGGGGTTCAAGAGCACCGTGTACTCTGCCGTGGTAAGGAAGGGCAACGTGCAGAGCGAGGAGGAGTTCGCGGTGAACCTGAAGACGGACCCGCCGAACCTGGCCATCCAGGCCACCAAGGAGAGGTACGCGGCCGGCGAGCAGATGGTGATAACGGGCAACACGATGGAGCCCGGCGTAAAGAGCGGCCCCAAGGCGTCGGCCCCGCCGCCCAGCTGCAAGCAGGGGACCCCCGCGTACCTGGTCGAGATATCGCTGGTGGATCCGGGCGGCAACGCGACGAGGACAAAGCACTCGTATGCCGACACAAAGTGCCAGCTCAGCGACGAGACGTTCAGGATACCGACGGACGCGAGGCCCGGGATATGGACGGTCAGGGGCGAGAGCGGCCACAGGCTCGCAGAGTACAAGATCGAGGTGGCAAGGGGCGGCCAGGCCCCCACCTCCATATCCGTCACGGAGGGGGAGGAGGTGGCAAACAGGCCGAGCCTGCTGGTCAGCGTGGCGGGCGCCGAGGCGAGGGTCTCCATAGAGGTGACGCACGGGGGCGAGGTGGTCGACACGCTCAGGTACCAGGTGGACGAGCACGGCGAGGTGAGCACGCCGTGGCTGGTGCCTGCCGGCGCGGAGCCGGGCGCGTACACGTTCACGGTGACGGAGGGCGCCAGGAACGGGGCGTCGGCCACGTACGAGCTGGAGGGGTAGAGGCAATGTTTCAAAACGGCTGGAACCCGGGATCCATGGTCCCACTAACGATCTCGGTGCTTTTACGTATTAGTGCCGGCACCCTATGGAAAGGTAATTAACAGGGATCCATAGGGGCATAACAATGGCCGTACCAGACGAGTCGGAGAAGGGCTCGGAAGGGTTGGAAATAGACATAGTCAGAATGACTAGTATTTTAAGAGATGTTTTAAAGTCAGACACATACCGTGATTTTACATTGGATCTTGTAGAGAATAAAATATGGGATTTCGATAACCATCACGACGCTCTGGATGCATTTAAAAAGCATTCAAAGAACGGACAGGCCGTATATTTCTATGCTGTTACTAATGGGGATTCTGGGATATCGCATGAAATAATATCCACGTATATAAAATTGGACAAGATCGGACTACGGCCATATATTGGAAGGTGGGTGGACGATAAGGGCAGGGTATTCATAGACGTTAGCCTTGCGGTAGATGAGGGCATCGGCGATGAGAAGATCAGGGACATTCTGACTATGCACAGGCAAAAGCGGGCCATCAAACTTACTGGGATATATAAAAAAGGTAATATAGTGGGCGTGGGAGTGGATAACGTTGACCGATAGGGCGGATCTGAGAAAGAAGGTGGTGGACGTGAGGCAGTTCAAGAGGGGCCACGTGGGGCACGACGAGCTCGACGTGGCGGGCATAATGTTCGGCCTGCGGCACGGAATGTGGCACAAGGACAGGATACCGCCCCACGTGGTGAGGGACCTGCAGGAGGCATATCCGGAGTACTTTCCGCCATTCCCCGTCACGAGGATGGGGGATCGGGAGTACACCATGGAGCGTTATGAGCAGGCGCTCAGGGATGCCCCAGGCGACCCGGCACTGCTCTGCGGAAAGGCCAGGCACCTTGCCGCGGCGGGGCGCCACGAGGGGGCGGCAGGTTGCTATGATACGGTTCTAGAATCTGATCCCTCCAATACCGAAGCTCTCTTGGGCAAGGGCGCGTCTCTCAGCGCGCTTGAAAGGCATGATGATGCGCTAGAGTGTTATGATGGCATACTCGGCGCTGATTACGACATCAAAAGGACGGTCGACAAAGGAGCCACACTTGCGGGCAATGCAGACCATGAGGAAGCAGTAAGACATTATGATGCCGCCTTAGATACTGAGATAGCCAAGACGACGGCGCTTGTACACAAGGCCCACATATTATCGAAGTTGGGGCGTGGGGAGGAATCGGCGGTGTATTACAACAAAATAATAAATGAAAGACAAGACAATTCAACACTCATGCTAAAGGCACTGTCACTTTCAAAGCTTGGTCGTCACGAAGACTCGGCAGACTGCTATTACAAGATACTCTTGGAGGATCCCGGAAATCTCAATGCCCTCAACAACATCGGGGCGGAGCTTGCAGAGATATCAGAGCACAAGGAGGCCATGGTGTATTATGACAGGGCGCTCAAGATAGATCCGGGCAATACGACCATATTATATAACGCGGGAATCTTGAATTCAAAGATGCAAAGGCACGAGAGGGCGCTGGAGTGCTACGAGAAGGTACTGGACACCAACCCCGACGACATGCGCGCCCTTGCAAACGCAGGAGTCTCGCTTACGAACCTTGGCAGGCACAAGGAGGCGCTGGGATACTACGAGAGGGCGCTCAGGGCGGCCCCGGGCCATCCCGGAATACTGGTCAACACCGGCATATCATACGCGGAGTCGAAGGACCATGAAAAGGCGCTTGAATGCTACGAGAGGGCGCTCCGGGCGGCCCCCGGCCAGCCGGAGGCGCTCATCAACATGGGCAACTCGCTCTCGTGGCTCGGCCGCCACGAGGAGGCAGAGGCGTCCTTCAGGGCGGCGCTGGGCACGAAGCTGGACGACGTGGCCCGGAGGGCCCTGGAGATATCCGCCGCGGTAAGGGGCGGATCCGCCGCGTCCGCCCGCGAGCTGCGCCCGGTGATGCCGGAATCCGGGATCCGGGCCTGAGATATCGCGGCCCGTGCCTGCGGCCCCCGGCAACGGTTTTATCCGGCAGTATCGCCGCCCCGCGCCATGGAGGTAAAGGACGCGATCGCAGAGTACCCGGACTTTCCAAAGAAGGGGGTGCTGTTCCGCGACTTTGGGCCCGTGCTGCGCGATCCGGCCCTGCTGTCGCTTGCCACCGACGAGTTTTACAGGCACTACCACCCGCGGGACGTCGACCTAGTGGCCGGCATCGAGTCAAGGGGGTTCATACTGGCCGCCCTGCTGGCAGCCAGGTACGGCAAGGGGATGGTAATGATAAGAAAGGCCGGCAAGACCCCGGGCCCCACAGCGAGGATATCATACAAGACAGAGTACAGCACCGACACGATGGAGATCCAAAAGGCGGCAGTGAAGAAGGGGCAGCGCGTCCTTGTCTGCGACGACCTGCTGGCGACCGGCGGCACCGCAAAGGCGGCGGCCAGCCTGGTCAAAAAGGCCGGCGGCGAGGTGGCGGGGCTGGCGTTCCTCATAGAGCTGTCGGGGCTCGGCGGCGGCAAGGCCGTCGCAAAGTACAGGAGAAGGTCGCTGGCGGTATACTAGGATGGAGGCCGAGATAGGGATCATCGGGGGGACCGGCATGTATGATCCGGGCGCGCTCGAGGGCGCAACCGAGGCCGAGATAGAGACAGAGTACGGGAGCCCGTCGGGCCCGGTCGTGCTCGGCACGCTGCGCGGCAGGAGGGTCGCGTTCCTCCCGAGGCACGGCAGGGGGCACACCATCGCCCCGCACGAGATAAACTACCGGGCCAACATAGCGGCGATGAGATCCCTCGGCGTCTCGAGGATCATAGCGCCGTCGGCAGTCGGCAGCCTCAGGGAGGAGCTCGGGCCGGGCAGGTTCGTGGTGCCCGACCAGTTCGTCGACATGACAAGGACCAGAAGGGGCACGTTCTCAGGCGGCGGCAGCGTCTCGCACGTCTCGATGGCCGACCCGTTCTGCCCCGAGGCGAGGGCGGCGGCGCTCTCGGCGGCCGGCGGCGCGGGGCTCGGCGTTACCGACGGCGGCACGTACATCTGCATCGAGGGGCCGCGCTTTTCCACCCGCGCAGAGTCGCGCCTGTTCAGGGCGGCCGGCGCCGACATCATCGGGATGACCCTGGTGCCAGAGTGCCAGCTTGCCCGCGAGGCGCGGATATGCTACGTAACGGTCGCGTCGGTGACAGACTATGACGCGTGGAAGGGCGAGGCGGTCACAGCAAGGGAGGTGCGCAGCACGCTCGAGAGGAACGCGGCGGGCGCCAGGGAGATCGTGGCGCGCACGGTCGAGGGCATGCCGGCAGAGCGCCGGTGCAGTTGCGCCTCGTCGATGGACGACGCGGACATCTAGTCGAGGAACGACTCCTTGCGGATGCCGTCGGGGATCTCGAGGCTGCCCTGGATGAGATCCTGCTGCAGCCCCGCCACCACGGAGTCCGGGTCAAGCCCCATGCCGCGGATCTCAGAGGCGGTGCCGTCGTCCAGCGAGGCCACCACGTTCTGCCCGCCTATCCTGCCGAACGCGACCGCCGTGAACGGCATCCTGCGCCCCCCGGCCTCGAACGTGCCGGATATGCGGGCGGCCATCTGCGTGCCGTCCACGTCGTCGACGCGCACGTCGAGCCCCACTAGATCTCCACCGCCTTGTTCACGTGCTCGTCTACAAGAAAGCTCCAGTGCCCGTCGCCGCGCACCTCGTGCCCCTCCACGTCAAGGTGCACCTCCCTGCCGCCGGCGCACTCGTGCCTCACGCGGCCCGACTCCTTTAGCTTTACGAGCCTCCACCGGTCCCTGCCCTTCTGCAGGCGGCAGACGGCGACGGCCCACCTCGAGCCGGGCTCTATCGACGGCATCCCCACCTTGTCGGCAAGCTCCTCTATCCCCAGCTGCTTCTCCTCGCAGAAGAGCCCCTTGCAGGCGGCGCACCTCCAGACGTCCACCGACCCGATGGTGCGCCCAGAGTCGTTGACGTTTATGACGCCATAGTACACGGGCCTGTGGTCGCAGCCTTCCATGGCGGGGGCGCGAGGGGGCCGGGATTTAACCCTTGGCAGGGGGGCGCCGCGTGCGCCCGGCGCATGCGCCCTGATCCCGGGACGGCCACGGGGATCGTCCGCCGGGCCGGCATGCCGCCCCGCGTGCGCAGGTTCCACGGGGCGCGCGGGAGCCGCCGTCAGCCGGTCCGCGCCGCGTCGTACGGCCCCTCGAGCGCCGCCCCCACCGCGTCGATGGCGTCGTTCCTGCCGGCCCGCTCCCCCCTCCCCTCGCAGTGCGCCCTGTACATGCGCACGGCCGCAAAGCGCGGGTGGGTCGACTCGTACCCGTCCGGCATGCTGATGAACGCTCCAAGCCGCACGAGCTCAGAGGCGGCCGCCCCCGCGTCGCTCTCCGGAACTCCGAGCCTGCGGGCAAGCTCGGCCGCGTCGGCCATCCCCCCGGTGCACACGGACACAAAGGCGCGGGCCTGCAGGGGATCAAGCCCCGCCTCTGCCACCAGGCTCGCCTCCAGGCCGCCAAGATCAGGCACGGGGGATGCGGCCTGCCGGCCCCAAATAAGGGTGCGCATCCGGACGGGGGGCCCGACGGGATCGGGCCGCGGTGGGAGGTGCCGCTGGGCCCCTGCGCGCAAGATCCTAGGATCTGCCGGCCGACGCCTCAAGGCTTGCCACGACCTTTTTGAGCAGATCCATATCGAGACTGAACCTGTCATGTGCAAAGTCCTCGTAGAGCAGTGCCAGATCACCCCTCGTCCCAGGATCAAGGTACCGGATGTTCCCGGTATGCAAGAGGCCCCGGTAGATTGAATCGGAGGGGATCCTGGGACGCCGCCTCCCCGAGACGGTCTTGTCAAAGAACTGCGCAAAGTCAGGCATTGCCATCACCTCGTCAAGCAGTATGGACGAGACATCCTTCTTTTCGCCGCTCCGGAACCAGCGCCTTGTGATCCTGTACGTGATGACGGCCGAGGCGCCTGCCACCGCTCCCCCTATCACGGTCTGCACAAAGGGTATGACGGCATCCTCCGACATGGAGACCTAACCACCGGACTTTTCAATCAGGTCCAGAGCAACGCTGTCCAGTATATCCAGCCGCTCCACCCGTTTTTTGCTGTCAAAGGGCGGCACCCTCACCATCTCGATCCCTCCCCCGTCCTCACGCGAGTCAAGAAGCATCTGCAGTATGGCCCGGTCAAGGTTGTTGTCTATGAGGCCGACGTCCTCCATGTCCAGCTTGGAGTTCACCACGAGCTCGGTCATACCAGACCGCACCCCTCCATCTGGGCCCACACGCGCCCGACCATCTCAGGCGTAAAGCTGGGCCTCTTGGCCACGACCGCCTTTTTTGACTCCCCATCGTCCTTGTGGAGTACCCTGCTCTGGTAGTGGAGCGACGCCGCGATCTCCAGATCATCCACGCTCTTGCCCCTGTTGAACTCGAGGAACTTTTCAAACCTTTCCTGCGCCAGCGAGCTCTTGAATGTCACGCGCCTGTCGGGTATCTCCCCATAGAACTTTGCCACCACAAAGGCGTTGGCCGTCAGGACGGTGCAGTAGGGGCCGCGCAGGTACCAGTTAAAGTCATACCCCAGGTACACCCCGAACGCCTGGAGCAGGTACACCATCTTTTGGAGCCTGAGCCTGTCGTCAAACTCTGCCATCGAAAAGTCGTACCCGGGAATCTGCTTCAGCAGGAACCCAAGATCCATCGCCTGCTTGTTCATGGCCCGGATCGCCGCCGCCTGCATATAAAGAGTCCGCAGGGCGCGAATTTGGGCACCGGGGATCCGCAGAACCTGCCGGATCCGGTCCCCCGGCCACGCCTCCAATTATATTTGGACGGGAGGAACGCCGGGCGTTGTCATCCTATCGCGGCCAGTACTCGGGAAACAGGTCGACCGGCATCGTGATACCCGTGATACTGGTGATCTTCGTGGCGGGCATCTATACCATGGTGGCCGGCACCGGCGCCGGCTCCGCCGGAATCATACTGGTCGGGGCCGCGGCAGTCACCATGATATACTGGTCCGGCGTCCTAAAGAAGATCGCCAGCGACTCAAAGCCGGTGTACCAAAAGGCCCGCGAGCAGGAGACGAAGAACTGGGTGTACGACCTCATAAAGGGCGAGAAGGAGGTGGTCTTCGTCGCAGAGGTGCCCGGCCCCGAGGACAAGGTGGCAGTCAGGCTGGTGGACGGCACGCTGTACGTGCGCGGCTCGGGCGGGTTCGCAAGGGAGGTCCCCGTCGAGGGGTCGGGGAGCATGCAGATAACGGACTTCAAGTACAGGAACGGCGTCCTCACCCTCCGGTTCAGCTAGAGGCTCTTTGCAAGCTCGAGCTTGGGGGGCAGGTACTTGTCAGTGATGTTAGTGAGGCCGTACTTTGAGAACGCCTCCAGCTCCGCCTTCTTCTTGATCCTCAGGAAGACGTCAAGCTCCTTGCGCCAGATGCCCGACTCGTACCGGGGGTCCTTCTTGAGGTCGTGGCACCGCTTGATGTCCGCCTCTGTCATCGGGATGGTCGGCAGGTCGTACTTTTCAATGTCCGTCGCCCAGACGCCGACCCACTTTGCGTCCGGGACCGTCAGCTCGCGCAGGTGCGCCGCGTTGGCGGATCCCGACTTTATCACCATCGCGATGTGCTCCCCGTAGACGTCCCCGTCGGTGAGGACCACCACCGGCAGGCCCATCTCCTCGTGCAGCCTCTTGAGGAGCGTCCTCGTGGATCGCGGCGCCTGCCCGCCCGTGTTCACGATGATCGACTTGAACTTCTTGTCCACCTGCTCCTCCACGAACCTAGTAAAGAGCCCGCCCTTCTCTATGGCGATCACCATCTCTGCGCTCGTGCCGACCAGGTCGGCCGTCGTCAGGCTCGGCCCTATCGAGTACCCGTCCGGGTGGTTTGCCAGGTTCATCCGCTTGCCCTCGTACCCCGGGATCGTATACTCGACGTCAAGGTCCCCGAAGATGGTGCTGCGCTCCTCTGGGAATATCTGAAAGTCCTCGCGCGGCCTCGACGTGACGGCCTCAAGGTCCACGATGATGTTGTCCGACTCCGCCTGGTCGTCAAACTCGACTGCGAACGCCTGGGACGAATAGTAGACGTCACGCAGCGTCGAGGACTTTTTCTCCTTTGTGAGCCGGTTTGCAAAGAACGCAAGCCACATCAGCTGCGTGAACGACCTCAGCTGCGACGAGTTGCCCGAGCTCCTCTGCGAGGAGGAGGACCCGAGCACGTACTGCCGGGTCTTGCGGTCGTAGACGATGTTGTTGACCGACCTGCTCGGCATGACGAACCTCGGAAAGCGGCCCGCCGCAAGGTCCCCGTAGACGGACTCGCCCTGCTTTTTGAGCGAGCCGAGGGCCCCCTTCTGCCGCTCCTTGCGCCTATTTGCCACCGGACCCCCCCTCCGTCGCGCCGGCCTTCCGGCCCGCCTCGGCCTCCGGGCCTGCCTCCGAGCCGTCCTCCGCGCCAGCCTGCCCGCCCGCCTGCGCGCCGGCCGGCGGGCCGGCCGGCACCGCCGCCCCGACCAGCGACGAATAATCGGGCTGCTTTTTCTTGCCCGCCAGCTCCGTGCAGAACTCGGCGATCATCGGCATGTACTTTGCGTACAGGTTGGCCCGCTTGCGGGCCGCCTCGGCCTGGCCCTTCTTGGACATGTACGAGGCCAGCTTGCGCGAGAGGAACTGGATGGCCAGCCGCAGCTCGCGCTCTATCTCCGGCCTGTCCGCCACGTTCTCCTTGCCGGCAGTCTTGTACGGGACCCTCGTCGAGCAGATGTGCGAGACGATGAGCAGCGGGGCGTCCCCCTTTACCTTGTACCTTGCCCAGTCAGTCTCGGACGCCACCTTTACCGCCACGTCGCTCCCCTCGTCGTACAATAAAGGTATGCGGTTTGCGAACCGGTAGACGTGCGGGCCGCCGGCCGCCACCCTGCCGCCGTAGGCGACCCCCATCTCGATCACGAACGGGAACCCCGAGTAGGCCGACGCCGGGCGCTGCACGACCGCCGCAAAGTCCGGCTCGAAGAACTTGCGGATCCCCTTCTCGAGCGGCTCCTCGCCGAGCGGCGCAAGGCAGCTGGGGTCCGGCGGGAGGAACCCCTCGAACCCCTGCAGGGACGAGCTGAGCCGCACCAGCTCCTCGTTGGTCAGCGTCCCGACCCGCTTTACGGGGGGGATCTTTGCAAACTCTGCGAACTTTGAGGCCGTCGACGGCCCGACCCGCTGGAAGCCCTTTGTGAGGAACGAGGCGAGCGGCTCGCCGCGCACCAGCCCCGCTATCTCCGCATAGTGGGGGCTCTCGGGATCAAGGTCGGCCGTCCTCGACTCTGACGCCCCATAGTCCCAGTAGTGTATCTTTGAGTTCGGTATGTCGACGTCCTCTATGCGCACCCTGGACAGGCCGGCAAGGTCCGTCCCGATGAACGAGGCGAGCGCGACTACCAGCCTCGACTGGGCCGTGAGCTTTTTGGCCCCGGCGGCCCTCTTTGCAAGGGTGTCAGGGCCGGCGGCGCCGGCCAGCCCCAGCTCGCGGCGCACCTTTTTTGCCACCGCGTCGTCGACGGCCGGTATGGCCGGCCTTGACTCTGCTATCATGCGCCGTATCCGCTCGACGTCTATCCCGTGGGGGTGGGGCCTGATGGCCGTCGGGGCGGGGGGTATCTTGCGGACGAACCTCGGGTGGCTCCGCTTCTCCCCCTTTGGGTCGTCAAAGGTGATCGACGCGTACGGCGTGATGAGCGAGGTCTGGGCGACATAGTCGCGTATCTTGGCGCCGGCCTTTGAATAGTCGCCCTCGAGCGATATCCGGACCCGGAGCCCCGTCTTTTTTGCCGGGACGGTCTTCCTCGAGAGGATGACGGGCCGGTTCTTCTGTATGTCTATGAGCATCTCGAACTCCTCGGCGGTGTCGCCGCCGGTGCAGCTGCGCACCACGACGGGCTTGTTGGTAGTTATCTGCCCGTACAGGATCGCCATGGTGGCGCCGAGCCCGAACATGCCGCGCGCCTGCTTTAGCGCGAACTTTGACCCGTAGAGGACGGTCCCGAACGCGCTCGGCACCTGCTCGGGGTCCATGCCGGGCCCATTGTCGGACACGGTCAGCACGTAGTGGCGCGGGTCGCGCGCATCGGGGTTTGACGGCTTTATTGACATCCTCACCTCGGGCAGCACGCCGGCGTGGTCGCACGCGTCGAGCGCGTTCTCGACGAACTCGCGCACGGCCGTGTACAGCGACCTGGTCGGGTTGCTGAACCCGGCAAGGTCCCGGTTGCTGTAAAAGAACTCGCTTGGCGATATCTGGCTGAACTTTTCCTGCGACATACACTCACTCCCAGAGCCTCATCCTCTCGGCCTTTTTGCGCCTGTTGGCCGCCTCGAGCCTCCCGTAGACGGACCCGTGCACGCTGCCGCTCGAGAGGGACGCGACTGCGTCGGCCGCCAGCCTGAGCCCGGCGTGCGCCCCGATGATCGAGACGGTCCTGCCATATACTGATATGCGCGTGCCGCTGAGCCCCTCGAGGTTGCGCCTTGCGCGCCCGCGCTCGCCTATGAGCCTGGCGCGGATCCTCCCGAGCGCGCGCGGCGACCGCCCAGCGTACTCGCGCAGGTCTATCACGTGGAGCGCCTTTGAGTCGTCAAGCAGGTCCATGGCCGACTCCGGGGAGAACCCCCTACCTATGGCGCTGACTATCCCGACTGCCTTGAACGGCTCGCCGCCGTCCCCCCGGATGGCCACCTCGCCGGTCTCCCCGTCCACGTCAAGGTCCACCCCGCACGACTCCTCGATCGCCGCCTTGGTCGAGCCGGACCTGCCTATCAGGACGGCCACCCGGTCCCCGGGTATGCGGACGGCCTTTTCAAAGATCATCCCAGAATCCCCCCGAGCACCCCGCCAGCATCCTTGACATCCACACCCCTTTTGGCAAAGAACCTCGTAATGTTATTAATATCTCTTTGAAGCAGGGCCTCCGCCCCGGGGTGCCTCAGGTCGACTGCCGACCCCATGTCAAAGACGGCCAGCCCCTCCCCCGCCTTGAATATGTTGTACTCGGAATAGTCGCCGTGGACCAGGCCTGCCCCGTGAAGGCGGCGCAGCAGCCGCAGGGACTCGAGATAGTCGGCCTCGCCTACCTCGGACTCGCGGAGGGTGGGGTGCGGCCTGCCCCCCTCCCCCATGAACCCCATCACTAGGACGTTCCGCGAGACGCCGACGGGGGCCGGCGAGGGGATGCCGGCCGCGGCGCACCGCGAGAGGTTCCGGAACTCCTTCTGGGCCCACTGGTAGACCATGTTGCGCGTGCCGCGCCTCATCCGGGAAAAGCGCGGGTCGCCGTCCACGTAGATGGCGCGCCGCTTGAAGCTTGACGTGGACACCAGGTACACCTTTATCGCAACGTCGCCGCCCGGCGAGCCGCCCCAGAAGACGACGGACTCCTTGCCGGCGCCCACCTGGCCGTTGACGCCCGAGATCGTCCCGCGCCGCAGCATGCCGTGCAGCGTCATCACGGTGCTCCTGTCGAGCACCTCGGAGATCACCTTGTCGCCGTCAAACACGTCGTCAAGGCGCGTGTCCCTCATGCCTTGAATACCAGCAGGAACGGCACCCCGTCAATGTGGCGCACCGCGTCCCTTGATCCTATCCCGAGCCGGATGGAGAGCTCGACGCACTCCCTGCCGGCCATGTTGATTATGGACGACCCCTCGAGCAGCCCGGCCGCCTCCTCCTCCCCGACGCGCTGCCCGCCGTAGCACGACTCTGATATGCGCATGACGAGCTCCCCCTCGGCGACCTCGGAGCCGAGCATCCGGAGGTCGCAGATATTCAGCATCCGGTTCCCGTCATATACGGAGGATCTGGCGGAGAACATCACGCGTACTTTCCCTTGAGGGCCGACCTGGCGCCGCACGCCTCGCAGACCAGGAACGGGATCCGGTTCTCCCGCACCGCCCTCGTGTCGGGGCTCTTGCAGGTGGGGCACTCGAGGTAGTCCTTGACGTAGATCTTGAGCAGGCGGGCAAAGTCGTCGGGGGCCCGCTTCCCGATGAACATGGCCTTGTCGCCGAGGCGCTCTGCCGGCACGGCGAACTCCTTTGAGAGGTACTGGAGGAGCTTGTCGGGGTCGCGGCGGAGCACCTTTGGGTACTCGGCAAAGTTGCGCAGGAAGGTCTTCTGGCCCTCCCACATGACGTCGACGGGGGGCAGCTCGAACCGGGCCGCCGCCGGCCGGGCCGTCCCCAGGCCGCCGCGTATCCTCTCAAGGAGGGCCTCGTACTCCACGGGCGGGGGCGCGGGGGGCGCCCTATATGTGGCTTTGAAAAAGGGGCCGCGAGGCCGGCCTATGGCTTGCCTATGCGGAACATTTTGGTGCCGCAGTCGGGGCATGTGCCCTTTACGGCCGGGCGGCCGTTCTTGAGCTGCGTCTCCTGGGGATCCTTGATATCCCGCTTCTCCCTGCACTTTACGCAGTACGCCTGTACCATGCCTGACTGGGCGTGAGGCCCGTATTTAGCAAGGACATGTGTAAATAATTTAACCATACGTGCTACTAGGGTGCCGGCTTCCGGGATCAGTTATAAGCGCCGGCCCCCGGGGGCCCCATATGGCGTCAAAAAGGGGCCTCGTCCTCACGGCGGGGCTGCTGGCGGCGATCACGGCGGCAAGCTTTGCAATATGGCTGCCGGGGACGTCGACACCGACCCTCGTCGTCTCGGATCCGGGGGACCACCTTGACGGGATCGAGGCGGTCCGCGCGGTGCTTGCAGAGTCCGTCCGGTCCGAGTACGGGGCGGTGCTGGAGGGGGCGCCAAGGGGCCCGTACGAGGAGTCGGCCCAGGCCGCCGCCCGGCAGGCCAGGGGGCAGATGGCCGAGCTGCTCTCAGCCTCGCCGCCGGCGGGGTGGGAGGCAAGCTATGCGGCCCAGGCGGGGGCCGTGCGGGCGCTAGGCGCGTACATCGTGGAGACGATGGCAGCGGCAGCCGAGATCGAGGCCGGCGGCCCGGGCGAGGCCGCAGGCAGGGCCGCGGGGCTGCTCGAGGAGTCAGAGAGGCTGGCGGCCGAGGCCATGGCCCTCAGACCCTAAATTAAAAAGGGAGGCGGGCGCCCGGCCCGGCATGGCGCAGGGAGCGGTGGAGAAGGACGTCGGGTCGTCCTCGGCAAGCAGGCTGCTGGTCATCTGCATAGACAGGGACGACGACGTCGGGGAGAAGGCGGGGATCCCGACGCCGGTGGTCGGCAGGGACGCGTGCATCGAGGCGGCCCAGAGGCTGGCGCTCGAGGATCCCGAGGACGCGGACTCGAACTCGATATTCTCGGCGGTAAAGACGTACGAGGACCTTGTGAGCCGCGGGTACGAGGCAGAGGTCGCGACGGTGGCGGGATCCGGCGCGAGGGGCGTGCAGGCCGACGAGAAGATACTCGCAGAGGCGCGCTCCGTGCTGGGCAGGTTCGACGCGGACGGCGTCGTGATAGTGTCCGACGGCGAGGACGACGAGAGCGTCATACCGGTGATACAGAACGTGGTGCCGGTGGTATCGGTGCAGCGCGTCGTGATGAAGGTCAGCAGGAGCGTCGAGTACTCGTACGCGGTGTTCGGCAAGTACCTGAAGATGGTGGCGTACGACCCGAGGTACTCCAAGTTCTTCCTCGGCGTGCCGGGGATGCTGCTGCTGATCGGCGGCTTTGCGAGCATATTCGGGTTCACAAAGGAGATAACGGCCGTGCTGGTAAGCGTGCTGGGCGGCGCGTTCATCGTGAGGGCGTTTGACATCGACAAGGCGTGGGCCGGCTGGTCAAAGCCGACGCCGGCAGGTTTCGTAAGGACGTTCACGATGGTGGCGGGCGCAGTCGTGATAGTGGCCTCGGTGCCGGCCGGGATAGCGGCCGCGGGCCCGGGAGCCGACATCACCGCGGCGCTCTCCGACGGCCCGACGCTCGGCAGCATGATGGAGGGCGCCCTTCCCGTCCTCTGGACCGGGATGGGGGTGGTCCTGGCCGGCGTCCTGCTGGGCAACTGGCTCGGCGGGTCACAGGTGCAGGCGATCGACGCGCTCCGGATGATCGTGCTGGCGGCCCTCTACCCCATAGTGTTCCAGTTCGCCGGCGTCCTGCTCAACGGGCAGAGCGCCTTCTCGCTGGTGCCCCCCCTGCTGGGCGGGCTGGCCGCCACCCTGGTGGCCGCCGCGATCCTCTTCAGGTACACGAGGCGGAGGCAGGGGCAGCAGGCGTCGGGCCAAGGTTGATAACAAGCGTGGGGGGCCGCAGCCACGGATGGGCCTTGTAAGGGACGCCTGGCGCCTCACCGGGCTGTACGGGGCGTACGGGAGGCGGCTCGAGGCCGAGGTCAGGGGCGGCGACATACCGGGGCACGTGGCCGTCATACTGGACGGCAACAGGAGGTGGGCCAGGGGGCACCTGGCGGTGCCGGCGGCCGGCCACAGGAGGGGCGCCGACGCCGTCGAGAACCTGGTCGACTGGTGCGAGGAGTTCGGGATCAGGACCGTCACCATATACGCGCTCTCGGCCGAGAACCTCGGGCGCGGGGGCGCCGAGCTCGGGGAGCTCTACGAGCTGATAAGGATGCGCCTTGAAAAGCTGCTCGCCGACCCGCGGATACACCAGAGGAGGATGCGCGTAAAGGGGATAGGGAGGACGGAGCTGCTGCCGGGGCCGGTCAGGGACGCGCTTGCCAGGCTGGACGAGGCGACCGGCTCGTACGACTCGAGGTTCCTGAACATAGCGCTCGCGTACGGCGGGCAGAACGAGATGGTGGACGCGGTGAGAAAGATAGCGGCGCAGGTCAGGGACGGCCGGATGCGCGTCGATGACATCGACAAGTCGGCCATCGAGTCGAACCTGTACACGTCGCACCTGCCGCAGCCGGCGCCCGACCTCATACTGCGCACGTCCGGGGAGAAGAGGCTGAGCGGGTTCCTGATGTGGCAGAGCGCCTACAGCGAGCTTGTCTTCATGGACGTCTTCTGGCCCGAGTTCCGCAAGATAGACCTGATGCGCGCGATCCGCACGTACCAGAAGAGGAAGAGGAGGATGGGCAGGTGAGCGTCAGGTCCGCCGGCGTGGTGATATACAGGCGCGGGCGCGGCGGCGAGAGGTTCCTGCTGCTGCAGTACCCGGGCGGCCACTGGGACTTTGCAAAGGGGCACGTCGAGGAGGGCGAGACGGAGCAGGAGGCGGCGCTCCGGGAGGCCGAGGAGGAGACCGGCATGAGGCTGCGCGGCCTCGACGAGGGGTTCGAGGAGCGCATCAGGTACAGCTATTACCACGCGGGCAGGCGCGTCCGCAAGACGGTCGTCTTCTTCATGGCAGAGGCGCGGACGGGCCGCGTCAGGCTCTCCGAGGAGCACGTCGAGTACGAGTGGCTCACGTACGAGGAGGCGCGCGGGCGCGCGACGTTCGCCAACGCGAGGAGGGTCCTGGCCGGCGCCATGGGGAGGGTGGCAGGCGCCGTGCCGGGGCGCGGGGATCACCGGGGGCGCAAGGCACCGGGGCGCAAGAGGGGCTCCCGGGGCGGCGCCGGGCGCGGTGGCGGGGGCGGCGCGGGGCCGGGGCGCGGTGATCAGCAGAGACGAAAGGCGGCGGGATCTGGGCGCAGGGGGGGCGGCGCCGGGGGATCGCGGCGCGGTGATGATCATAGGCGCAAGGCGGCGGGATCTGGGCGCAGGGGGGACGGCGCGGGGCGCAGGGACGGCCGCGGCGCGGGACAGGGGCGAAAGGGGGCCGGCGCCAGGAGATCGCGGCGCGGGGGCAATCAGGGGCGCGGCTCGATGCGCGGCGGCGTGAGATCGGGGCGCGGGGGCAATCAGGGGCGCAAGGCGGCGGGACCGGGGCGCAATACTGTGCGCAATACTGCGCGCGGCTTGATGCGCGGCGGCGCCGTGAGATCGGGGCGCCGGGACGATTCGGGCAGCGCCGAGAGGGAGCGCCGGGCCACGGAGAGGCTCAGGCGCGAGCCGGCCGGGAGAGCGCGGCCGCGGCAGCGGCCGGATCCCGGGCGGAGAGCACGCTCCTCCCGGCGATGACGTACGTGGTGCCCGCAGAGTACGCCTCCGCCGGATCCCCGCCCTGGGCGCCCACGCCCGGCGAGTAGATGTCAAGGCGCCCGCGGGCACGGCGGGCGCAGTACCTCACCATCTCAGGATACGTGGCGCCGGCCACCACCCCGTCGGCCCCTGCCCGCAGGGCCCACCCCAGGAACCGCGAGTACAGGGCGGAGCGGCCCGCCCGGAGCTCGTATGATACGGCGGCCTCGGGCGAGCTCATGTGGCAGAGCGCGATGAGGCCCCTCCCCGCGGAGTGCGCCGACGCGGCGAGCGCCTCGAGGGCGGCCGGCCCCATCACGGGGTTTGCAATCACGGCGTCAAACCCCGCGTCCCAGAGGGCCGCGGCTGCCGCCGCGTTGGTGGACGGTATGTCGTTGAGCTTGATGTCCGCTATCGCCTCGAGCCCCTCGTCGTGGGCCGCCGCCGTTATACGGGCGACCTGCGCGGCGCCGAGCGGGAGCAGCAGGTGCATGTTCAGCTTTATGGCGCATATCCGCGGCGAGAGCCGGCGCACGTGCGATATCGCGCCCCTTGCCAGGGACGCGGGCGCGGCGGGCGGCAGGTCGAGCGCGAGCACCAGGCTGCCGCGGCGCCGCGCCGACGCGGCGATCCTAGACCGGAACCCCGCCATCCCCGACCAGCGGGTGGGTCCCCATTATCCGTATTATCTTGAGGTAGGTATAGCCGTGGCCGGACGGGCCGTCGACGAACTCCGGCTCCGAGCCCTCCGCCGGCGAAAAGCGCACGAACGGCCTGCCGGGGTCCTCGCCGAGCGAGACGTGGCAAAAGTATGACGGGCCGTCCTCGGCAAAGTTGAGGAACGCGCCGAGCAGCCACGAGCCGCCGCGCGGGAACAGGAACAGCGGGAACGCCGTCTCCTCCATCCCCCACGACAGCTTTGCGAGGCTCGAGACGTCCTCGAGCTCGATGGGCTGGTACCTGTCGGCGGTGCCGTTGCCCGGGCGCAGGCCGCTTGGCAGCGACTTTATCCGGATTATCGGCGAGTACAGCATGCTCGGATCGGTGGCCGAGCGCACGACCTGCGACTCCTCGCGCCCCGAGCGCATCCCGTAGCAGATATAGTCCCCGCCGTCGTCGTGCGGGACATAATACACGATGGGCTTTTTGCTCAGGACGTCCATCTGGACCGAGAGCACCTTGCGCCCCTCGTGCTCGTGCATGAACGAGACGCGCGGGGGGTGCTCGAGGGCGCATACCAGCCGCGAGAACTCGAGCGGCGAGCCCAGCTGCACGTACCGCGGGAGGGTGTCCTTTGCATCAGGCATGCGCGCGCCCCAAATATCCCGGGAAATTAAACCTATCCGCGCCTGTCCACCACGTCGTCCACGCACGGCCCCGTGCCTATGAGCGTGACGGGCACGCCCAGCTCCGACTCCGTCCTCTCCACAAAGGCGCGGGCCTCGCCGGGCAGGTCCGCATAGCTGGTGGCGCCGGCGCACGCCGGGTACAGCACGTCCATCTTTGTCAGGGACGCCTGCGTGGCGCCGTTGAGCATGACGGCGCGCCTGGCCAGCGCATAGTCGAACGGGGCGGCGCGCCTCTGCCTGCCCGTGACGGTCCCCCTCTCCGACCAGCCGCGCCTCTCGGACTCTGCGCCGTCAAGCTCGCCCTCGAGGTCCCCGTCGCCGACGCGCGTGACATACGACTTGAAGACGACCAGCACGTCGTCGACCGCAGTCGGCCCGATGCCGACGTCGGCGCATATCGCGGAGGCCGTCACGTCCTTTGACGTGCAGTGCGGGTACGTCCCGTGCCACAGCGAGAGGAACGTGCCCTGCGTCCCCTCGACGAGGACGCCGCCGCCTGACCGCATCGCCGACGATATCTCCGCCGGCACGTCGAGCGCCATCCCGTCGAGCGGGGCGCAGTCGCGCGCCAGCCCCTGCACGCGCATGGCGCGGTCCGCGTTGGCAGGGCCCGTGCCGGAGCCGGTGCTGCCGATGCGCGAGACGAGCCCAGAGTCGCGCGACCTGTGATCCGGCGTGATTATCCCGCACATCCGGTCCACAAAGGCGCGCCCGCGCGCCCCGAACTCGTCCACCTCGGAGAGCAGCACGCCGGGATCCACCTGCACGCCGGGGCCGACCATCACGCGGCAACCGGGGTTCAGAAAGCCGCACGGGAGCATCCGCACCTTGTACGTCCGCCCCGCGTCCCGGATCGTGTGGCCCGCGTTGGGCCCCGCGCCCCCGCGCACGGCGATCTCCGGAGAGTCCCTCCGGGCCATGTAGGAGATTATCTTCCCCTTGCCCTCGTCCCCGTAAAAGCCGCCCACCACCACGGTCACCGACATGCCGGGCCCGCCCCCGCGCGTTTATTTAAAGCCCTGCACGGTTTTTATCCGGACGGCGCGCCGGGGGGGATCGTGCAGAACTTTGCGGCCGAGATAATATCGAGCCTGGCCGGGATGCCCGACTTCCTCAGGAGGCCGGCGCTCTCAAGGCGCCTGGCCGAGTTCTTCGAGATGGGGCCCGAGGAGAGGTCCCAAGTGGTATCTGACGCCCTCGAGGCGGGCCACAGGGTGCCGTTTCCGGACTTTGCGAGGCTGCTTGGGACGTGGCTTGAGGCGATGGCCGCCATGCCGCCGGCCCGGAGGGAGGAGCTCTTTGCAGAGTACGTCAGGCAGGCCGCCGCGCGCCCCGGGCTGCTGGCCCCCTACAACATGGACGGGATGATGGGGGTCTTTGCGGGGATCGGGGAGGAGCACAGGGAGGCGCTGGCCGGAACGGTCGCGGCGGTCGCGGCCCGGCTGGACCCCGAGCAGAGGAGGGTGCTGCGCCTGGTCGTGCCGGATGCCGCGTCCGAGGCGCTCGGCATCTAGGCCTGCTCGTCGGGCTTGCGGTTGTCCTCGTCCGTATAGTCAGAGACGCCGCCGTCGGGCTTTAGGACGCCGAGGAAGACCTTTTCGTGCTTTTTGAGCAGCTTGCGGTGCTCCGGCATCGACATGTCAAGGCGCATCTCGTTCATCACGATCACCTGGTACTCCTTCCACCCGGCCCAGCACTTTGGGCACGCCGGGTACGAGGCGGCCTGGGGCGGCAGGTCGGCTCCGGCCGGAACCTCCTCGCCGCACTTTGTGCACTTTGCCATGCGCGGGGGCGGCGGGGAGGGCCCTTTTATCTCTTACAGGCGGGGCCGCGGCTGCGGGACCGCCCCCCGTCGAATGGACGTGATCCCACAAGGTTGCAGCGTCGTGACACGGCCGGGCGCCGTGCGGGCGCGGCACGGGGGGGCGATCCGGACGGCGCGGGACGATCATTGACGGGGGCCGGCGGGCCGGATCCCCCCGGATGGGGCCGGCGGGCGGCTGAAAGCACATCATGGCATGGCGGCAGGCGTTTGCATCCGCACCGATTATTTCAGGGAGGTGATATATGCGCATCTAACTCGGTGTTCTTTTTACGGCATTCAATATGGCAGGATATGTGACGATTTTGTTCGTCTTGGCGTATTTGAGAAGAAGGCTGCCGTACTCTGCCAGATCGCCGATAATCCGCTGGGCCTCATAGTGGTCGATCGGGCAGCACGGATGCCTGATGATCTCCAGGCACTTGTATGTGATAATACCGGAAATTCCAAGAACCGCGCTTTTGTCTGCATCCATTGAGTCTTCGGGCATTTCGGACAATACGCGCCTTGCATGTCGCGCACCCATCAACACCAGTCCGTATCCGTATCCGGGATATGCGTCCTCGTCGCCCGCGGATGCGATGATCTCCCTGATCTCCCTCGTAAGAGAGCCCGGGTTCGGGTGCTCGTCGGACATGGCGTGTGCCGTCCTTGCAAGGTCCAGCACGTCCATGTCCCGGCATCTCCTGACGCGGGCCGCGGTATCCGCGTCAAGCCTCAAGATCCCTAGCAGCTCCCTGCCCCTGGACGTGAGTGAATACGTGCGTCGGGGCGAGGAGGCGTCGCCGTCTTCATTATCCACCTTGAAGAGATCAGTGTTGCGCGCGATATCCAGGGCAAGATCCTCAGAGTACGGGCCGGGCGTGGCGGTTCCAAAGTCATACGAGGCTTTTTTTGCCTGGGACAGATATGTGATGTATTGGATGCGTGGCATGCTGGATATCCCGCCGGGCGCGTCGGCCGCAAGAAGGGGAATCCACAGCCGGTCTGGCACGTCCGTGCGCATGCCGCTCATATCATCCCGCCTCTTTGCCGCGTCCCTGAAGCCCCCGGCCCGCCCGTACCAGGTCGCCGCCTCTTCGTATCTTCCCAAACGGTACAGCGAGTCGGCCATGTAATATGCGGCGTCCGGACGGTTTCCCACCCGGGTTGTCCTGTCATAACACTCTATGGCACTTTCGTGGTTGCCCTCGTGCGCGTGGACGAGGCCCCTTAGCACCAGTATGTCGTCCAGGCCGGGAGCACCCGGCGCGTCCCCCGCGTTCCTACCCGACTCCAAAAGCCGGTCCAGCCGGTCGGCCGCCTCGTAATACATCCCGGCCCCGTCGTCAAGCACGGCCATGTTGTACACGGTCCTGGCACCGCCCGGCGCAGTCCCGGACGCGGGCTCGAGGAGCCGCCTTGCGGCCTCGTACTCGCCGCCCCGGATGAGACGCTCGGCCTCCTCGTTGTGGATTTCTACCTCGCGGAGCTTGCCATGTCCGGGCGCCGCCCCCCGCTCGTCCGGATCCAGGGCCATGCACGCCCGCGGGGGGCACGGGATTATAACGCTTGCCCGGGAGAGCCAGACGGGGCCGCGGGGGCGGCCGGAGCGGCTGCAGGACCGCCCCTCGTGGAATGCGCGTGATCCCATCAGGTTCCCGAGTGCCAAGACACGGCCAGGCGCCATGCGGGCGCGGTATGAGGGAGCGATCCGGACGGCGCGGGACGATCATTCACGGGAGCCAGCGGGACAGATCCTCCCCCCAGATGAGGTCGATGTTGCGGATCAGATCCCCTCCCTCGTGGTTATCAAACAGCCCCTTGCGGACTGCGTCAAATATGAGCTTGGCATCTTTGTCGAATGTGAAAAATCCTACTCGGAGATTGCACCGTCTGGCAAAGATCGCCACGGTGGCAAGTATGTTAAGGTCGTTGTTGCTTGGCGGGTATTCCGGGGGCCATTCAGGATCACGGGCATAACCGTCCGGGGTATCCGGCGGTTTTCTTCCAGGCTTGAGCAATTTGCCGCCACTCCACCAGTGATATAACTTCTTGTCGGAATAAAATACTTCACGATACATAATCCAGAAGCAGTCTCGAACGTGCTTTAGTTCGGCTTTATATTCATCGTTTAAAATATATTTTTTTGGATCGGCCAGACATCCCATACACTCGTCAAATTCCAGCCAATTTGATTTATCAGTTAGACTGTCCCATCTAGCCTGATTATCATCACGCAGGGGCCTCTCGAGTTCTGGCATCCCGATTTTTTTGCATGCCTGCTTTAACAGATTGCTTTTGTTACGTTTGGCGACAAGTCCCTTAAACTCCTTTGCTACTATTTCCGTGACTCTTATTATTTCCACATTTCCCATGATAAATTCCCTTGCTGAAAATGAATGGACGTCATTATGCACGCTAGTGCCGTCAGGCAGTTCAAAGCATATCATGGCATGGCAACAAGCGTTTGTATCTGCACCAATTATTTCAGGGAGATCATACATGCCAATCTAACCCGCTGTTTTTTTTACAGGATTCAATATGGCAGGATATGTAACGATTTTGTTCGTCTTGGCGTATTTGAGAAGAAGGCCGCCGTATTCGTCCAGATCCTCAATTATGCGCTGTATCTCGTAGTGATCCACCGGGGAGCCAGATAGCAGGCGGATTCTTTCACACCGGTTCACGATGATGCCCACCATGCCATAAATGGCCTTTTTGTCCACGGATCCTGTATTTCCGGCAATTTCAGACAATACGTGCTTGGCATGATGCGCCTCCATCCCGACAGAGCCGTGTTGGTATCCAGATATTTTGTCATCGCCGTCCGCGTCTTCGATGATCTTTCGGATCATCTGCCCAAGGTATACGGCGTCAAAATGTTCAGAAAATCTAGCGTGGGCCATCCTAGCAAGATCCACCACATCCATATCCCGGTACTTTTTGATACCGGCTATGATATCACCGTCTAGCTTTGCATGTCCTAGCACATCCCTGCCTTTTGACGTAAGCGTATATGTACGGCGCTGTGAAAAGCTGTACCTGTCCCCGCGATCCACCTTGAAGAGCTCCGTGTTGCGTGCAATGTCCAGTGCCAGATCCTCGGAATACGGACCGGGCGCGGATGAATCAAAGCGGTATTTCCGGGTTTTTTCAGTCTGGGCAAGATATACGACATATTGAATGTGCGGCATGCTTGGGATCCCGACAGGTGTGTCAGCCGCAATCAGTGGAATCCACACCCTGTCATGCATGTCCTTACGCATGCCATGTATCTCGCCCTGCCTCTTTGCCGCGTCCCTGAATCTACCGGCCTTTTCGTACCAGGCAGCCGCCTCGTCGTACCTTCCCAGACGGTACAGCGAGTCGGCCCTGTAATATGCCGCGTCTGTACGAACCCCCGCACAGGACAACTTGTCATAGCATTCTATGGCGGCCTCGTGGTCTCCCTCGTGCGCGTGGACGAGGCCTCGGAGGACGAGTATGCCATCGAGACTGGGCGCGCCGTGAGCATCACCTGAGCTGCGCCTCGCCTCCAAAAGCCAGTCCAGATGGTCAGCCGCCTCATAATATCTACCGGTCGCGTCGTCAAGCACGGCCATGTTGTACACGGTCCGGACATCGCCCGGCGCAGTCCCGGACGCGAGCTCGAGGCGCCGCCTTGCGGCCACGTACTCGCCGCCCCGGATGAGGCGCTCGGCCTCCTCGTTGTACACGTCCGCCTCTTGGAGCTTGCGGTGCCCCGGGCCGTCCCTCCCGTCATCCAGATCCAGGGCCATGCACGCCCGCGGGGGCACGGGGTTATAATGCTTGCCGGGAGCCGGATCACGCGGCCACGCACGGGCCGGCAGAGCCGGGATCAGCGCCTGTTCCTGATGTCATCCCGCATGCGCAGCGCCTCGGCGTTGCCGGGGTCCACGCGCAGCGCCTCCTCGAGGGATCCGAGCGCCTCGTCCTGCCGGTCAAGCTCCGACAGCGCAAGGGCCTGCCGCACGAGCAGCTCGGGGTTGCCCGGCTCCATCTCGAGCGCCACCTGGCAGCACGCGAGCGCCTCGCCGTGCCTGCCAAGGTGCGAGAGCGCCGAGGCCCTCTCGTCGAGCAGCTGCACGTGCGACGGGTCTATCTCGAGCGCCCGCTCGATGCAGGCGAGCGCCTCGGCGTGCCTGCCGAGCCCGGACAGTATGTGCGCCTTTACCCCGAGCGCCGACGTGTCCCGGGGGGACAGCTTTAGCGACTCGTCGAGGCACGCAAGCGCCCCGGCGTGCCTCCCGAGCGACTCTAGCGCGAACGCCTTGTAGTACATGGCGTGCACCGACCCGGGGTCTATGCCGAGCGCGCGGTCGCAGCACTCTAGCGCGTCGGCGTGGCGGCACATCCCGTTGAGCATGCGCGCCTTTTCGTTGAGCGTGTACGTGTCAGACGGGCAGACCACGAGGGCCCTGTCCAGCGACGCGAGGGCCTCTGAGTGGCGCCCGAGATCAAAGAGGGACGACGCCCTGTAGCAGAGTGCCAGCGTGTCCCTCGGGTCCGCCGCAAGGAAGCGGTCAAGGCAGGCGAGCGCCTCGGCGTGGCGCCCGAGCTCCGAGAGCGCCGACGCCCTCGTGCGCAGCTCGTACATGTCGCCCGATCCGGACCCCAGGATCCGGTCATAGCACTCTAGCGCCTCGTCGTGCCTGTGCAGCATCCTCAGCGAGGCGGCCCTCGTGTCAAGTATCGAGGCGTTGCCCGGCTCGAGCCCCAGCGCCCGGTCGCAGACTGCTAGCGCCTCCCTGTGCTTGTCCATGTTGGCAAGCACTGTCGCCTTTTCGTCGAGCGCCGGCACGTACGAGGGGTCGCGGGCCAGCGCCCGGTCGCATACGGCGAGCGCGTCCGCGTACCTGTGCATCTCGTTGAGCACCGACGAGGCCTTTACGTACGCGAACATGTACCCGGGGTCGTACTCGATGGCCTCGTTGCAGCACTTTAGCGCCTCGTCGTGCCTGCGCAGCCCCGTCAGCGCGGCCGACCTGGTGCACAGGAGCGCCGGGTCGCGGTCAAGCTCGAGCGCCGCGTCGGAGCACTCTAGCGCCTCGGCATACCTTGACATCTTTATCAGCACGGACGCCTTGTCGTCCATCACGACGGGGTCCTCGGGATCGGCCGCAAGGTGCCTCTCGAGGCAGTCGAGCGCCTCGGCGTGCCTGTGCAGCCTGTCAAGGGTCGCGGCCTTCCTGCCGAGCACCGCCAGGTTGGACGGGTCGATGGAGAGCGCCGCGTCGCAGCAGTCGAGGACCTCCTCGTGGCGCCCGAGCCCCGAGAGAATCCGCGCCTTGTGGTAGATGGCCGGCTCGTACTCGGGGTCCGCGTCGAGCGCCATGTCGCAGCAGTCGAGCGCGTCCTCGTGGCGCCCGGTGACGGCAAGCGATCGGGCCTTGCCGACCAGCGCGTAGACGTTCCTCGGGTCCGCCTCGAGGGCGCGGTCCCAGCAGGCCATCTCCCTCTCGAAGACGGGCGCCGCCTCGGAGTTGCGCCCCAGCTTTGAGAGGACGTACGCCTTGTTGGCAAGGGCGTAGACGTTGCCGGGGTCGCCGGCGAGCGCCTCCTCGCAGTACTCGAGGGCCTCGCCGTGGCGGCCCATCTCGGAGAGGACGGACGCCTTGTTGGCAAGGGCGTTTATGTAGGTGGGGTCGGCCTCGAGGGCAAGGTCATAGTACTTTAGGGCCTCCCTGTGGCGGCCCATCACGTAGAGGGCGATCGCCTTGTTGTTGAGCGCGACGGGGTTGCCCGGCTCCCACCCGAGGACGCGGTCGCAGCAGGCGAGCGCCTCGTCGTGGCGGTCCAGCTTGTTCAGCGTGCGCCCCTTGTTGGCAAGCACGCGCAGGTCGTTGGGGTCTATCTCGAGGGCCCGGGCGCAGCAGGCGAGCGCCTCCCTGTGGCGGTCCATCTCAAAGAGGGCGTCGGCCTTGCTGGCCAGCGCGTCAAGGTGGTCCGGCTTTATGGCAAGGACGCGGTCGTAGAGGGCAAGGGCCTCCTTGCGCCTGCCCCTCCTGTGCAGCTCCCCCGCCCTGTACGCGAGCGTCCCCGGATCCTCCATGCCCGCCGCGGGGGGCGCTCAGTTATTGAACCTTGTGGCAAAACTGTTATTGGAGGCGGCCGCCCGGCCCGGCCGTGGCTGGGGACACCAAGCGGCCCAAGAGGACCTGCAAGGGGGAGTGCAAGGAGTTCAGGGTCAGGAGGCCCGTCGACGGGAGGAGGTACTGGGCGGGCCAGGCCCGGTGCCAGATATGCGAGATCTGGCTGGACTACAGGGGCTGCCACCTGCGCGACGGGGTCGACGCGGTCCCGGGATCGGAGGGCTGGTTCTGCAACTGCTGCAACTACAGGGTGCGGAGGCGCCCGAGGAACGTCGCGTACAAGTCGATGCTGAGGCCGCGGCCCGGCGGGGACATCGACACGGACCACTTTAACAACCACCGCGCGAGGCTGCTAAAGAGGCTCGCCTCGGGCGAGATCCGGGACGGCTCGGGGGCCATCGAGGCCGAGTTCGGGTGCAGCGCGGAGGACCTGCTGAGGATCGCAGAGTCGGGCCGGCGCAGCAAGGTGGCCATGGTGGTGGAGTTTGAGCGCCTCAGGGCCGAGGTCGGCAGGGTGCCGACGCCGCGGGACCTTGACAGGCTCTCAAGGTTCAAGGCGGCCGAGTACGAGTCGGAGTTCGGCTCGATAGGGCACATGCTCAACCGCCTCGGGTACGACCCGTGGTACGGCAGGGCGGTCCGGAGGAGGGCGCGGTGAAGATAAGGTGCCCAAAATGCGGGGCCGGCGCCGAGCTCACGCCGGGGTTCGCCGAGGTCAGGTGCGACTCGTGCGGGACCAGCATGAGCTACGGCGAGTACGTGAGGCTCGTGGCGCACGAGGACCCCGCCTACTCGGACATACTCGGGGACTATGCGGGCGGCGGCAGGAGGCCCGAGCAGTCCGACGACTGGGACTGACCATACAGGTTAAGTAGAGGCGCGGGGCATGCCGCGGGGTTGGAGTTCCCGCTCGAGATAGCGCTCAACATCGCAGGGTTCCTCGTGGGTCTTGCCATAGGCCTCATGTCGCTTGCAGGCTACCGCAACACCGGCAGCCCGACGCTGCTGCGCCTGTCCATCGCGTTCCTCTCGATAAGCGCCGGCTTCTTCGTGATATGGGCGGCATACGTGGCAGACGCGCTTGTCCTCGGCACGGGGGGCCCGGCCGGGTGGGTCGTCACGCTGGGCGCAGGGGCGCAGGCGGCCGGATACTTTTTCATCGCGTTCTCGCACAGCATCAAGTCGTTCCTTCCGCGGTCGGCGCACTTTAGGGGGGTCGTGCCGCTGCCGCTGCTGCTGACGTCGGCCGTGCAGCTCGAGCACGTCTTCCGGTCGCTCTCGTTCATATTCCTGGCGTACGGGGCGATCGAGACGGCCCTCTCCTGCATCGAGAACAAGAGCAGGGGGGCCGCCTGGGTCGCGGCGGGGCTGGCCCTGCTGGCGCTCGGCGAGTTCCTCGGGTGGTACTCGTTCGTCTTTCCGGGCTCGCTGCTGTATGCCGCCTCGATGTCCTGCAAGATAGCGGGGCTGGCGGCCCTCTTCGTGCCGGTGAGCAGGGTGCCCCTGGGGCTGGCCAGGCTGGGCCGCTAGCGGGGGCCGCCACGCACGGGGTCAAGTTATTTTGCCCGGTTTGTTTACCGCCGGACAGCGCCGGGTTATCATAAGGGGAGGTATACCGGGGACGCGTGGCATACAGGACCCAGATGAGGATAATAGGCCAGATACTGGAGACGGCCCAGGAGAACCAGCAGGACGGCAACGGGGCCTCGGTCACCTACCTGATAAGAAAGGCCAACGTGCCGCACCAGCGCCTCCGGGGGCTCCTCGGAACGCTCGTCTCGCAGGGGCTGCTAGAGAGGAGCGAGTACGCCGGGGCCCAGAGGTACAAGATCAGCATGTCGGGCCGCGAGTTCCTCAGGGCGTACTATTCGTTCGCCGGGTTTGCCGAGAGCTTTGGGCTGAGCATCTAAATTACGCGCCGGGCGGGGGCGGGCCGTTGATCAGGGTGGCGTGCGACGCGGCGGGAATCCAAGAGGCGGCGCGCGCCGCCGGGTCGGGCCGCGTGATAATCTTCCCGACCGATACCGTCTACGGGGTGGGCTGCGACCCGTACGACGCGGGCGCGGTCGACGCCATATACAGGATAAAGTCAAGGAGCAGGTCCGAGCCGCTGCCGGTGCTGGCGCCGTCCGTCGAGGCGGCGGCGGGGATGGCGGAGATGGGGCCGGCCGCCGGAAGGATCGCGGGCAGGTTCTGGCCGGGTGCCGTGACGATGGTGCTGCCCGTCCGGGACGCGCGCCTGCAAGAGTCGATGCGCCTTGGCGGCACGGTCGCCGTCAGGGTGCCGGCCGGGGGGTGCATATCGGGGATCCTCGGCGCGTGCGGCCCGCTTGCCGGGACGAGCGCCAACGTGTCAGGCGAGCCGGCGCCATCGTCGGCCGGCGCCGTGAGGCTGCCAGGCTGCGACCTGCTCGTCGACGGCGGCGAGTCCGGCGGCACGGAGTCTACGATCGTGGACGTGTCCGGCCCGGAGCCGGCGATACTGCGCGAGGGGGCGGTCCCCGGGGGCGAGATACTACGGATATCATAGCCACGTGCGCGATGCACTTTGAGGAGAGGGCCTGCGAGGAGATCGCGGGGCTTTTGGACGGGCTCGGCGACGATGGCGCCTCGGCCAGGCCGGCCGGCTTTACGGGGATCATCACGGCCCGGACGTCGCTGGACCCCGTCGAGGCCGTCTCGCGGATCGCCGCGATGATCCGGGACGAGCCGTGGAGCGTCAGGTACTGCCTGAGGATCATACCCGTCCAGAGGGCGGTCCGGGCCACCGAGGAGGCGATAACTGCCGAGGCCGGCTATGTGGCCGGCATGATACCGGAGGGGTGCACGTACAGGATACGGGTAAAGAGGCGCGGCTCCAAGGTATCCACCACCGCCCTGATAAGGGGGCTGGCCTCCGGGATACCGAGGGGGGTGGACCTCGAGCGCCCCGACAGGGACGTCCTGGTCGAGATAATAGGCGGGACGGCCGGCATATCGGTGCTCGAGGGCGGGGCCCTGTCCGTCCACGATGAGAAGAGGCGCGCCTCAGAGGAGGGCGGCGCGCTCGGCCAGTAGGTCGTCAAGCGGCCTGCGGGACCGGCACGCGGACACCTGGCGCCGCGTTATGCCGGCGCGCCGCGCAAGGAACCGGCCGTTGTCGCGCGAGTAGAGCGGGCCGGCCGGCTCCAGCGAGCGCAAGAGGCGCCCGAGCCCGCGCGACGCCCCCATGGATATCACGACGCACGGCATGCCGGGGCGCGCGCCGGCCTCTGAGATCGCCTCTGAGATCTGGGAGGTGAGCGCAAGGCGCATCAGCAGGTCCGTCTCCAGCCTGGATGCGAGCATCAGGCCGCGCCTCTTGCAGTGGATCGAGAGCCCGATTATCCGGCCGAGGTGGTACCTGCCAAGCACGTACCTGTCAGAGACGGCCTGGATGGCAAGCCCGCGGTGGGACCTGCGCAGGGCGTCGATGTCGGGGCCCGCCGCGCTCGCCACGAGCACGCGCCTGCCGGCAACGCGGAGGTACTCGTGGGCGCCGGACCCGCCGTGCACCACGGGGACTATCTGCACCACGTCGCCGTCTGCAAGGACGGCCCCCCTGCCGCCGAGCGCCGACGAGTCGGCCCCGTTGACTGCCACGATCACCGACGACGTGTCAAGCGGCGGCGAGCCCTCGGGCACCATCCGCTCAAGGTCGCGAAGCAGCTCCGATATGGTGATCCCGTGCCGCATCCTCAGGTCGCCGCCCCCGAGGGACTTTTTGGCGCCGCCCAGCGCGCGGACGGTTATCACGGGCCCGTCAGCGGGTCCGGCCAGTAAGATGACTGCAGGATCAGCCTGTCGGCCTCCTGCGGGGGCTTTTTTGCCGTCTGCTCCTGGGGCTCCCCCTCGGGCTCCTCGGCGGCCTTTGGCTCCACCGTCCTCTTGTCCCGCTCCCTCTCGAGCTTTCCGGTGATGTACCCGGCTATCTCGTCCCCCAGCTTCTCCGGGCGGACGTCGGCCACGGAGTTGAGCGCCTTTACGTTCTCCTCAAGGTCGCACCCGAATATCCCGGGGTGCGCCTCCAGAACCTCCCCCGCGAGGGCGCGGACGTCCCTTACGAGCCTCCTAGTGATATAGCCGGTTATCTCGTTCTTTAGCTCCTTTGACCGGACGACTGCCACGCCGTCAAGGATCTCCTTGTTTCTGGCAAAGCCGCACCCGAATATCCCGGGGTGCCTTTCAAGCACCTCGTCCGAGAGCCGGCGGATCCTGTTCACTCCGCGGGGTGGCCGGCGGGGGTGTATTATACCTAGCCCCGAGATACCGGCGCGTGTTGCGCCCGAGCAGGGCCGCCGCGTCGGCAAAGCCGCGCCCGAGGGCCCCGGCGAGGCCCGCTATGACGCTCGGGACCAGGTGCGGGCCGCCCGGGCGCCCCCCGAAGCAGCCGCGGAACCGGACCGGCCCGTCGGTCTCGGCAAGGATCAGGCCCGGGTCGGCGCGGCGCGCCGTGGACATCCTGCCGGCGGCACGGACGGAGGCCGGCCCGTACGAGACGTACATGCCAAGCTCCATCGCCCGCGCAAGCTGCCTCCTGCTCCCGTCGAACCAGTGCAGCAGGACGCGCACGCCGTACGATGCCGCGACGTCCAGCACCTCGTCAAGGCTGTTGCGCGAGTGCACCGACACGGGGACGTCGAGGCGGGCGGCCGCCTCGAGCATCGCGCGGAACGTGGCAAGCTGCCCGTCCCGCGGGTACGCCGGATCAAGGCCCACCTCGCCGATGCCGGCGACCAGCGGGTCGGCGGCGATCTCCAGGGCGCCGTCCGGCCCCTCCGCGGCGCTGTCAGGGTGCACCCCGACGAACGGGATCACCAGCGGGCTGGACCTGGCAAGGGCCAGGGTCCGGGCCGAGCTTGCCGCGTCCGTCGAGACGCAGCAAGACATGACGCGCGTGCGCGACATGCAGCGCAGCATGCCGCCGATCACGGGGGCGAACTCCGGGTCCGACAGGTGCACGTGCGAGTCGTACATCCAGTCGTACATCCGGCCGTGCGTCCGGCCGTGCGTCCGGCCGTGCGTCCGGCCGGGCATACGGCCGGGCATACGGCCGTCCGGCGCGTCGCGCGGCTGATCGTGCGGCAAATCCACCGCGCCGGCATGCCCGTGGTCTGTATAAATCGATCCGCTTGTGGAATTTTCCCACGCGCCGCCCTTTATTCGCGCGCGGCGCATCCGGGGCCGTGAAGTACGAGGTCGGCATCGCGGCGATGTACCGCATACTGAAGAAGGCGGGGGCCGAGAGGGTCAGCGAGGAGTCGGCCGCGGAGCTCCGGCGCGTGGTCGAGGGGGCCGCCGAGGTGATCGCCGGCGACGCCGTCAGGATGGCCTCGCATGCCGGGCGCAAGACGGTGAGGGCCGAGGACGTGAGGATGGCCTCAAGGGACCGAGGATCCTAAAGAGTTTAATTTGAAGGGCCGGGCCGGCGCCACGGTACGGTGGCAGAACGGTCATGCGTGGGCCTGCAAAGCCTATACAAGGGGGTTCGACTCCCTCTCGTACCTTATCCCACCACGACGATGCCGTGCATCCACGGGTGCAGCGCGCAGTGGTAGGCATGGCGGCCTGGCTCCAGCAGCGCCGAGTACGACCCCCCGGGCCCGATGCGCCCGCTGTCAAAGGCGCCGTCGTGGCCGCCGTACGGGCCCGACGTGACGGTGTGGAACCCGGTGTCGGCGTTGAACCAGAGGACCTCGGCGCCGGCCCCCGCCTCGATGATGGGCGGGTCGTAGCAGTCCCCGCCGCAGCCGGGGCGCGCGGCCCCCAGGGATATCAGCACGTCGTGCGCCGGGACGTCCGCGTCGGGCGAACCGGGGACCCATCCGGCGTAGAGGGCGGCCCCGCATGCGGCGGCGCACACGGCGACTGACACGGCCGCGGCGGTGCGCATGGCATGCAGGGGGCCGCGGGGGTTATTATACGGTGGCGCCGCCGGTTCTGCAAAGTTGGTGGAACATAGTCCCTACTGTGGATTCATCCATATTCCTGATTAAAAATTTCCCTAGGCAGAACCTTCCGGTGCTGCCGAGAGCGGCGACCCTCCGACGGGTTTTTGGTTTCCCAAACGCAGCCGTCGTGGCATATATTATGCCCCGTTATATACCATGTGGGGGCGTAGCTCAATCGGACAGAGCCCGTGTTTTACGAACGCGAAATCCCTCCGACGGGGTTGTGAGATGGGGGATCGGGGCCCTCCGTCCCTATTACCGTATATTACAATACAGGTACCTGTACTCAATCATACACGCCCCATACCCTCCAGAACGCCGCCTTCCAAGACCCCACTGCCCAGAGCGGTTTTTGGCATTTTGGCCGATCCGGCCCATCCCATTACCCTGCCTGATTCGTGCCTATATACCACCGACTCTGCAGAACCGCGCCGCCAATAGCTTCAAATTCCAAGATCCGGGGGCCGGCGCAGTGGACCAGGAAGAGGGCGGGCTGCTCGAATACATCCCCGGATCGGGGACGCTCCAGGCGGGCAGCACGCCGCCCCTCGAGGGGTTCGCCGAGAACATACTGGAGAACGCCAGGGCGTACGCCGAGGACTCTGCGAGCGAGACCGAGAAGGGGCACCGCTTCCTCCACTGGGTGCTGACCCGGGTATTCGAGGCGACCGAGGACGACGCGACTGACGCCATAATAGACGGGGCCAACGACCTCGGGATAGACGCCTACCTGCCGGTCGACTTTTCGGACGACACGATCCGGCTCTTCCAGTCAAAGTACGGCTCGTCCCACTCGGATGCCGCCATCTCAAAGCTGCGGGACGACGCGGCCGCCCTCCAGCGGCGGGACGCTTCGGGCCTGAGGCCCGAGCTGGCCCACCTTGTCACCACCATACGGGACAAGAGGCTCCGCGTAAAGTGCTGCTACGTGACCGACCAGGACGCCGACTATCCGGGCGGCGGGATAGAGGTCATAGACGGCAGGCGCATGGTGCAGATGCTCTGGGACAGGATCAAAAAGCCGGCCGAGGGCAAGAGGTCCCAGATACGGCTGGAGAAGATGCTCACCTACAAGAACACGATACTCGGCGTGATAAGGCTGCGGGACCTGGCAGAGTTCGTGGCGAGGAACCGCGACTATGTCTTTGACTCGAACATCAGGCAGTGGCTCCAGTTCAAGACGACCGTGAACAAGGGCATGCGCGACACGCTGCAGGGGCACCCGTCGAGGTTCTTCTACTATAACAACGGGATCACGATCGTGGTGGCCGACTTTGAGGAGATCGGCGGCAACCTCGTGGAGCTTGACTCGCCGCAGATAGTCAACGGCGCCCAGACGTCAAACTCGATACTGGACCAGTCGAGGAGGTCCAAGAACATGGACGGGGAGATGACCGTCACGATCATCAGGGCCGGCGAGGAGGAGCAGAACAACATTACAAAGTACAGGAACTCGCAGAACTCCGTGCGCGGCAAGGACCTGGTATCACTGATGGACTTTCACAAGTCGGTCCAGTCGCAGCTGGCCGGCTGCGGCTACTTTTACGAGATACAGGCCGGCTCGTTTGACACCATGTCAAGGTCAAAGCAGTCCCAGTACGGCGGCGACCCCGCGTACAACCCGTACCTGCCGGCCTCCCACAGGAAGGTCATAGTCGCAAAGGACGCCATACAGGCGCTCGTCGCCGGGATAGAGCAGAGGCCTGCCGAGGCGTACAGCTCGCCGGCCCAGTTCCTGCCGAGGGGCCGCAAGTACGGGGACGTCTTCAACGAGGGCCTCAGGGACGACCACCGCCTGCTGCTGTACCCGTACCTGGCAAAGGAGCACGCAAAGGCGGCCCTCGGGTACGGCAAGCACGGCGGGCACCGCACCAAGAGGTACGCGACGCTCTTCTTCGTGGCCGTCTACTTTAGGCTGCTCTGCGGGGGGGTGCTCGGGGCAGGCGGCGAGTTCAGGGCCGAGGTGCGGAACATGGAGCCGCTGTTCAGGGACCACCAGCTCAACTCGGGGGTGCTCGGGCTTGCCGACACCATAGTGACAAAGTTCCTCGAGGATACGACGGTCGAGGACGAGATGGAGCGCGCCAACACAAAGCACAACTTTTTCTCAAGGCACGTCTGGAGCGACTCGATGCTGCGGGTGGTCCAGAAGAAGATGAGGCAGGAGGAGGACGGCATCGCGGCCCTCAGGGAGGCCGTGCGCGGGGGCCGTATTTAACGGAGCAAAGGCTTTTTTACGCCGGGCGCGGGGCGGCGGCCCGTTGAGGCCAAAGTGCGCCAGGTGCGGGAAGGAGATGCAGCAGAGGTACGTCCCGATGAAGGAGTGGGGGATGGAGGGCCCCGTCTGCGGGGCGTGCTACTCGGCCGGGCTTGACGAGCACTATCCGGGGGACCACGTCAGGATCAACCGCGGCTGAGCGAGTACTTGTTTGACTCGAGGCAGTTCCACGCCAGCTGGTCGCCGCGCGCAGACCCCTCGTCAAGGAAGAGTATGTCCGTGATCGTCTTGCGGCGCTTGAAGAGGCGCACCTGCAGGCTGGAGAACCTACGGCAGGAGCACTCGTAGAATAGGCAGGCGTCGCCGTCGCCCTCGTCGTGGTCGCCCGCCTCGTGGCCGCAGTCGCAGACGTCGCGCTTTTTGGCGGCGGCAAGATCAAGCCGGTCGTACGTCCCAAAGCGCAAGTATGCCTCGCCGCCGTGCCCGCGCTTGAAGCGCTCATAGTGCTCCGACCTTGCAAGCTCCTTGAAGAAGCCCCTGTTGGAGGCCGGCTTGCGGGACTCGGACCCCATCACGAACCAGTACCTCTCCCCGGCCTCGACGAACCGGACGCGGATGCTCGGGTCGACCCACCAGTGGGCCGTCTCGTACCAGATGCTCGAGGCCTCCTTGAGGGACCCGACGAGCGGGACGATGTTCATCCGGAGGTCATAGTACCGGTACGCCACCCCCTCGAGGCCGCCGTACCACGGGACTGGATGCTCTGGCACGGCCCGGGGGGCGATCGGGGCCGTATTTGTGTCTGAGCGATCAGAATCTGATCGCTGCCCGCCTGATAGGCTTATAACCGTAGACGGCCGGGGCCCGGACATGCCATACAGGACCAGCATGCAGATAATGGCAGACGTCCTGGTAGCCACCAGCGAGTCGGGGGCACAGGGGATAAAGACGACCCACCTGATCTCAAAGGCCAACGTCTCGTATACGAGGCTCTCAAAGTTCCTCTCCAACCTGACGGGGGCCGGGCTGATAAACAAGATCGAGTACGACGGCAAGAACACATTCGTGATAACGGCAAAGGGGAGGCAGTACCTCGAGTCGTATTCCAGGTTCTCAGAGATCGCAGAGTCATTCGGGCTCGAGCTCTAGGATCACTTTCTGGGCCTCTTCCGCCTTGCATTCTCCCGCCTCCTCTCCTGCCGGCCCCTGTACGAGCCGTATATGATGATCGCCGAGATGCCCGCTATCGAGGACCAGAAGAGCAGGTAGAAGGGGGGGTCGCGGAGGGCGCCCGTCGAGGGGTCGAGGAACGCGATCGGGATCCCGACTGCCATGGCAGCGAGTATCACGGAGCTGTACGGGCCCATGCGGGAGGGGCCCGTGGCAAAACCATATATCTTTTTGACGCCGCCCGGGGGGCCATGCTGCGGGCGCTCGAGGCTGCCGGGTTTGCGCTGGTCGGCGTGACGGCAGTCTCTTTCATGGGGCTGCTGGTGCCGGCCGTCGAGCCGGGCATGTCGCCCGTCTTCCTGGCGTGCGCGGCGGGGGCCCTGGCCGTGATAATAGCCAGGAACAGGATCAGGGCGAGGCGGGACGAGCAGCCGGGGGCCGCGGGGTAGGGAATCCGGGCCGGGGGATCCGGCGCGCCATCCGACAGATCTATAAGGGAGGATCCCGGGGGCGCCGCGGATGGACGCGGGCAAGTGGTGGGTCGGGCTCGGCAAGGAGCTGGAGAAGGACATCGAGGATGCGGGCCTGCGTGAAGTGTGAGAGCCTCGGACGGGATCTGAACCCGCGACCTAACGCTTACGAGGCGTTCGCTCTACCAGGCTGAGCTACCGAGGCGCGGGCGGCCCCCCTACTAGAGTTAATAAAAAGCCTTTCAGTGGCGGCGCCATGAGAAAGACCGTATCCGGGATACGCGGGATCGCCGGGACGGAGATCGGTCCCGCCGAGGTGATGGGTTTCTGCGGGAGCTTTTCGCGCCTTGCCGGCGGGAGGTGCGTCCTCGGCAGGGACACGAGGCCGAGCGGGGCGGCGCTCGCCGACGCGGCAGCGGCCGCGCTGATGGCCGGCGGCACCGACGTGCTGGACATGGGGGTGGCCCCGACGCCGGCGGTATTCAGGGAGTCAAGGACGCACGGGGCCGGGGTAATCGTGACGTCGTCGCACAACCCGCTCGAGTGGAACGGGCTAAAGTTCGTCATAGGGGGCAGGGGGCTCGGGGGGGAGGAGCTCCGGGAGATGCTGGGGGTGGAGGGGGCCGGCGACGGCGCCGGCAGGCTGGAAAAGCTCGAGACAAGATACGCGGAGGAGGCGGCCGCGGCGGCGGGGCGGGCGCGGGGCAGGCCGAGCGTCGCGATAGACGCGGGCGGCGGGGCGGCCGCCGGCTATGCCCACGACATCATGAGGGGGATAGGGTGCGCCGTCCGCGACGTGCCGTCAGACCGGGGGCCGGACCCGACGGCCTCGGGCCTCCGGGAGCTGGCCGGGGCCGGCGGCGACATCGGGATGGCGTTTGACCTTGACGGGGACAGGCTGGTGCTGGTCATAGGGGGCAGGAGGCTGTCGCCTGACGCGACGCTGGTGCTCGGGGTGGCCGCCGCCGTAAGATCGGGGTGCAGGGACTTTGTGTTCAGCGCCGATACGAGCCAGGCGGCGCGCGAGTACGTGGAGGGGGCCGGCGGCAGGGCGTACATGGCCGGCGTGGGCGAGGCCAACGTGGCGGCCGAGATATCAAGGAGGGGCGCCGACGCGGGCGGCGAGGGGAGCAGCGGCGGCTTCATACTGCCCTCGTTCAACTGGTGCCGCGACGGCATGCTGGCCGGCGCGATGATAGCGGCGATGCACGGGACCCCAGAGTTTGACGAGGCGGCAGGGTGCGCCGCGCGGTACACGCAGGTCAGGAGGTCCGTGCGCGCGCCGGCCGCCATGCACGGGCGCATACTGGAGGGGATGGAGGCGGCGTTCAGGAAAGAGTACGGCGAGGTCGGGACGGAGCACGGGCTCAGGGCGTCGGACGGGGACGGATGGGTGCTCGTGCGCGGCTCGAACACGGAGGACGTCATCAGGGTGTCGGCCGAGGCGCGCGACGCGGCGCGGTGCGCAAGGATGGCAGGCGGCGCGGAGGGCATGGTGAGGGACATTAGCGCCTGACGAGCGGCGCATAGCAGGGATATTTGCGGCCGCGCTCGGGGTGGGGCCGCCGGAGGACGCCGGATCGTTCAGGGCCGGCGGGCAGGTGCTTGCCGCGTGCACCGACACGCTGGTACTCCGGACGGACGCGCCGCCCGGAATGGGCCCGGGGGAGGCCGGCGCAAAGGCCGTCGTCGCCTGCGTCAGCGACCTTGCGGCAAAGGGGGTGAGGCCCGAGTTCGGGACGATATCGGTCAGCCTGCCGGAGGGCACCACCGCGTCCTACGCGCGGAGGATGGCCGGCGGGGTCGGGCGCGCCTGCCGCAGGTACGGGGTCAGGATGGTAGCGGGCGATACCGGCGAGGGCGAGGCGTCGGTCACGATATGCCTCGTCGGCAGGACGTCCGGGATGATCCCGAGGGGGGGCGCGAGGCCCGGCGACGACGTCTACGTGACGGGGCCGTTCGGGGGGGCCGCGGCCGGGCTTGACTCTGCAATGTCGGGGGGATCGAGGTTCAGGAGGTACGTCATGGCGCCGGCAGCTAGGCTAGAGTTCGGGGTGTGGAACGCAAGATACGCGACTGCCGCGATGGACTCGAGCGACGGGCTGGCCGCCACGCTCCACGGGATAGCCGGCGCGTCCGGCGTCCGGATCGACGTGGATGACGTGCCGGCGGCGCGCGGGGTCGCCGCGTACGCCGGCAGGCGGGGCCTCGATCTTGAGCGGCTGGTCTTCCAGGGCGGCGAGGAGTACGAGATCGTCTTTACGGCGCCCGGCTCGGCCGGGAGGTCGATACGGGCGGGGGCCTCGAGGATGGGGGTCCCGGTGGCCAGGATCGGGGCGGCATCGCGCGGATCCGGCGTCAGGCTGGGGGGCAGGCCGCTTGCCGACCGGGGGTGGAGGCACCTCGGGCGGCGGCGCAGATAATGGTTTTTTAAGCCCCCGGTTGACAGCCGCCCAGTTGTCAGAGCAGGACGGGACGGCCCCAAGGCCGGAGGACGCGCCGGGAGCGGCGCAGGTCCCGGAGGCGGCGCCTCCAAGCGGTGATGGCGGGGCGGGACCTGGTGCGGGTGCCGGGCCTGCAGGGGCGCCGGCAGTCGACGACAGGCCGGCAGAGGCGCCGGCCGGTGATGTAAAGCCGGCAGAGGCGCCGGCCGGTGATGAAAAGCCGGCAGAGGCGCCGGCAGGTACCGGGGATGAAAAGCCGGCAGAGGCGCCGGCAGGTACCGGGGATGAAAAGCCGGCCGAGCCCGGGACGGGGGCCGGATCCGGGGAGCCCGAGGAGGAAAAGGACCAAAAGATCGGCATCGTGCACATCTATAGCAGCTATAACAACACGATAATCCACATGACGGATCTTACCGGCGCCGAGACCGTCGCGATAAGCTCCGGCGGCATACACGTCACGGCCGACAGGTACGAGTCATCGCCGTTCGCCGCGATGAAGGCGGCCAACGCGGTCGTCGAGTCGGCAAGGTCAAAGGGGTTCTCAAAGTTCCACATAAGGGTCAGGGCGGTCGGCGGGGTGGGCTCGCGCGTGCCGGGGCCCGGGGCGCAGGCGGCCATCAGGGCGCTGGCCAGGGGCGGCTTTAACATCGGCAGGATAGACGACGTCACGCCGATACCGCACGACACGACCAGGAAGAAGGGCGGCAAGAGGGGAAGGCGCGTCTAGGCGAGGCGCACGCGCGCGCCGCACCCGCGCGACTCGAGATAGTCGGACATGAACCGGGCGAGCTTTTCGTCGTTGCTCGACCTCCTGTACCTTGATATCATGTCGCCGAACCTTGCGCGTATCGCCTCTTCAAACCCGTCGCCGATGGCGAGCGGGAAGAACGTCCACCCGGCGCGCGACGAGGACGGCCCGAGCGAGTACCCGCCGGGCTGCCCGAGCAGCGTCTCCATGTGGGAGAGGGCCCGCTTTATGCAGAGGACGGACGAGCCGGGATCGGTCGACCCCACCTCGAGCGTTATCACCCCTCCGACCTCATCTTGTCGGCAAGCGAGACCAGCTCGCCGTCCTTTTCGACCTTTATCGTGGTATCCATCCGCACGTTCAGCCCGACGGCCCGGAAGAAGGCAAGCAGGCGCCCCCCGTCTATCACGGCCGGCAGCTCGCCCGTTGCGGCGAGCGCCGCAAGCTGCTCGACGAGGACGCGCGTCTGGGACGGGAACTGGGCCTCTGCGTTGCGCAGCACCTCCTCACCCCGGAACCCCAGCCTGGAGACCAGCAGGCGGCGGGGGTCCTGCCGGGCATCCGGCCCGCCGTCCTGCCCGCCGTCCTGGCCGCCTGACTGGCCGCCTGCCTGCCCGCCTGCCTGCCCGCCTGCCGCGCGGCCCGACGCGTTACGCTTCATCTCCTCTAGGCGCCGCGCCTTTAGCCGCTCCAGCTCCTCGTCGCTCAGCCCTTTATCACCCCCGCCGGCACCAGCCGGGCCACCTTTGTTGCGATCCCGAGCGAGTGTGACACCTCGACCACCGCGTCCACATCCTTGTACGCCTCGGGAGTCTCCTCCACGACCCCGTCCCGCGTAAGGGATCGTACCACCACGCCCCTCTCGCTGAGCGACCTCTTGACGCCCTCCTCCGTATAGTTGCGCCTCGCCTTTGACCTTGACATCATGCGGCCCGCCCCGTGCGCGGTGGACCCAAAGCTGAGCCCCATCGAGCCGGGCTGGCCGAGCAGCACCCAGCTTGCCGTCCCCATGGATCCGGGGACGAGCACCGGCTGCCCGATGTCCCGGTACCTGGCGGGCAGCTCGTCGCGGCCTGCCGGGAACGCCCGCGTGGCGCCCTTGCGGTGCACCACAAGGTCGCGCATGGACCCGCCGACCTCGTGCCGCTCCACCTTTGCAATGTTGTGCGCCACGTCATAGACCAGGTCCATCCCGAGGTCGGCCTCGGACATTCCAAAGACGCGCTCAAAGGAGCGCCTCGCCCCGTGGGTCAGCATCTGGCGGTTGCACCACGCAAAGTTGAGCGCGGCGAACATGGCGCCCCTGTACGAGCTGCCCTCCTCGGACGCTGCCGGGACGCATGCAAGCTCGCGGTCCGGAAGGTCAATCCCGTACTTTGGCATGGCCGCCTCGGCCGCGCGCAGGTGGTCGCTGCAGACCTGGTGCCCGAGCCCCCTCGAGCCGCAGTGTATGAGGACGGCCACCGTCCCGAGGGAGAGGCCCATGCGGGATGCGGCCTCCTCGTCATGCACCTGGTCGACCACCTGCACCTCGAGGAAGTGGTTCCCCGATCCGAGGCTGCCAAGCTGCGGCGCGCCGCGCTTTCTTGCGCGCTCGGAGAGCAGCCCCGGCTCCGCGCCCTCGATGCTGCCGCCCTCCTCGCACGACTCTGCGTCGCGGCGCGTCCCGTACCCGTTCTCGACGGCCCACGAGGCGCCGCCCACGAGCGCCTCGTCAAGGTCGGAGCCGGACAGGCGCACCGACCCCTTTGAACCCACGCCGGTCGGCACGGAGTTAAAGAGGTCGTCAACGAGTCCTGCCAGCCTCGGGCGGACGTCCTTTGCCTCTAGGTTTGTGCGCACGAGGCGCACGCCGCAGTTGATGTCGTACCCGACGCCGCCGGGGCTTATCATCCCCTCCTCGGCGTCCATCGCGGCCACCCCGCCGACGGGGAACCCGTACCCCTCGTGCCCGTCCGGCAGCACGATGCTGTGGCCGACCGTCCCGGGTATGCACGCCACGTTCCTTGCCTGCGAGATGGTGCGGTCGGTGAGCATCTTGGCTAGCAGCGCGGGATCGGCATAGATGCGGACGGGCACCTGCATCCCGGATCCCGCCACGGGATCAATCTGGTACTGGTTCTCCGATATCTGGCGCGGGGGCTCCATTTTGCCGCGCGGCCCCGGGTTCCAATTTAAACCAATTATGGCGGATCCGGCGGATCCGGCGGGGATCCGGGCGGTCTTGAGCCCCCGGATCCGTTCCATCCCCCGGGCCCCGCCGGCCGCGGCCGGGCCGGTGCCGCGCCCCTGCCACCCACCCATGGATCCGTGGCGGGGCCGCCCGTGCCCGGGCGTACCGGGATGTTAAGAAGACGGCCATTTTTTTAATCGGGGCCAGGACCATTAAAGAAACTTTAATGGACCGGCAATCAATTAAAGAATCGCGCCTTGTATTTAACAGGCATGGATTTCATGGGTTTTATTAAAAAATACCACAAAAACTTTAATAATTTTGGCACGGGGGCTGCCCGTGGACAGGAAGGAGTTTACAAGCCCGAACGGCAGTCTCGAGGAGATCGGGGACGGCAGGCTTGCGTTCGTCCCAAGAAGGCTCCCGCCCAGCATCAATCTTGACAGGGAGCTGGTGGGGCTGGCAGTGGTGGCGGAGAGGAACGTGGCGCGCCTGGGCGGGATCGGGGAGGCGCTTGCCGACCCCCGCCCGCTCGTCCGGGCCCACCTAAAGGCGGAGGCCGTGCACAGCTCGAGGATCGAGGGGACCGCCGCGTCACTTGGGGACCTGGACAGGAGCGAGGTCGCCGGCGAGCCGGAGGAGGCAGAGGAGATACGGCTGCGCGAGGTGGCAAACTGCGCACGGGCGCAGGACGCGGCGCTGGAGAGGGTCGGGGCCGGCGGCAGGATCGGCACGGGGCTGGTACTTGGCGCGCACCGGGAGATCATGACGGGGGTGCGCGGCGGGGACAGGACGCCGGGCAGGCTGCGCGACGTGCAGAACTGGATCGTCTCCGGCCGAAGGATCGTGTATACGCCGCCGCCCCCGGACCGCGTGCCGGGCCTGCTGGCGGATCTGGAGGAGTTTGTCGGAAAAGAGCACGACATATCGCCGCTCGTAAAGTGCGCCGTGGCGCACTACCAGTTCGAGGCGATACACCCGTTCCGCGACGGGAACGGGAGGACGGGGAGGCTGCTGCTCCCGCTGATCCTGCGCGAGGCGGGGCTCATGCCGGTACCGCTGCTGTACCTGAGCGCATACTTTGAGGAGAACCTGCCGCGGTACTATGGCGGGCTTTTGGCCGTGAGCCAGAGGGGCGACTGGGAGGGCTGGATATCGTTCTTCCTCGAGGCGTTCGCCGCGCGGGCGTGCTCCACGATAAGGAGCATCGGCAGGATGCGGGAGATCCACAGGGGATACAGGGTCCTGCTGGAGCGGAGGGGGGCAGGTGCCAGGCCGGTACGGCTGGCCGGCTGCCTCGTGGAGAACCCGTTCGTCACGATCCCGAGGGCGCAGTCGTACCTTGGCACGTCGTACCCGACGGCCAGGAACGCCGTGCAGGCGCTGCTTGACGCGGGGATACTGGAGGCGATCGGCCAGGTCAGGGGCAAAAAGGCCTACAGGGCCCCGGAGATGGCGGCCGTGCTCGGATAGTGGCGCGTCAGGCCGCCGCGGGGGATCCCCGGGGCGGGGCACGGATCCGACCAAGGCTTAAATGGAGATCCCGCGGGAGCCCGCCATGGAGACGGCGGCGCACAGGGGCTGGGACGACGGCGTGGGCTGGACTGCCGAGGAGCTGGTCTGGACTGATGCTGACACCGAGATGATGAACGCGTTCAGGGCAATGAACGAAAAGACGAGGCCCGTGACATACGCCGAGATCAAGGCCCTGCACGAGTCCCTTCCGTTCTGATCGTCGGGACGGATCCGGCATACCTGCGCGCGGGGCTAGGTTTATTTGCCAACCGGGGGCGCGCGCCCCCAAGTTGGCGATACTCCCCATAGACGGCGGCAGGTACGGCACGCCGGAGATGACGAGGATATTCGGCGAGCAGGCCAGGGTCGACTGCCAGCTGCGCGTCGAGGGGGCAGTCGCCCGGGCCCAGGGCAGGATCGGCATGATACCGAGGGGCGCGGCCGCGTCGATCAGGAGGGCCGCCGCGTCGGGAAGGGTGACCGCGGCCAGGATAAAAAAGCTAGAGGAGAGGAGCGGGCACGACACGGCGGCGCTCGTGGAGGCGCTGTCAATGGCGTGCCCGGCGCCGGCCAGGCCGTGGGTCCACTACGGGCTGACGAGCGCCGACCTCGTGGACACTGCCACGTCGATGCAGATGCGCGACGCGCTCGCAGTCATCACCGGGAGGATCTCGCGCCTCGGGCTCGCGCTAGCAGACATTGCCGAGAGGTATGCCGCCGTCCCCGCGGTCGGGAGGACGCACGGGCAGCACGCCAGCATCGTGCCGTTCGGGCTCCGGTTCGCAAACTGGGCGACAGAGTGCGCGGCGCACGTCGAGAGGATGGCCCAGATGGGAAGGAGGTCGCTCGTATGCAAGACGCTCGGCGTCGTGGGGACCGGCTCGCTGATGGGCGCGGCCGCGCCGCGCGTCCAGTCGCTGGCGGCCGCCGAGCTGGGGCTGTCACCGGCCGACGCCGCTACCCAGGTCGTCCCGCGCGAGAGGCACGCAGAGTACGTCTTTTGCCTGGCGCTCGCCGGATCCACGCTAGAGAGGATCGCCACCGAGGTGAGGAACCTGCAGAGGACAGAGATCGCAGAGGTGTCAGAGAGGTTCGCGAGGGGGCAGATGGGGAGCAGCGCCGTCCCGGTAAAGCGCAACCCCATAAAGAGCGAGCGCGTCACGTCGCTCTCGAGGCTGCTGCGCGCCCAGGTCCAGGTATCCCTTGAGAACGTGCCGCTATGGCACGAGCGCGACCTCTCAAACTCGGCCAACGAGAGGTTCACCATACCCACCGCCTCGATACTGCTTGACGACATGGCAAACACGATGGCGGCCGTCGTGGCAGGGATGAGCATCCACGACGGGAGGATCGCCTCGAACATCTGGGCCACGGGCGGCCAGATATTCGCAGAGTTCGTCCTGGAGGCCATGATAAAGAGGGGCGTGCCGAGGATGGAGGCCTACAGGGACGTGCAGCGCGTGGCGTTCGAGGCGTCAAGATCCGGCACCGCGTTTGCCGACGCGCTGGCGGCCGATGCCGCGTTCGCGGGGCTCGGCAGGGCCGGCATATCGCGGATATTCAGGCCGGGGGCGCACCTTGGCGCGGGCCCCGCCCTTGCCAGGTCGGCGTGCCGGAGGGCGCGCCGCGCCCTCTCCTGAGCTCGGCCGATATCCGGGTCCCGTACTGGAGCGCGATCTTGAGCCTCGTATAGTAGGTGCGCGGGACGCCGGCCCTCATTGCCACGTACCTGGCAGGGTGCTTGCGGTACGCGTCGTCCCCGCCGGTTATCTTCTCGTGTACCGGCACCTGCATGGCGCGCTCCTCGAACCGCGCCGACATGAAAGGGTGGAGCGCCGGCACGTCGAGCGCCCCGCAGGCGGCCGCGAGCATCGCCCTCTCGCGCCCGAGCCGGGACGCCATCATGCGCTCCAGGTGCGCCCCGCCGAGGTGGTGCTCACGCCGGAACGCGTCGTACCCGCAAAAGAGCTCGTCGATCCCGTTGGCGGTGATGATCTCCCCGGCGCCCGCGCCGGACGCGGCGCGCGCCACGTGCGCGAACGCGGCGCGGCTGTATACCGTGGTGGGATCGCCGGCGCCCCGGGCCGCCTCTGCCAGCGAGCCCGGGGTCATCCTCCCAAAGACGTGCGGGCAGCCAAGCAGGCGGCCGGCGCCCTCGGCGGCCCGCATGTCGCGCGATCCGGGGAACCCGACCGTGACCAGCACGGGCCGCAGCCCCGCGTCCCTGCACAGGACGGCGAGCAGGGCGCTGTCGACGCCGCCCGAGAACGCGACGGCGACGCCGGGGGAGGCGCACGACACTGCATCACGCGCCGCCCCGAGCAGGGGGCCGGCCAGCGGCGGGTCCCCGGATCCCAGGTCCCAGTCCCACGCGGGGTGGGCCCTCGCGTCCACCATGTGTCGCGGGCGGCGCGGGGGCGAATATATTATACGGGGCGGGGCGCGGGGGCGCGGCATGGAGAGGATGACGGAGGGGCAGGCGGCAGAGGCGCTCGCCGGGCTTGACGGCTGGGGCCTTGACGGGTCGGCCATCATAAAGGAGTTCAAGTTCGACGGGTTCAGGGACGCTTTTGCGTTCATGTCGAGGGCGGCCTTTGAGATGGAGGAGATGAACCACCACGCAGAGTGGACCAACGTCTACAACAGGATCACGGTGCGCCTGTCCACCCACGACGCCGGCGGGCTCACGTCCCGGGACTTTGAGCTTGCGCGCAGGCTCGACGGGCTGGCGTGACCACGGGCAGCCGCGCTTTTCTCCAAGGGGCAGGGGGATCGTCGGAGCCCGGGCACGGGGATTTTAACCTCTTGCGCCCGGGCGTGATCGGTGAGGAAGCTGGAACCGGAGGACGTCAGGGGGGCAGAGAGGATGGCGTACATGTTAGTATATGCCCCGGTGGACGGCTCATACAACGTGCCCGTGCCGAGCGATACGCTGTTTCAAAAGCAGATGTTCATGCTGTCTAGGCGCCAGGAGACCGGGCTCAGGTTCACAAGCTGGAAATACGGCCCGTTCAGCAAGGCGCTGTTCGACGCCATGAATATCAACAAGAAGCAGGAAAACCTTGTACGCATACCCGAAAAAAAAATTCGGTCTGGCACTAGCGGATAAAAAGATCAACGAGGCGAAGTCCTTATGGGGGAGTGTGGACGAATCGACTAGGGGGCACATGGTCGCCGTAAAGGGGTTCATGAACGACATGGATTACAGGGAGGCCGCCTCATATATTTACTCAATATATCCTGAATTTACAAAGAAATCAGAAACGTACGAGGATTATTGCAAGTACAGGGTGGAGGCGGCGTGCTCCCTCCTGCCAAAGAGAAAGACCACGCTTGCGCAGTCGGCGACCGTGGCCTGCATGCCATACGTGGACTTTGTGGACATGGTCCGTGACGGGGAGATCCCCGAATACATCGAGCATGCCGGCGGGCTGTCGTCGCTGGTCCGGGAGATCGCATCTGGGGAAAAACGGACGTGGCCGCGGGGCGGCCCGGTTTACGGGCCCTGCCGGGGCCGGGCGGATGCCGCGCGGCCCTGCCGCGGGTACGCATGTGGGTTCCCCCGCCCGGCGGGCGCGTCCGCGGGGCTAGAGGAGGGTCCCAAGGATCTCGGCCAGGCGCGGGACCGTCTCGTACGAGTTGATCTCCTCACGGCGCACCCACCTGTACTCGTCGTTCTCCCAGTTCAGGCGCACGCCCGTGCCGGCCGCCTCAAAGAGGAACGGGTGTATGAGCCACGTGCCGCCGCCGGCCTCCACCGTGCACGGGTCTGCACGGCCCGCAAGCCGCACGTCCTCCTTGCCGGTCTCCTCTAGTATCTCCGTCCTGGCCCTGTGCAGCGGTTCCTCGCACCCCTCAAGGCCCCCGCTCACCCCGGCCCAGAGGCCCGGCATGTCCACCATGTCGCTGCGGCGCAGTATGAGGAACCTGCCGGAGCACCTGAGGAACGACGTCACCGCGCCGCGCATGTCACCCAAAGAGCCCGCGCACAAGGGCGAGCCGCTCCTCCCCGTGCGCGTACGCGCCGTCCCACGCGACGTCGGCGGCCGGCGCCTCGTCAAGGTCCTGCACGTGCCCGCTGATCCTGATTGGGCGGTCTGCCATGCTGGCAACTATGAGGACGGAGCCGGCGCTCACCTCGCACGTGAGCGGGCCGCCCGTCCACGCCTCCCCGCGCGCGCCGCACCCGCCGTGGTAGACTCCGTCGCCGGGGCCGCCGGGCACCACCACGAAGACCTCAAAGGGGCCGTCGGCCTCAAAGTCGACAAGGCGCGTCCCGCCGCCGCAGAACGGCTCCGAGAGGTACCAGCCGGGATCCATCACGCCGTCAAACTCAAGGTCCCGCTCGTACCTTGTGTGCACGTCGCGGTGCATGACGTTCGAGGCGTCGTCGCTGTGGGCGAACCCCAGCGCGTGGCCGATCCGGTGCCACGCCAGCATCGTGACGGCCGCGGCGTCAAAGTGGAGCCACCTGCCGCACTCATAGTCGCCGAGCGGGACGGTGACATCGCCGGCGCGCCCATGGTACCCGCCGTGCTCCCTCGCCCACCCGATTACAATGTCGGCAGAGTCCCCCGTCCCGGCGCGCTCTAGCGAGAACCCGTCCCCGCCGAGGCCCGCTATGAGCCCGTCAAGGCCGGCCGGATCGTACGTAGAGTACTCGGGGAGCGGCCTGACATAGTAGGAGACGGAGCCCGAGTCGATGGCGGCGGTTATGCCGGCGCGGTCGCCCGCCGGGCCGTCCCCGCCGCGCGCGCGGGCCTCCCCCGCGTCCCACACCATGTCAACGTCGGGGTGCTCGTTGGCGTTGCGCGTGTGGCCGGACACCTGGACGGGGCGGTCCATCATGTTGTCGATTACCATCACCGAGCCCTCGGCTATCTGGCACGTCTCGGAGTCCGTCTGCCACGTCTTGCCGCGCCCGCCGCACCCCGGGTGGTACATGCCGGAGCCGTCAGAGTCCGGATCGTCTGACGGTACCAGCACGAAGATCTCAAAGACGTCGTCCCCGCCCGCCGCCGAGTACTCGATATGCTGGGATCCGGAGGTGCAAAAGTCCCAAGAGACGTACGCGCCCGGCGGTATCTCGCCGTCAAACGAGCTGTCCCGCTCGTACTGGGTGTACACGTGGCGGTGCATGATGTTGGACTGGTCGCCGCTGTGCCGGAACCCGAGGGCGTGCCCGATGCCGTGCCACGCCAGCTTTGTGACGCTCCACGAGTCATAGTGCTGCCACTCCCCGCACGACGTGCCGCCGAGGCCCACCACCACGCGCCCGCCGTCAGCTATGACCGGGTGGTCCCTGGCCCACACGACTACGACGTCCGCCTCGCCCGCCGACCCCGCCCGCTCGAGGGTGATCATATCGTGCTCGAACCCCGCTATGAACCCCTCGAGATCCGCCGCGTCGTATGTAGAGTATCCGGGCAGCGGCTCGACATAGTACGAGACGGTGCCCTGGACGGGCTCCGCGTGGCGGGCGCCGCCGTGGCCGCGCATACCGTCGTGGTACGAGCCGCCGTTATCATGGTGGCGGTCCATGTGGCGGTCCATGTGGTGGTGCATGCCGCCGTGGTGCATGCCGGTGCCGTTGTGATCACCGTGGCCGTGCATCCTGCCGTGGTGCATGCCGGTCCCGTTGTGATCACCGTGGCCGTACCCGCCATGATCCCTGTCGTGGTAGCCGTGTCCGTCACCATACCTCATGCCGTCATGATAACTGCCATGGTCGCCGCCCCGCATGCCGTGATCGCCGCGGTGGTAGTCGCCATAGCCGCCGTGCATCCTGTCCCGGTCGTCGCTGTAATAATCCCCGTGATAGTCCCCGTGTCCGTCGCGATAGTCGCCCCGGTGATAGTCCCGCATCTCATAGCCGCCGCGGCGCTCATCACCATAGCCGCCCTGCATCTCACCGCGATCCTGGCCGCCGTGGTAGTCGTCGCGATAGCCGTCCCGCATCTCATAGCCGCCCTGCGCATCGCCGCCATAGTCGTCCCGGCCGCCGTCCCGCATGCCGTAATCCCGGCCGTAATCCCCGCCGTCATCCCAACTGTCATCCCAGCCGTTGCCCCAGGCATCGCGCCCCTCCATCCCGGCAACCGCGTGGTCCCGGTCCCCGTCGAGCGCCTCGCCCGCGGCCCACACCGACGCCACCGCGACGGCCGCCGCGACGGCCCCGATGGTGGCGTACCTCCGGTTCACGCCGGCGGTCGGGGATTCATCAATTTAAGGATCACGGGGCCCGGGGGGCGATCCGGGCAGCGATCCGGGCGGACGGCATCCCGCGCAGGCCCGCCAATACATATATTGAAACGGGGCCGCGCCGGCGGGCATGGCGGAACCGGTTCTGGACTCGACCTTCAGGTACGTGGACAAGGACGGCAACATGATGGGGACGAGGACGGAGCTGACGGTCTCGAGGCTGCTTGACTTTCTGGGCATAAGTTACGAGCGCGGGGCCGAGGTGGGCGGCGAAAAGGCCGACTTTAAGACGGACGCCGGGGTCATCCAGGTGGTCGACGGCCCCGAGGACGAGGCAAGGTTTGAGAGGATAAGCTCCGCATGCAGGGCGATCTCCGTCGGGCCGCCGGGGCGCGCCGCAAAGGCCGGCGAGCTCGGTGAGATGGGATCCGGCGGGCAGACGGGCTCGATATTCCTCGACGACCCGTCGTTCGCCTTTGACTATGCGCACGTGCTGCCGCTGGTCGAAAAGTGCTCGATATTGCACGGCCACACGTCGAGGGTGATGGTCGAGCTGGTCGGCAGGACGTCGGACAACCTGCTGCTTGACTTTGGGGAGGCAAAGCGGATAATCAGGGAGGCCGTCGGCAGGTTCGACCACAAGTTCTTCATAAACTCGAGGTACTCGGAGGAGGACGGGGACCACTACATGGTAAGGTTCGAGGGCCCGCGCGGCAGGTTCGACATCAGGGTCCCGAGGGACACCGCCTACATGCTGGAGGGCGAGGCGACCGTCGAGAACCTCTCCGAGGAGCTGGTCAGGATCCTGGTCCCCATGATGCCGGGGAACATCGAGGCGGTCGGGGTGCACATCTACGAGGGGTACAACAAGGGGTCGCACGTCGTCTCCAAGGTGAGATGATACCCGAAAAGGCGTGGGATCCGGGGCTCGAGCCCGGGATCGCCGCGGGATGGAGGCACGGGTTTGACAGGTCTAGGCGCGCATACACGATAGACACGCCCCCGCCGTACCCGTCCGGCAGGCCATGGCACATCGGGGCCGCCGCCCACTATGCGCAGATAGACATGATAGCGAGGACGGCCCGGATGCGCGGCATGAACGTCTACTTTCCGGTCGGGATCGACCGCAACGGCCTGCCCGTCGAGCTGTATACAGAGAAAAAGCGCAAGATCAGGATGCACGCGACGCCGAGGCAGGAGTTCCTCGACCTCTGCCGCCAGTCGCTTGACGAGCTAGAGTCAGAGATGCTAGAGGTGATGAGGTCCCTCGGGATGAGCTGCGACTTTGGGAACATCTACAGGACCGACTCCGCCGAGTACAGGGCCGTCACGCAGGCCACGTTCATCAGGCTGTGGAGGGAGGGGAGGGTCTACGTGTCGACCCGGCCCAACAACTATGACTGGAAGTCGGGCACCGTGATAGCGGACGCCGAGATAACGCACGAGGAGCGCGAGTCAAGGCTCGTCCACATGCGGTTCGGCCTCGGGGAGGGATCGATCACCATAGCGAGCACGAGGCCCGAGCTGCTCTGCGCGTGCCGGGCCGTCATCGTCAACCCCGGCGACGAGAGGTACGCGGGCATGGAGGGCGCAGAGGCGGTCGTGCCCATCACCGGCAGGAGGGTCCCGATAAGGTACCACAGGTCGGCAAGGCCCGACTTTGGGTCGGGCGCCGTGATGGTGTGCAGCTATGGGGACCAGAACGACGTGGCGCTCTTCCGCGAGCTGGGGCTCGAGGAGGTGGCCGCCATAGGCCCCGACGGCAGGATGACGGAGGCGGCCGGCGCGTACGCGGGGCTGCGCCCGTCCCAGGCGCGCGAGAAGATCATAGCGGATCTTGAGGAGGCCGGATTCGTCGAGGAGATCGACGAGATAAGGCACATGACGCCCGTCTCTGAGAGGAGCGGCAACGCGGTCGAGATAATCCCGATGGAGGAGTACTATGTGAGGCAGACTGACATGGTGGGTGACGTGCGCGGCGCCTCTGCGGATATCGCGTTCCACCCCGAAAAGCACCGGCAGATACTGCTCAACTGGCTTGACTCCGTCGGGATGGACTGGCCCGTCTCGAGGCGCAGGTTCTACGGGACGGAGATCCCCGTCTGGTACTGCGAGTCGTGCGGGATGGCGCACGTCCCCGAGCCCGGCGAGTACCGCAGGCCGTGGGCGGAGGAGTGGCCCGGCGGGCCGTGCGGGTGCGGCGGCACAAAGTTCCGCGGCGAGGAGAGGACGCTTGACACGTGGATGGACTCTAGCATCTCGCCGCTCTACATATCAGGCTGGAACAGGGACGAGGAGCTCTTCAGGTCGGCCTACCCGGCCGCCCTGCGGCCGCAGGCCAAGGATATCGTGAGGACCTGGCTGTACTATACGATGCTGCGGTGCAGGCAGCTTGACGGGAGGACGCCGTGGTCGGAGGCCTGGATAATGGGGTACGGGCTTGACGGGCGCGGCCACAAGATGAGCAAGAGCCGCGGCAACGCGATGGACCCGCTGCCGGTCATACGCAGGATCGGCGCCGACGCGTTCAGGTTCTGGAGCGCCGGCGAGGCCGGCCAGGGGGACGACTTTAGGTGCAGCGAGGAGAGGATGGAGTCCGCCAGAAAGTTCCTCACAAAGCTGTGGAACGTATCGAGGTTCGCATCAGGCATGGAGGACCCGGGGACTTCGGGCGGGACGCACACGGACCGGTGGATACTAGGCGAGCTTGACGCGCTGGTGCGCTCGTGCCAGGACGCGTACTCGAGGTACGACTTTTTCACCGTCGCCACGTCCGTGCGCGAGTTCATGTGGAACGTGTTCGCGGCCCACTATGTCGAGATGGCAAAGCAGAGGGCCGCCGGGGAGGGCTTTGATGATGCGGCGCGCGACTCTGCGCGCGGGACCATCCACCGCGTGCTGCGCGCCCTGCTGCGCCTGCTGGCCCCCGTGATCCCGTTCATCACGGACGGGCTGTGGGGGCGCATGTACGGGGGCAGCGTGCACTCTGAGCGGCTGCCGGAGCCCGAGGAGGGCGACTATCCGCCGAGGGGCGGCCTGCTTGACTTTAACTCCGAGATATGGAACAGGAAAAAGTCCTCCGGGCTCTCGCTGCGGGATCCCGTGCGCGCGGGGATACCGGCGGGGCTCGAGGGGTTCGCGCCGGACCTTGAGGCCATGCACAGGCTAGAGAAGCCCTAGAAAGTGGGCGTGCAGCGAGTGGTCGCCGGATAGCTCCGGGTGGAATGCCGTCCCGAGTATGGCGCCCTTTTTGACCGCGACGACCCTGCCCCCAAGGGAGGCTATCCCCTTTACGCCGTCCCCGGTCCTCGAGACGTACGGGGCCCTGATAAAGACGCCGTTGTACCTCTTTATCCCGATCTCCTCCATGGATATGGCGGCCTCGAAGGACTGGGACTGGCGGCCGAACGCGTTGCGCACTATATCCACGTCAAGTGCCCCGACCAGCGGCTGCCCCGTGCTGCCGGCCGTGCTGTCAGTCACACCCTTTGAGAGCAGCACGAGGCCGGCGCAGACGCCCAGCACGGGCATGCCGGACTCTATCCTGGATCGTATCAGGTCCAGCGAGCCGTCCCCGGAGCAGAGGCGCCCCATCGCGGTGCTCTCGCCGCCCGGTATCACGAGCGCGTCGACGTCCTTTACGGCCGCCCCGGACACGCGCACGACGTCGGCCTTCTTGCCGGCCGGCTTTAGCGCGGAGCGGACCGCGCGCAGGTTCTCATAGACGTCTCCCTGCGCGTCCAGCACGCCGACCCTCATTGCGGCCCCTGCTCCTGCATCCGGAGATCAGGCTCGCCCCCGATGCCGCCCATCGAGCCGCGCTCGTCCACCATCCCCTGGGCCCTGCGCACGGCCGCGTGGTCGCGCCACGAGGACGTGGCAAGCACGACGGCGCGCGCCCGCGCGGCAGGGTCCGACGAGTCGAATATCCCCGACCCCACGAATATCCCGTCGCAGCCGAGCGACATCATCTGGGCCGCGTCCGCCGGCGTCGCGATCCCGCCGGCCGCAAAGTTCACCACGGGCAGGCGCCCAGAGCGGGCCACCTCCTCCACCAGGTGCAGCGGGGCCCCCATCGACCTGGCGGCGAGCGCCAGCCCCTGCATGTCGCCGGCGTCGCGCAGCGACCTTGCGTGCCGTATCATGTCGTTGACCGCCTTGACATGCGTGATGGCCTCGGCCACGTTGCCGGTGCCCGGCTCGCCCTTTGTGCGGATCATGGACGCGCCCTCCTCGACGCGCCTGAGCGCCTCGCCTAGCGACCTTGCGCCGCAGACGAACGGGATGGTATAGTCCCACTTCCAGATGTGCGCCTTTGGATCGGCCGGCGTCAGCACCTCGGACTCGTCTATCATGTCGACGTCGGACTGCTCGAGGACGCGCGCCTCGGCCCAGTGCCCGATGCGGCACTTTGCCATGACCGGTATGGTGACTGCCTTCTTGACCTCCTCGATGACGCCGACGCCGGCCGTCCTTGCCACGCCGCCGGCCCTGCGCACCTCGGAGGGGAGCTTGTCAAGCACCATGACGGCGACGGCGCCGGCCTCCTCGGCGATGCGGGCCTGCTCGGCGCTCGTCACGTCCATCACCACGCCCCCCTTGAGCATGTGGGCCATGCCGCGCTTTACGAGGGCGCTGCCCCGGACGGAGTCCGCCGTGCGGACCAGCCCGGGGGCGTCGGGCCGGTTCCCGTGGGTCGAGATCAACGGCCGGGGGCCGGCGGGGCCAGCTATTTGTATCTATTCGGCGAACCCGTCTATCACGGCGTCAAGCTTCTGCTCGATGGCCGTTATTATGACGGGTATCTTGGCGGTGGTGGCGTTCTGCTCGGGCCAGTGGACCTGGTTGACCTGCCCGTTGAGCGTCACCTTTACGTTGGACTTTTGGTACTCGGCGGCCCCCTCGACCACCGGGAACGACTCTGACGGTATGTTGATGAACCCCGTCTCCTTTATTATCGCCTTGAGCGAGTCGAGCGTGGCCCGGTCGAGCACCTTGCGGGCGTCGGGGCGGAGGTACCCCTGCTCGGTGACCGTGTACTTTGCCTCGCCGTCGTCCTTTATGTAGAGGATCTCCGTCTTTTCGGAGGCGGTCCTCCCGGCCACCCCGTGCGATACGGTCCTCAGCTGGTGCTTTGTATACTCGATCTCGACGTGGTCGGCCGGGCTGGTGGCCGCCACGGGTATCTCGTTCCGGAGCAGCAGCGGGCTGGTGACCAGCAGGGCTATCACCACGGGTATGGCTATGAGCACCGCGTAAAAGGCCTTTCCCATGGGGGCCCGCGTGCGCGCGCCAAAAATAAGTCATGCGGGGCCCGGGGGGGGACGGGCCGTGGCAGCCGTCCCCTTTTATCACAAGGCCGCCGGGCGGCAGCCTCATGGCGCTCCTGAGCACAAAGAGCGCCTCGTGGATCCTCTCGGTCTTTGGGATCTCCTCGGAGTCCCGCATGAAATCTGGGGCCCGGAGCAGCAGGTACATGTGCCGCCTCGCCTAGTCAGGATCCACGGGAGCCGTCCCCCCTGTCCCCGCCCGCGCGGCCGCGCCTGGACGGCGCGGGAGATCGTGAAATCTCGTCGATAAACTCTTGTCTGGATGTCTTTAACACGAGGCCGCCCTTTGTAAGATCATCAAATCCGTCCACGGCGTCGGCGCGCCCAAGTACGCACTGCTCGCAGCACCATATGAGAAACTTGGCCATGTCAAGCGATCTGATACCTTTGGCATTGCATTTGTCTAGTGCCCGATCGTCATTCGTGACGATCAAGCCTGATTCCTTGCCCAGTAGCCCTTCCACTAGTGCGATCAGCTCATACTCGGCTTTTTTGTAGGCGGACGGCTTGGACGGATCCTGCCCGGGAACCGCGGCTGTGACGACCGTCCCGTCATCAAGCATCCCGTCCGTCCTGGCGTGGACCCCCCCGTGCTCCGGCTTGTCAAGCTCGCGCCGCACACAACCGGTTATCCACACCTCGTGCCCGGGCAGCTTGACGATCTCACGGATCACCCACGTCAGTCCCGCCTCATACAGGTGGATCCAGATATTGGTGTCAATTAGCATTACTATGATTAATGATCTCATCGACATTTTTTCGCATCTCCTCCGCGCTCTCCCTGCACTTCATGTACCCGCCCGCCATGAGCGCCTTCATGAACCCCTCATAGTCCATGCCGGCCATCCAAGAGCCGGTGGTAATCGACACCTTTGCACGGTCGTACATGGAGCAGGCCGCCTCGAACCCCCACTCCCTTGCCTTTTTCTTCATGTCCGGATCCGTCCACGTCTCTGGGAACTCGGCATACAGGAACGAGACTAGCTCCCTGTCGGTTATCTCGTTCACCTGGTCCTTTGCCTCGGCGGCCTCTATCCTCTCGTCCTCCTCGGCGGCGTCCCACGGCCCCCTCGACTCTGCAAGCCCCCCGTCTGTCAGCGAGTAGCGCTCGACGCCGCCGGCCGCCTCACGCGCGACCTCGCCCGACTCGACGGCCTCTTTTAGCGCCAGATCCAGGGACGGGCTGTAACAGCCGTCCTTTTTTATCACAAGGTCGCCCGCGGGCAGCCGCCTGATGCTCCTGAATACAAAGAGAGCCTCGTGGATCCTCTCTGCGGCGGGGATCCCCTCTAAACCCCGCCTGAACTCTGGGGCCCGGAGCAGCAGGTACATGTGCCGCCTCGCCTCGTCCGTCTCCAGATATAGTGCCATGCCGGGGGGACGGCGCCGCCTCCTATTTAACCCGTTTGGGGCCTATCTTGCCCTTTCAAGGTACTCTAGCGCCGACAGCTCCTCGATCTTCAGCCTCTCGAGTATGGCCGGATCCTTTAGCTTCTCGACCCTGACGGGCGCGTCGTGTGAGAACGACCCGCCGACCTCGCGCTCTAGGGCGGTGGCGTTGAATACCAGGGCGGCGCGATCCCGCTCGCGCTCTAGCATGTCGGCGAACCGGTCGTGGTTGCGCGTCACTATGGACACCTCCGGATCTGCCAGCCTCTCAAAGCCGGCGCGCGTCACCTGCTCCCACGACCCGTAGGAGTTGCGCACCCAGGCGAACCCGTGCTGGTCCTCCCAGAGGTTGTACCTCCAGTCCTCGCGCACGAGGTGCACCCACTCGGCGGGGTGCTGGTTGCCGCGCTTTATGACGAACGAGGCCGTCTCGGCGGGGAGCATGGATGTCCCGTCGAACCTGACCCCGTCGTTGACGTATGAGACGGTGAACCTGCGCTCCGTGTCCATCGCCGCTATTGCCACAATGTCGGAGGAGAGCGGGGCCATCACCCTGAACGAGACCTCGACGGTGGTGCACATTTCATCGCCGGTGCCGCACTTGGAGGCAGAGACTGACGCCGTCGTCGAGTTCTCCTGGACCAGCGGCATTGCCTGGTCATGCGATACGGAGGCGATGACATACTGGGCGGGCACCATATAGTCGCGCTGCAGGTCCACATGGATGGCCGCATCGGCGGTGGTCGCCCTTGATACGTCCGGCACGCCAAGATATATCGTAAACCGCTCCAGGTCGCGCTCCGAGTAGGCCTTCATCGTGATCGTATTGTCGCTGCCCACCTGGACGGTCCTACGGTCCAGCCCGGTGTGGAAGTTGTCCGTGATGTCGATGGCCCTGCCGTTGAACGCGAACCCGCCGCGGACCTGCTGCCCGTCAGATATCCACGACCTGCCGAACGTCGGGTTCAGCAGCCAGTCCTCCTCGCCGGATCCGTCGGAGCGGACGATGATCGTCCTGCCGATCACCGGTGAGATGTGCCCGGAGGCGTCCTCACAGACATAGTCGAGCTCGTAGATGCCCGGCTTGGACAGCACGCGGTCGCCTGATATCCTCGGGAGGAGCTGCGTGCCCGGCGGGGTGAACCCGTCGGCGCACGAGGCGCCAAGCTCCATGTACTGGGCGCCCGGCCTCATCGTCACCGTCCCCGGCCCCAGCAGGGTTATCCGCGGGGCGGACCCGTCTTCCTCGATCATCACGTGCAGCGTCCTGGTGGACGTGTTGCCGGCCGGATCCCTGCAGGTGTAGGTTACATCCTCGGTCGATCCTGCCGGCGTCGATTCCGTTATCGAGTGGGTGTAATTGGCAAGGGCGTAGATGCCGTTGCCGTCCTCGTCGGACCCGTCGTTGCAGATGCCGCGCGGCGGCGTGAACGGCGTGCCGGCCGCGTGCCGGATGGCCGCCTCGTGCGCCGGCTCGCCGCCCGGATCCGGCGCCGGCACGCGCGTTACCGTCCCGTCCCGGTCGATGATCCCCGTGGACGGGGCGCCGGCCGCCGCGCCCGATACGATCCCCTCCACCTCCGGCGGCAGCTCCACCATCGGCGGGTTCGTGTCGCCGGGGAGGGAGGCCACGACGCGGACGTGCCTCGTGGCCGCCACCTCGCCGTCCCTCGGGTCGTCGCAGGTGTAGACGACCCGGTAGGTGCCGATCCTGTTATAGTCGACGGGGCCGTCGGGGGCGGATACGGCCACGGGCAGCTCGCCGTAGTTGTCGTCATAGCATGTGGCGCCGCGGTCAACGTACGGTGTTCCCCGCACATGGTAGATTACAGAGTACCCGTCCATCGTGATGACGGGCGGCAGCGTGTCGCCGGCGCGGCCCACGTGGATGGTGGCGTTGGCAGGCTCGGCCGCGTTGCCCGCAGAGTCGGTGCACGAGTAGGTCACGAGGTGCCTGCCGCGGTCCACCTCTGGCTCTGGTA
>UYNY03000068.1 GCA_900620265.3 Nitrosopumilaceae archaeon | reverse complement strand
GTTCGCGCCAAATATGGCAAGGTCCATCTATAGGAACGACGTGCGGTGCCCCGACGCCGCGACGGCCGCGGCCATGAGGCAGGAGATAATCTCGGCAAAGAGGGACGGGGACTCGCTGGGAGGGATCATCGAGTCGGTGACCACCGGCGTGCCGGCCGGCCTCGGCGAGCCCATGTTCGGCTCGCTCGAGTCGGACCTTGCGTCTGCAATGTTCTCCATCCCGTCGGTAAAGGGGGTCGAGTTCGGGTCGGGGTTTGCGGGATCGGCCCTGCGCGGCTCCCAGAACAACGACCCGTACGTCAAGAGGCGCGGAAAGGTCGAGACTCTGACGAACAACTCTGGCGGCATACTGGGGGGCATCTCCAACGGGATGCCCATAGTGATGAGGGTGGCATTCAAGCCGGCATCATCGATACCAAGATCCCAGGACACCGTCGACAGGTCAGGCAGGAGGGCCGTCCTCCGGGTCAGGGGCAGGCACGACCCGTGCGTCGTCCCGAGGGCCCCGCCCGTGGTCGACGCGCTCGTCTCGATGGTGCTTGCCGACCATGCGCTAATATCGGGCAGGATCGGCCCGGTGCTGCAATGAGCATGGACGGCCTGCGGGACAGGATGGACGAGATCACCCTCAGCATGACGAGGCTCCTAAAGGAGAGGACGGACATCGCCCGGGAGATAGGCAGGCTCAAGAGCGGGGCGGGGATCCCGGTGAGCGACGAGTCGAGGGAGGACGACCTCCGGCAAAAGGTGGCCGCCCTCTGCGGCGAGATAGGGCTGGATAGGTCGGCCGCCGCCAGGCACCTGAACTTTCTGCTGAACGAGTCAGTCGGCGTCCAGTCGGAGGGCAGGCAGACGCACCTGTCGATATTCCGGAGGGCAAAGGAGAGGGAGGCGGCGGGCAAGAGGATAATCCACATGGAGGTCGGCGAGCTGGACCTCGGGCCGCCGGAGGAGGCATCAACCGCGCTCGCCGGCGCATGTGATGCCGGGTATGCAAGGTACGGGGGGCCGGCCGGCAGGATGGAGCTGCGCCGGGCCATCGCGGACGCGCTGCCCGGGCGCGACCCGGAGGGGATCATGGTGTGCCCCGGCGCAAGGTTTGCAGTATATGCGGCCGTCACGTCGCTGCTTGATCCGGGGGACGAGGTGATCACCATCGAGCCGGCGTGGCCCGCGTACAGGGACTGCGCCGCGCATGCGGGCGCAAAGGTCCGCGCGGTCCAGACGGATGTCAAGGACGGGTGGATCCCCGATCCGGGCAAAATAGAGGAGGCGGCCGGCCCCGACACCCGGATGATAATCCTCAACTATCCGAACAACCCCACCGGGGCAGAGCTGCCCCAGGACGTCATGGACGGCATAATGGGGATCGCCAAGAAGGGGGACATGTACGTGCTCAGCGACGAGGTGTACGCCGCATATTCGAGGAACCACCGCGGCATCCCGCCCGGGTACAAGAAGGGCATAACGGTCCAGTCGCTCTCAAAGTCGCACGCGATGACGGGGTTCCGGATTGGTTACGCGGCGGCCGACCCCGCCATCATCCGGAAAATGTCCCAGGTGGCCGCCCTCTGCATCACGAGCGTCCCCGAGCCCATCCAGTATGCCGCAATTGCCGCCCTCGGGGCCGACACATCGGGGATGGCAGGGGCCGTCCGCTCGAGGCTCGGCGTGCTAGAGGCCGAGGCGTCAAGGATCGGCCTCGAGTTTGCACCCGCCCCCGGCAGCATGTACCTCTTTGCAAGGACCGGTATGGACGGGACGCGGCTTGCCGAGGAGGCCCTGGCCGAGGGGCTGGCAGTCGCCCCGGGGGAGGGGTTCGGGCCGTATCCGGACTATGTGAGGCTCTCGGCCTGCCGGGATGAAAAAACACTAATGGACGGAATGAATATACTTGGCAGGTTGGTGGGCCGGGCGTGAAGAGCATAGCGATAATCGGGGCGGGGGGCCAGATGGGCCGGTGGTTCGCAAGGTACTTTGTGGGCCGCAAGTTCGACGTCACGGGCCATGACAGCGAGAACCCGGTGCCCCCGAGGGGCATCAGGGTCTCGGACTCGCTGGTGGGGGCCATCCTAAAGGCCGACTATGTGCTGCTATGCACGCCGACCCGGAGGACCCCCGAGATAATCAGGCTGATAGCAAAGGAGATGAGGAGGGGGGCCCACCTGATCGAGATCTCGTCGGAAAAATCAAAGGTGGCATCGGCCCTTGCAAAGATGCCCGCAAAGGTCAACCCCGTCTGCATACACCCCATGTTCGGCCCCGGGATAAAGTCCCTAAAGGGGCAGAACGTCATATCGGTACCCATACGGGACGC
>UYNY03000067.1 GCA_900620265.3 Nitrosopumilaceae archaeon | reverse complement strand
CCGCGCCCCGGCAGGCCGGGGGGGCCGGCCGCCGGGCAAGCCGACGGGATCCATCCCCCAGCAGCCTTACCCCGGGGCCCCGGCGGCCCCGCACAGCCGCGGGCTGGCAGTTTTAAATAACGGGTGGCGTGCAGGCCCGCCCGTGAAGACAAGAAAGCACAAGGGCTGGGACAACGGCATCGGCTGGACGGCAGAGGAGCTGGTCTGGACCGAGGCTGACACCGAGAGGATGAGGGCAGCCAGGGCGAGGAACGAGGTGTCCACCCCCATAACGTCGGCGGAGATAAAGGAGAGGTACAACCTTCCGGATATAGACGAGAGCGTGTTGGACACCGGACCCTGATCGGGGACCGCCGCAGGATATGCCGGCAGGTACCGTATGTGTACCGTATATTTTATAACTTTATATAGTAGCAGAGCCCACAGCCACCCCGTGAAGACAAAAAAGCACAAGGGCTGGGACGACGGGATAGGCTGGACGGCGGAGGAGCTGGTTTGGACCGAGGCCGACACCGAGAAGATTAGGGCGTTCAAGGCGAGTAACGAAAAGTCCACTCCCATAACGTCGGCCGAGATCAGGGAGAGGTACAACCTTCCGGATATAGATGAAAGTTCATTGGACAGCAAAGTTTGAGAAACAGCTCGATTCTGAATGGTTCAATCGCAAAGTAGTCGTCAATACACTGATACACAGATTGGAACATGCGGCATCACTTGAGGAATTGGAAGATGCCCTCACATGTGAGACCGACAAGGGTTGTTGCATATTCAATACGACCTGCAAGGTTTTGTTCACCTATGATGAGGCCAAGAACGAGGCAGAGTTGATCGAGTACAGCTTCAAAATAACAGAAAACGGGCCCTAGTACCAAACGGACTCTGTCTTGCAGCTGAGCACCATCATGGGACGGGTCGGAGTACGAGGTGGCCAACTATAGGGCAAGGAACGCCGTCCTTGTGGTGAGCCGTGGAAGATCGGCATACTGCCCGTATGAGCGGTTCGGGGGGAGGCAGTCCGGCCTGTTCCCGCGCGGGGCCGAGGTCCGCCTCGGGGCAGGCTCCCGGCCCCGGATCATCTCCCTTGAGGCGTCTGAGTCATGTCCGCCGGGCTTTGAGGGCAGGCTGGTGAGGGCGGCGGCCCTTCTGGAGCGTACCCGGGGAAGAAGCAGGACAAGGGTTAAGTACGGAGTGCCCCGCCCATGATCGTGGCAAAAAGGAAGTTCAACAAGGACGAGGAAGCGGCAATCAAGGGCCTGATGGAGATCTGCGGCTATAACCGGGAGCTTGCCATCCACCGGCTTGAACGCGGGATGCAGTAGGATCCCGCCCCCGGTGCAACTCTCTCTCAAGGATCCTGTCCACATACGGGACTTTTACAGAGGATCGGAGGCCGTGGCGGCGGCCAGCCGTCAAAGACCGCCGGGATTCGAGCGGGGGCGAACCGGCGGGATCCGGCACCGGCGGCATCTAGCTTTTGTACTTTGTCGCAAGGGGCGCCGTTGAAAATCCGGGCCCCGGGACGGGCATGAAAATCCCCCGAGACTCACCCTTTCACGAGCAATCCCACCTTTGAGACGATCTCCTCGTAGGTGGTTGCCCTGTGCGGCCCCGAGTTGAGAGACCTCTCCATTATCTTGGTATCCTCGGGGGTCCAGCGGAGCTGATCCTCCGACCAGCCTTCCGCGTCGGTCCAGTCCCTGAGTGGTTTTTCGGGCATGTCCTGACCCCCGCCGGTTTGTTAATAAATATTCCCAGTTTATACAGTCCCGCGGCCCTGCCTCAGAGCACATATCATCCGGCCCGGGGCATGACCTGACGGACTAGTCCCGCCGCATGATCACGTAAAACCGCCATTGGTGGACAACCCCCGTAAAACCCTCAGGCCGCGGGGCGGGACGCCCGTTTATCCCTCTGGCCCTTCATCCAGGCAATCACCTCTTCTGCCGTGTCAAACGTCTCGGTGATCTTGCCGGCCTTGATGTCCCTCCTTAGCTCCCGGATGGCCCTCTTGTGCTCGGGCCCGCATGGATGGCCTATCATGCCACGGGGCGGATCTGGGTTTGGATATAACCCTTGCAGTCGGAGACGCCGGCGGGGGCCCTCGGGGGGGGATCAGCGGGCGGCACCACGGCGGCCCTCCCGGGGCCCCGCTGCGCCCATGGCAGGGCAGCCGGATCGCAGGGTACGACAGGATGCCCTCATAATGACTAGATGGTTTAAATATAATGCAACGGGATCCCGGGGACATGGAAGGCGAGGAGGCCAAGGGTTTTACCGAGGAGACGGGGGACGAGGAGAGAGAGGTCAAGAGGTTCGCCGACGAGAGCATGGAAAAGTACAAGGAAGTGTTCGACGCCCTAGATGACTGAGGACTGGTCGAGGAGGATCACGTGGATCCATGACCGCATCGTGCGCAGGTACGGCATCCGGCCCGGCTTTTTAACAAAGGGCGCGGCAGAGTCACTGGTGCAAAAGATCGACCTTCCAAGGCCCGATACATTCAAGACCGCCGCCATGCTCATGGAGGGCCTGACAAGGTTGCATCCGTTCATAGACGGCAACAAGAGGACCGCGCCCCAGTCCGGCAGGGATTACCTCAAGCCGGACATACGCTGGAGATCCCGGGCGACGCGGCCGAGTTCGTATGCGGGATCGCCGCCACGACCGACACCGATCCGGACGCGGTCCTGCGCATGATAGAGGAGTGGCTGGAGCGAAACTCGTCAAAATTGGAATCTAGTACGGAGTGAGACACCCGCCGCGGGATCCCGCCTCACGGGGCCAGCTCGCGCTCCTCAAGGTCCGCGTGGATCCCCGCGTGCGCGTCGATCCGGCGCACGTACGACTCGAGCCACGACCTGACCCGCGGATCCGGCTCCGCGTCCCGGAGACCGGCGAACCGGGCCCTCTTCTCCGCATAGTGGGACCGAGCTGATCCGGACCACCCCTCGGTGCCAAAGCTTGACGAGATCCGGCTCTGCACGCCGTCCACGTCCCAGTACCTTGCAAGTATCCTCCTTGCGATCACAAAGTCGGGCGGGCACGATCCGGCAAGGATGGCGGCCCGGGCGGGGCGATCCGCGTCGACCCACGCAAAGACGTCCCCGAGCGGCATCAGGGACAGCGGCCTGCCGCCAGAGTCCCGCCAGCCGCGCAGCCACTCCTGGAGCCTGCGGGACCTGGCGTCCCCGTCCGCAAGGTGCCGCGACACGGCGTCCCACGCGTCCGAGGGGCGGGCCTCGGCGACCGCGTCAAGCAGCCCCGGCCTCTTGCCCGCATAGTCGGCGAGCCCGCCGCGGCCGATGCACCCTACGATCCAGCGCGCCAGCAGCCCCGAGTCGCCCGGGTGCCGCGCCAGGAGGTCCCTGCCGACTGCCAGCCAGTTGTGGTACAGCACGGGGGTGGACAGATCCGGCCCGCCGCCCGCCAGGTTCTCGTGCAGCAGCAGGCGGAGCGATACATCCCGCGGAATCGCGCGGCCGCCGCGGACAAAGTACATGTAAAGGAGCATCAGGCCCGCCGGGGTGCACAGGGGCTCGTCCGAGTCCGCAAGCAGGCCGGCCCACTCTGTGACTATATGCTCAGAGAGCCCGTTTATGACTCCCCCGTACGCGAACATCCCAAGATCATGGGGCCTTATCCTCCCGTCGCGCACGCCCCCCGTGATCATCATGGCCGACTCGTCCGTGGTGCCGGACCGGTACACGGCCTCCGGCAGCAGGCGGCAGAGGCAGGGGTCGGAGCCTATCAGGCCCAGCGCGTCCCGCCACGCGGGGCGGTCCTCCTCGAACATGCGCCTCATGTACCCGCCAAGGAAGAGGCCGCTTGCACGCTCCCCCGCGCCCCGCGCGGCCTCCAGTATGGCCGGCAGCAGCCCGTATCCGGCGTCCCTTGACGCAAGCTCGTACCCGAACGCCTTTCCGTGCTTTGCCTCGCCCGTCACGAGCCAGCCAAGCTCCGGCTCCAGTTTTCCGGGCTCGAGGGACTCGGCGGCAAGCCTTGCGACCTCGTCCTTTCTGGGATCGGCGCCGGGGTCGGCCGTCCAGTCAAGCATCACGCCCATGCCCACGTACCTGCGCATCATGGCAGGATAACCCGTGCCGGTGATCTCGTCCTGCAGCCCCCTGAAGAGGTCCAGGGTGCCCGGATCAAGGCGCCCGCTGCCGGACTCTAGCACCCAGGTAATCTTTTCCAGCAGCTCCTCGCCGGTCGCGCCGCCTCCGGAGTGGAGGGCCCTTGCCAGGGACGCCACGCTTTGTCCGAGCCCGTCCACAAAGGCGGCATGCCAGATGGTATCAAGTGCCGCGCCGGCCACGCTCCTCCTGTCCGGAAACTCGGCAAGCATGTCCAGTACCGCCGCATAATATGATATGATCTCCCCGTCGGACTTGGCGGTCCACAGCCGGGGGTTCTTTTCAAACGGGTACATGTCGTCCCCGAACACCCGTATGTGGAACTTTGAGAGCGCCCTGCGGCACGCCTCCGCCCCCACCTCCTGCTTTCTGGCCGAGTCAGACTCTAGCGCCCGCCGGAGTGACGGGATCCTGTCCATGGGCGGGACCTCGGTGCACGCGTCACGGCCGGAGCCGGGAACGAACAGGCCGCAAAAGGCGCCGGTCGCGTTGTTAGAGTACGGCTCGTTCTCCGATCCCGCAAGATCCAGCAGCAGGGAGGCCGACCTCTCGAACAGGTCGCGGGACGCGGCCGCCTCCTCGAGCGCCCGCACCACCCCCCTGCGCCCGGCCCTGAACTCCGACAGGCCCCCCTCCGGGATCCCGCCTAGGAACCGCTCAAGGCACGCCAGTGCCGAGCGCCGGTCAGCCCTGCTCAGGATCAAAAAAAAATCCGCGCCAAGGCGGGTCTTTAACGCCCCGTGCTTGTCAAAGAACCCGCCGGGTCCCAGCAGGCGCCGGATCAGCGGATCCGCGGCCTTTAACTGGCGCACATAGGCGAACATCTCACAGTAGGATCCAAACAGGCTCTCCGAACCGGCCCCTACCGCGTCAAGCACGTCGGACATATCAGACTCGTCGTATGTATCCCACCATTTTTTCCAAAAGTACACGTGCAGCAGCATCGGGGTTATGTACAGCGTGTTCCGGCCCTGCAGTATCTTCATGTCCATTAGCGTCTTTACCGTCTCCCGGAACGTGGTGGGATCCATCCCGGTGTACTTTTCCACCAGCCCGGCTATCACGTCGCGCTCCCTCTTGTAGACTCCGCCGTATCCGATCCTCTTGAAGAGGCTCAGCCACATCATCACCCGGAGCCGGTTCTTATAGATATCAGTGCCGATCTCCGACCGGGCCGCAATACACCTCTCCCATACCGGCACGCTGTCGGGCTGCCTGATTACGTCATCTGCGTTACTTTCAAGATTTGCGCCGACGATGTGGGCCACCCGGGGCGATGTGCCGCAAAACTTAGCCCACCTTCCCAGGGCCTCGTCCATATCAGGCACGCTCAATTTGTTCGTATACGTGCGCAGTATATCCACCATCTGGGCGGATCCGAGCCCGGGTACGTCTATCATCGTCCCGTCGGGATGCTCGTCAGGCTCGTTGTAGATGGTCACCAGCTTTATCTGCGGGCCCGCCGCCATTACAAAATCCCACAGCTCCCCCACCTCGTATCTGGTGCACTCGTCCACGACCAGGATGCACGGGAATTTCGAGTCCATCGCATGTTGCCGGAAGGCAGATCCCCTGGCGTCCTCGGGGTTCTGATAGTACGCGACCCGGCCCCTAAAGTCCTCATGACCTACGGCCTCCATCACCAGACTGGTCTTGCCGATGCCCGGCGTGCCGACCACCCGGAGGTTCACGGGTTGATCCACGCTCAGCTCGTCCCGGATCCTACCTATGAACTCGTCCTGGGCGCCGCCAAGGAAGAGCTTGCGCGGCCCGCCGTCCGACAGCCTCAGCCACTTGTCATAATCAAGCGGCATCTTTTCCTCCACGCCGAGCAGGCTTGCGCGGATCATTGGAAACCCACCGAGTATGTTGGTGATGGTAGACTGGCCCCAGACCTCGGCCCTTGCGCCCTTGTATTTGGGGGACACGCCTTCAAGCATGCTAGCAACGTGTGCAAGAAACTCTTCCACGACCTTTTCGGTGGGATCCTCCTGGGTCAGTATCACTACAAACGTGCCGCCGGCATCAATGCACGACCTTATGCCGTCCTTGAGGGAGCCGCCGGCAAATAGCAACTTGCAGGCGTTTTCCTTAGTCATGGGGTGTCTGCCCGACTTTACCTGGTAGCACGTGGTCCCTGTCTTTATCGTGCCGTGCACGCTGTCCCGGCCCGCCCCCCTAAAGATTCCGTCCACCCCGCCGTCCGGCGCGCTAGTGTTAGATGACATGCTAAAACCGGCCACGGGCAGCCCGGTCTCAAGCGCGTCCTCCAATATGATGCGCCTTGCCAGATCCACCGACTCCTCCGGGCCGAGCCGTCCCAGAACCTCCGCCGACACCTCGAACAGCGCCATGCCTTGGCGCCGGCACCCCAATCTTATTAACATAGCGGGGCGCCGTCGCCCGTTCCACGCTTGGTTCCGGCCCGATCCTGCGGCCGGATCCCCGCTCCGGGCCCCTGCCGGATCCGCGGCCGGTACCCGCCCGTGTCAAAGTCTATCGCCCACTTGATGAACCTGACGTACTCTGGCCCGGAGTACTCGAACGGCACGCCCACCGCCCTCCCGGGATCGCCGCCCCCCGGCCCGGGCGGGGCGCGCGCCCCGGACGGGCCCACGGATCCCCCGGGCAGCGCCCGCAGGGGGCGGCGCGCGGGGCCGGGTACCCCCGGCCGGGCCCCCCGGGGCGGGCACGCGCCACGGGGCCCCCGGCACCGTTTTTAAGGGCGGCGCCGGACGCGCCGCCCGTGTACGGGATACATCTTGCAGAGCTCGGGATAATAGTGACGGAGGACGGGGCCGTCAGGAAGGCGTTCCCGTTCGGGGACCCCGTCGGGGCCTATACGGGGATAAAGGAGGGCAGCGGCGACGTAAAGGAGGTGGCCGCCTACATCGGGGACGCCGAGGCCGAGGTCTCGGACCGGCAGCTGCTCGGGCTGCTCTCGTCTGCCGGCGCCGACTGCAGGATGA
>UYNY03000066.1 GCA_900620265.3 Nitrosopumilaceae archaeon | reverse complement strand
CGTCAGCCTGCCGCGCCTGCACAGTATCCTGCAGCAGCTGCCGAACTTCTTTAGTGGGACGTCAGGACGCCTGCCCTGCCCTTCCACGCGGCGCAGGCCGTCCATGCCGTCCCTTTCAAATCGGCGCCGCCAGTTGCTGATGGTCTGTACGCTCACGTCGAACACGTATGCAACATCCTCCAGCTTGACATTCTTGTCCAGCATGCGGATCGCGAGCAGCTTGGTTTCGAGCGTGTGCTTCATTTTTCTTATCCTGACGCGCGCCTCCTTTTCGTGCTTCATGGCAGACCCACCGTACCGGGGATCTAAAAACCTTTCAACGTGCGCCTTTTTCTTTTGAAAATTAATTATGAGCTGCACTATAGTGGGGGGACAACTCCTAATATAGTTATTGTAAAAATATGCCTTGATACGGATGGGTTTTTACAGATTTTGCAATCCTGTTAAAATTTGCCACATCTAAAACGCCTAAAACCCCTTGCGCTTGAAACGGCACGGCTCTGGCGGATCAAGTGCCCTTTCTGCACTCTTCATACACCGCCGCGAGGGACTCCCACATCCTGGCGTCCGAGTACATGGCGGACCTCTCTCCGGCACTTGCCGCCAGCCTCTTGACTAGCCCCGGATCGTCCAGCAGGGACGCCGTCTTTTCTGCCAGATCCTCGTGGCTCTCAGGCTCGAACAGCAGCCCGTCCACGCCGTCCCGTATGACGTCTGCCACGCCATCTATCCTCGAGCTGACCACCGTCCTGCCGCATGCAAACCCCTCCACGGGGGTAAGGGGCGACATCTCCCACCGGGATGGCAGCACCAGGAACTCGCACCCGTGGTAGGCGGATATGACGTCGTCCCGGGACGGGTTCGGCACAAGGACGGCCACGTCGCCAAGATCGAGATCCCTAATCAACGAGCGGACCTCCCCCTCGAACCCAAAGTCGGGCCCCATGAGCAGGATCTTGGCACCGTCGAGCTTGCCAGAGTCCTTTAGGATCCTGGCGGCCCGCAGCAGTATGTCGGGTCCCTTTGAGTGGTCCAGCCTCCCCACGAAGAGGAGGAATCTCGGGAGGTTGTGTCTGGACTTGTAGTCGAACGGCGGGGACGCTATGGACCCAAGGTCAATGCCGTTTCTAACTATGCGGATCTTTGCCGGGTCACAGTACTCTGAGAATATCCTCTTTTCATACTCGTTCGCGGCGATGATCCGGGTTGCCCGATGTATGATCATGCGTATGGCCGGCTCTTGCAACCTGTAGAGGATACGCGTGGCGCCCCTGCCGGCGTTGGGGTGGGTGCCGAGCCCGCCCTGGTCGCTGACGACCAGCGGGACGCCGAGGGACTTTGAGGCAAGGGCCGCCGCGAGGCTCTGGAACCCCCGGATGCCCACCGCGTGTATGATGTCGGGCTTGTCCTTCTTGATCATGGAACAGATCCCGGGGTTTATGAAAAAGCGCTGTATCCTGGCATAGACGTGGGACCTCCTTATCCGGACGCCGTCGCGCTCCTCCTCCGCCGGCAGGTCCCTGTTGAAGAGGCCGTCCCCCTCCCTCGCAAAGTCAAGGTCCGTCGTGTAGATGGTGGGATCATGCCCGTTGGCCCTTGCCATCCTCGCTATGTTGAACGCTAGGAACATTATCCCCCCGAACTGGGTCGCGGGGAACGACGCGGGGCACGTTATCGCGACCTTCACGGCACGGCGAGCCCCCGTGATAATATTAAGAGATCGGGGGGCCGGGATCCGGCGGGCGGGCCGGGCGCCGATCCACATACATACGAGGGCCCCGGGGGCATGCCCGTGAGGATACTCGTGGCCGGCGGGGCCGGGTTCATAGGTGGGCACCTGTCCGAGTCTATGTGCGGGGAGCACGACCTGACGATCGTCTCCCGGTCCCCGGAGACGCCGGGGATGGCGGATCTGGGAGTGCGGACCATCTCGTGCGACGTCTCTGACGGTCCCGCCATATCCAAGGTGATCAAGGAGGTCGAGCCGGAGATGATAATCCACCTGGCGGGCGGCACGTCCCATGCCAGGTCGTTCGAGGACCCGTCGGCCGACCTTGACGTGAACGCCAGGTCCACCCTGCACATGCTAGAGGGGATCAGGCGGGCGGATCTCGAGTGCAGGCTCGTGCTGGGCAGCACGTTCATCGTGGTGGGACGGCCGGAATCGCTCCCCGTGGATGAGGGGTCGCCGTGCAACCCCGCCACGCCGTACGCGGCCCACAGGCTGCTTGCAGAGCACTATTGCAGGATATATGCCAACGTATATGGGATGGACACGGGCGTGTTCAGGATTACAAACTCGTTCGGGCCGCGGGAGAGCACCGACCCAAAGAAGAACGCCATCAACTACCTGATACACCGTGCCCACAAAAGGGAGGAGGTCACCATATACGGGGGCGGATACTTTCGGGACCTGATATACGTGGCCGACGTGGTGTCAGGGATCCGGGCCGTCGCCGAGAAGGGCAGTCGCGGCGGGACGTACTGGATATCATCGTTCGAGAGGGTGATGATGCGCGACTTTGGGCAGATGCTCGGGTCGATCACCGGCGCCCCGGTAAAGGTCGTCGATCCGCCAGAGTACACCAGGAAGGTGGACGTGGGGGACTTTGTGGTGGACAACTCGGCGCTCCGGTCGCTGGGGTGGGGGAAGAGATACAGCCTGGAGGACGGAATCCGGGAGACGTTGGAGTACTTCAAGGTGCAGGGATAAGGGAGGGCCCGTATCCCTGTCCCAACCTGCCGTACTTTGATGCCTTCCCATGTCTCTATTCCTGCCGCGATCCTCACTTTTTAGTCTGGTGCCGCCTTTGTAATTGATTAATATTAGACGATCTGGGTAAATCCAGAAATGCCATCAGATAAGCCAGAGCTGGACATGGAAGAGGCAAGATGCATTTTCACACCTGCTCTAGGCAACTCCATCTTAGACATCAGCCTCAAGCCCAACGAGGCATGCAAGGAGGATCTAATAATTGAGGTAACGGCTGTGCCGTCCAATGATAGTATAAAGTACCTTGCCAGCGTAGGCATATCCGTCAAGGAGATAACCCCGATCGATGTTTCAGGCGGAGATTCAAAATGGGAGATATACTGCAGCATGAGCGACGATATGCGTAACCGTTTGTACAGATCCATGGATTAATAGTTATTTGTGATTACCTCTACGTCCATGGGTTAATCTGGTATTCCACAAAACCGGCTTGGCGTGATCAGATATGAACTTTATTAAAGGTGCGGCCCAAAATACCTGCCATGGCAATCACACGGTTTACGAATGTGGCCGATGCTCCTACAAGTTGGTGCCCAGCTTCCGGCAGAGCAGGTCGCCCTGCATCTGTCCCAACTGCAGGATGTGAGATGGAACGGAGGTCGTAAGAACGCGGTCTCCGGGTATGGATCCGGAGGTAGGAGAACCGCCAAGGGTCCAAGGATGAGCGTGCGTTCGGCAAGCCGCCAGACACGGCCCGTTACGCGGAGGGAACCCGGCAGGCCAAAGGGCCCAAAGAACAGCGTCCAAGGGGGCATCAGAAACAGAGTCCAGAAGGACAGACTTGGAGACTATTAACGGCTGATGTGTAGAACCGGATGCCGGACATGCCGATTGATCCTGCACGACTGGTACTGGGATCGCGGCCGGGTTGCATTACGGAGCCGCCCGATGACTGCTGCCTTACTTGGAGCCGCATATGCAAGTGACGGTTTCATGCCATGTCGCAACAGGGGTCCGGATCGTACGCCTCCACCGGGTGTGAGTAAAAACCAAGAGCACGCAAACACACACAATTATACCGCCCTCCCAGCCGGTGGCTGGAATGGATCTCCCGTGGGGCAGGATCAGGGGCGCGAGGGGGCTTGCGGACCTCTCCTCGATGGGAGCTGCCAACGCCGGCGGGAACGCCATATCGGGGGCGTTCTGGCTGTACGTGGCCACCCTCCTCGGCCCCGAAAAGTACGGCGAGGTGGGCTACTTCATATCGGTGGCCTCGATAGCGGCCGTATTCTGCATGTTCGGGTCGGGGCACGTGCTGACAGTATATGCCGCAAAGGGGCAGAACCAGGCGTGGTCTGCCGCCGTCATCGGAGCCGGCTCGAGCGTCGTTGGGGCAGCCGCCCTCTACCTGATGTTTGCAGAGCCGTCGATGACCGTCTACATGGCAGGATACGTGGTCTTCATACTCGGGGGATCTGCACTGCTGGGGATGAAGTCGTACAAGAAATACTCTGTGATGATCGCGCTGCAAAAGGTCTGCCTCGTCGCGTTCGCCATACCGCTGTACTACCTGATGGGATACACGGGCATAGTGGTGGGGGCGGGGGTGTCCATGCTGATCCTCACATGGCCCGTGATAAAACTCCTGTCGGAGACGGAGAGGAGCTTTGCGGGGTTCCGCGAGAGGTTCTCGTTCTCGGCGTTCAGCTATGCGAGGACGGTAGTCATGGCGGTCAACGGCCAAATAGACAAGCTCGTGGTGGCCTCGGTGCTGGGGTTCACCGAGCTCGGCGGATACCACCTTGGGTTCCAGATAACGGGAGTGCTGATGATCATACCCACGATCGTCTTCCAGTATGTATTGCCGCAGGACGCGTCGGGGAACCCCAACCCCACCCTCAAGAAGGCGACCATAGCGGTGGCGGCCCTGATGACGGTGCTGGGGGTGACGCTGGCCCCGGTGGCCGTCCCGGCGTTCTTCCCAGAGTACGGGGATTCCGTCCTGGTGGTCCAGATAGCGTCGCTTGCCATAGTCATCCAGACTATTACCACCATACGCTCGTCCTCGTTCCTGGCCGCCGAGAACAGCAAGATAACGCTGGTATCCACGCTGCTCTCCATCGCCACCATGCTCCCCATGATGTACCTGCTGGGCTCGGCCTACGGGCTGGCGGGCATGGCGGCATCCATAGTGGCCGCCAGCCTGGCCGCCATGTCGGTATTCGTCATAAAGAACAGGTTCATGGAGATCGACTCAAAGTAGGTCACGCCTTTTTCAGCAGGACCAACACGTGGTTGCCGTCGGGATCGAACGTGTTCACCTTCTTGAGGCCCGCAAGGTACAGCAGCACGTAGGCCCGGCTCTTGTACTGGAAGTCGTGCAGCATGTTCCCCCTGAACGGGGCATAGTCGACCAGCTCGAACCCGTCCAGTGACTCGAAGTTCTTCTTGGACATGAAGCAGTTGACCCACTCGTTCTCGATGCTCGTGTACCTGCCGCCGGTGATCATGGTGGACGAGGGGTTGGCCGTGCTGATGAGGACATGCCCGCCGTCCCTCAGCATGGTCCTCGCGTGCCGCAGGGCCGCCACCCCGTCCGGCAGATAATACAGCATCTCGTTGAGACAGATAAGGTCGAACTGTTCTCCCGGATCAAAGTCCTCGTCAAAGTACCCCTGCTCGATCCCGCTGGTGACGGCACTGGCCACCTTCTCCCGGTCCGGCTCTATACCCCTGGCCCGGATCCCCTCGTCCTTTAGCATCTTTACAAGGTGCCCGTGGAACGTGCCCACATCCAAGGCGCTTGCAAAGTCCATGCTCGTCTTCCGCCTCAGATACGACATGTACTGCCTTGCGAGCAGCTCCCAGACCTTCATCCGGAGCGGGTTGCTGCGCCTCTTGTAATAGCCGTCCTCAAAGTACTCCTGGAGCTTGGAGGGGGCCTGGGGCGAGTCCCGGAATATGGCATCGCAGGTCGTGCACCTCGTGACCCCGGCGGCAAACTCTGACGTCTTGCCCGATCCGCACAGCCTGCATTCCATCGCGGGCTGACCCCGCCCGCCCGTGTATATGGGCTTTGATCCCGCCTGAGCCCCGGCCCTATCCATATAAGGGCCGTCCCCCGGCCCCCGGGACGATGAGGATCTTGGTGGGCATACCGGCGTTCAACGAGGGGGGGAACATCGGCAGGATAATCAAGGAGCTCGAGGGGACGGCGTCGGGGATCATCGTCTGTGACGACTGCTCGACGGACGGGACGGCCAAGGTGGCGTCCTCGATGGGGGCCGAGGTCGTCCGGCATGAAAAGAACTCCGGGTATGGCGCGGGCATCGGCAGTATCTTCAAGAAGGCAAAGGGGATGGAGTTTGACGTGCTGGTGACTATGGACGCCGACGGCCAGCACCGGGTGGAGGACGTGCCGGCCCTCGTAAAGCCCATTGAGGACGGGGAGGCCGACATCGTGATAGGATCGAGGTTCATGGGAAAGGAGAGCGACATTCCAAGGTACAGAAAGGCCGGGATAAAGGTGCTCACGTCGATCACGAACGCGTCCACCGGCAAGGCGATCACGGACTCGCAGAGCGGGCTGCGGGCCTACAGCAGAAAGGCCGTCGACTCGCTGGCTCCGGCCGACCGGGGGATGGGGGTATCCACCGAGATCCTCATAAAGGCGTCAGGGGCCGGCCTGCGGGTCACCGAGGTGCCGGCCGTCATCCTGTACGGCCCGGACACGTCGACCAGCCACCCCGTCTCGCACGGCGTGTCGGTGCTTGCCAGCACGATAAAGTTCACGTCCATAGAGCATCCGCTAAAGTTCTACGGGATCCCGGGGATCCTGCTGCTGGGGATAGGGCTCTTCTTCGCGTCGTGGGTGATATCAGAGTACGCCGCCAGCGGGTACCTTATCACGAACATGGCGATAGTCGGCATCGGGGCGGTCCTGTTCGGGACCGTGCTGCTCGTCACCTCGATACTGCTGTACGTGCTGGTCAGCGTGGTCAGGGAGCGCTAGTACGTCAGCGTCTTTTGTATCGGTATCTTTGCAAGGTCGATCCTTTCGAGGATCCGGATTATCCGCCCGGCAGAGTTGCCGTCTCCGTAGAGCCCCCTCTGCCGCCTGGCCTTTGCGAGGAACCTCTTGTCGGTCATGGCCTTTTTTATGGCCCTCTTTATCGCGGCCCTGTCATACCCGACATCAATGACGCTGGCCGCCCGGGGCCTGCGGTGCTGCCTCGTGCCGATGTTCACGGACGGCACCCGGAGGAAGGGGGCCTCCATAAGGCCGCTGCTAGAGTTGCCCACGAGGGCGGCGGCCCCCGACAGCAGGTTCACATACTTTTCAAACCGGACCGACTCGACCTGCCTCATGCCCGCTTTCTTCATGGCCCGGATTATCCGGTTCGAGCCGGCATCGGCGTTGCTGCGTATCACCAGGGTCTGCACGCCTAGCTCCCGGACCGCCTCGAGGGTGGACTCGATGTTCACGACGGTCTGGTCCAGCTCGGAGAGGACGGAGTGCTGGAGCAGCATGAGGTAGGGTTTTGACATGTCGAGGCCGAACTCGGCCCCGAGGTCCTTTGGAGGGATCCGGCGGACCTGCCTTATCGCGTCAAGGGACGGGTTGCCGACGGTGAATATCCTCTTCCTGGCCTCGCCCATCTTTACGAGCCTCTCGGCGGCCATCCTGTTGGTGGCAAAGTGTATGTGGGCGAACTTTGAGATCGAGTGGCGTATGGGCTCGTCGATGGTGCCAGTCACGTCGCCGGCCTCGAGGTGGGCTACTGGGATGTTCATGTGGGCCCCTGCTATGGCGGCGGCCAGGTCGGCCCCCGTGTCGAACCCGGAGAGGATCATGTCGGGCTTGGACCTTGTGATCAGGCGGGTGATGCGCATTATCGCCTTGCCTATGGAATATGACATGTCGGCCCCCGTGTCGGCCCGCCGCCTTGGGTACATGTCGAACCTGGCCGCTATGCGGTACCCGTCCCGCTGGATCTCCTTTATGGTGATGCCGTATTTCTTGAGCAGGTGGCTGCCTGTCACCAGCAGCATATAGTCGAGGTGTCGCGACCTCTTTATCCCGTCCATGATCGGCTTTAGCTTTGCATAGTCGGCCCTGCGCTCCGAGACGATGAATATCTTCTTCACCGGATGTCCCTCTTTGATATCTGGGAGTCCGCCGGTATGTCGCGGGTCGCCCGTTTGCCGACCACCGACCTGTACTTTGTGGCAGGTATCGGGCCGGTGCCGGGCCTCTTTGTGGACGTGTTGAGGGTGGTGAGCCTCTCGCCCTTTCGTATGGGCCTGGTGCTGACGACGGACTCGCGGGCGAACCTCATCACCGGGACCTCCGTCCTGTGGATCCTCTTCTCCGAGCCCCGCGCGAGCCAGACGGCCCGGCACCCCTTTGAGAGCTCTGCCAGCTCCCCGGAATCGATGGACATGGCCTGGTCGGGCCCCGGCATCCTCTTGTCCAGCGTAAAGTGCTTTTCCACGATGCAGGCCCCCCTCGCGACGGCCCCCAGGGCCGTATAGATGCCGGGCGAATGGTCGGATATTCCCGCCGGGACCCCGAACGCCTTTGAGAGCGTCTCGACGGCCCCGAGGTTGACGCGGCTGTAATCGGCGGGGTACTCGGAGGTGGCCTGGAGCAGGACCAGCGGGACGCGCCCCTTTAGTATCCGGACGGCCCCGCGTATCTCTGCCATGTCTGACATGCCGGTGGACAGTATTACGGGCCTCTTTTTGGCGGCCACGTGCTCTAGGAACGGCGGGTTTGTCACCTCGCTTGACGCTATCTTGAACCCGGGGACGCCGAGCCTGTGCAGGCGGTCGGCGGCGGCCGCAGAGAAGGGCGTCGAGAGGAACATTATGCCGATCCTTTTGCAGTGGCGGTACAGATCTGCCTCTTGCTTTGCGTCCAGCTCGCACGACTTTATCACCTCCCAGAGGGTCTTTCTCGAGTTGCCCGGCCTCAGGTTGGTATCCAGCATCTCCTCCTCCGTGATGTGGGCCTGGAACTTTACACAGTCGGCCCCGGCCTTTTTCGCGGCGGTGGCCAGCCTTTTTGCAATGGATAGCGAGCCGTTGTGGTTTATTCCGGCCTCTGCCACGACGAGGACGGGGTGCCCGGGCCCGACCCTCCGCCTCCCCAGCCTGACCTCCACGGGGGGCCGGGGCCGGGCGGCCCTCTATTAGTTTAATTACGTAGATCGTACACGCATCCCGTTGAAGCCCGTCTGCTTTATCGGGGCAAGGGGGGGATCAAGGGGGGTCCCCGGAAAGAACACCGCGGTGGTCGGCGGCAGGCCCCTCGTGGCCCACGCGATAAGGAGGTCGATCGACTCGGGGATCTTCAGGCACGTTGTGGTGTCGACGGAGGACCCGGGGATAGCCCGGATCGCGAGGCGGGAGGGGGCCGAGGTGCCGTTCGTGCGGCCCCGGCGGCTCGCGGGCGACTCTGCGAGCATGATAGACGTGATCGTGCACGGGATACGGGAGCTCGAGTCCCTCGGGTACGACCTTGATGTCATGGTCAACAGGGACTGCACCGTCCCGTTCATCAGGGATGCCGATGTCAGCCGGGCGGTCGGGATCCTGAGGAGGACGAAGTGCGACATGGTGGCGGGGGCCTACAGGCAGCACCACAACCCGTACTTTGACGTGGTGGAGCGCGGCCCGGGGGGCTTTCTGCGGATAGCAAAGGGGAGGGGCGGCGTGAGGTCGCGGCAGGCGGCTCCTGCCGTGTACCAGCTGGCAGGGCTGCACGCGTTCCGCAAGGAGAGGTTCCTAAGATACAGGAGGGAGGTACCGCCAAGGACCATGCTGTGCGAGATCCCGATCGAGACGGGGCTGATGATAGACACGCCGTTCGAGATGGGGGTCGCCAGACTGATATTCAAGCACGGGCTACCAGGCGGTCCATCCGCCGTCGATTACAAGGTTGGATCCCGTCATGTAGGACGACGCGTCGGACGCAAGAAATAACACGGCCCCGTTGTACTCCGTCCTGTCGGCCATCCTGCCGAGGATCGTCTTTTCGGAATAGTTTTTGATGAACTCGTCCCTCATGTAGGACCTGTCGAGGACGCCGCCCAGCGTGAGCGTGTTGACCCGGACGTTCTTGCCGCGCCAGTAGGCGGCCATGTATCTTGTCATGTTGAGGATCGCGCCCTTTGTGGCCGCATACGAGGGTTGCGAGTTGAGCCCGCTGTCCCCGTATATGCGCTGGTCGGCGCCGACCATCCCGTAGATGGACGATATGTTGATGATGCTGCCGCCGGAGTTATTTGCCATCAGGCCCCCGATCGCCTGCGAGCAGAGGAACGTGCCGGTCAGGTTGACGTCGATCACCTCCTTCCAGAGGGCCAGGGGGAACGTCTCCAGCCTCTTGGTCTCCTCCTTTTGCCCGATGGACGGGTTGAAGAAGGCGTTGTTGACGAGGACGTCCGGATCCGGCACGGCTTCTGCAAGGTCCCGGACGGACGCGGGATCGGAGATGTCGAGCCGGTGGGCCCTCGCAGATCCGATCCCGGAGAGGGACTGCTCCAGCTTCCGGGCCCCCTCGAGGTCGGTGTCGGCCAGGACCACGTCGGCCCCCGCCAGGCAGAGGGCCCTTGAGAACTCGGAGCCGAGGCGGCCCGCGGCCCCGGTCACTATGGCGGTCCTGCCGTCCAGGAGGTTATCGAGTAGCACGGGGGCGGCTCCGGGGGGGCGCTTGATAAACCTATTCCAATACAGTACTGTGAGATTGCCGTGTATTAGAGGCAATAAGAGGCCATTCTCGGAGCCCTTCCAGCTCTTGATATAGGCTGTCTTAAGAATTTCAAGTATAGATGCCCGCTAGATATTTAGCCAACCTCTTATAGCACTAACAATTTTTACTATAATGCCTCCATCATTTCCTCCAAGTGAATATTGAATCATTATAATCAGCATCATTATAGTTATTCCACCATACCATCCAAATATTATGTCGAAGCTACCATCCGGTAGACCAAGAAACCAATCTTTGGTACTGCTAATAAGCATAAAACAGAATGATACAATAGTAAAAATATAATATATGGCTAGCGATTCTTTGTATACATGTTTTTGATTTGGCTTTTCTAATTCTTTTAGAGGGTTCTTCTTGACATTTATATTTTTACGAACACGCCGGTCTGGTTTAGCAGAATTTTTAATATCATGTATAGCAAGCTCACTAATATTCTTTTTCATCGACATCACTTCACATCAATATTAGAGTAATATTCTCTAATTATCTCATCTGGAATTATTGTATGATATTGTCCTTTGACATATGACTTTGACCATGGTGTACCTTCTAGGTGTGTTAGTCGTAATAATGCAGGACCGGTTAGCTTGCCGTATTCATCTATGACTACATTAAGAATTTCTTTTGTATCCTTGTCAATTTTTTCACTGATAAAATCCATCCGTTTTGTAAAGTCTGAACCGTTTATTTTTGTCCGACAATACTGTAGTTCTGGGATCGCTAAACTTCCATAGATTTTTAGGGTATCGTATAGCGATGGAATTACAGGGCCATAGGCCCACGCCTCAATATCTTCATTGAACAACCGTCTACCATGCTGTGCAAGCACATGGCCATAACAGATGAAAGCAAGCTTGATCACTTGAAGTTGGGTGAACTGTCCGCCGCCTCTACCTAGTATGTAATCCCCTATGAGGCTGGCGGTATACACCTTGTCGCTCGGTTCCATGGTGATGACATTCGTTGGCGTGGATGTACGGTATATAATGTTTTCAATACAATATATTTAAAGTCCCAATACTGGCATTCGGTAGTTCAAGTCCTATTTCCGTCCTAATCATAGACGGGATCCTGATAAGGATTCTGTCTATTATTCAGATCTCGACTCTAGACGATGATATGTCTATTGACGTTCTGGAGACCATTCATGACTACACTTGGGGCATTTGACCTTCGATGGGCATTCAGGACTTCTACCACAGCCGGCACATTTGAAATGGCCATCATTCATAGTTCCCTCATCGTGAGTTGTCATCCCACAGGGGCACTTGTATTCACGCCACGTACCTCCCATGTTCTTGAGGTGTGAAGAACATGTATATTAATGTATTCTAACGAGGTCGGTGTATTCTGTTGGGAATTTGTGAGCTTGGTACGAGATTTTGAGTCTGAATGGTATGGGCGTGCAAGTTCCCGGTGGTACGAATATGCTCAAGCCTTAATCGAGGCTCCATACGAGTCCATTCTCATAGATAGGGCGTGGTGGGGTTGGACTCATTAGTCGGTAATGTCAAGATCATAAATTTTCAACAGAATTAGTCCGTGCATAAAACCTAAATTATATACAGAATCTTGCATAAGCATGCATATTCAAAAACACCAATAATATTATATCAATGAATCATACTGGAAAGTGCATGACCCGCCTCATGGGCTTGCCATCAAGCGACTTTTCCACCGTGTCATCGTCGGCTGCCGACTTTGCCGTCCGCATCCCCTTCTCGACCGCCCCGAGGGTCTTTTCAAGATCCGCATCATCGTGCGAGGCCGTGTGGAAGAGCGGCCCCTGCCAGAAGAGGACGCCGTTCCGGATTGTCTCCTGGGAGAAGAGGCTCCTCAGCAGCAGCGAGTCCTCCTCGCCCTTGTACGGGAAGATCATCCGGAGCTTTGCCGGGAACCCCTCTATGCTGATGGGGCTGCCCGTCTCGGCGGCCGCCTTTTTGAACCCGTCGCGGAACTTTTCGCCCTGCGCGTGGATCCTTTCAAGGGCCTTGCGGCCCTGCAGCTCTGCGATCGTCGCCTGGAACGCCGCGAGGGACAGGGCCTCGCCGGCAAACGAGGTCGAATAGTACACCTCGTCAAAGACCCGCATGAACTCGGCCTTGCCGGATATCGCCCCCAGCGGCATCCCGTTGGCGATCGCCTTGCCCCACGCGGTGATGTCAGGCGTGACGCCAAAGTACTGCTGGGCCCCACCCATCGACCACCGGAACCCCGTCTGCACCTCGTCAAAGACGAGCAGGGCGTCGTGGTCGTGCGTCACGCGGACCACATCCTCTAGGAACCCGTTTGACGGGAACTCGAACGTCATCGGCTCCATGCAGACGGTGCCTATCTCCTTGTCGTTGTCGAGGAGCTCCTTGAGGCTCTCTATCTTGTTGTACTCGAAGAGCTTTATCATGCCCGCAAGGGACTTTGGGACGCCCCTGTTTCTGGACGTGATGACCGTGAACCAGTCGTGCCAGACGCCGCCGCCGCCCCAGTACGCGACGTTGTCCCGGCCGGTTATCGCCCTTGACGCCCTGACGGCCGCGGTAACAGAGTCGGATCCGGTCTTTGTGAACTTTGCCATGTCGGATCCGGGGATCACCTGGCAGAGGAGCTCGGCCGCCTCGACCTCGAGGCGGTGCGGCAGGCTGAATATGCTGCCAGAGTCGATCTGCTCCCGTATCGCGGCGTTGACGGCATCGTCAGAGTATCCCAGTATTATGGGCCCGAGGGCCGCCACGTAGTCGATGTACTCGTTGCCGTCCACATCGTAGATCTTGCTGCCCTTTGCCCTGTCCGCAAAGACGGGATAGACACCCTCCACCATGCTATAGTACCCCCTGCTGAACGTGTGGGTCTGGGCCGGCAGGATCCTCTTGGCCCTGTCCAGCAGCTCGAACGACTTGCTCAGGTCCACGGGGCGGCCCCGCGGGGTTGCGTTATTAACGTTGGGATGGGTATCTCTATATTGTGAAAAATCCCTAGGCCGGGCCGTGCGGGCACATGGCGGGCGGGGGCCGTATCCGTCCAAGGACGGGGGGCAGGCAGACTGACCACCGTATCAATCCACCAGCCGGGGTACCTGCCCTGGATAGGCTATTTCCACAAGATGATGCACAGCGATGTCTTTGTGGTGCTTGATGATGTCCAGTACGAGCGCAGGGGCTGGCAGAACAGGAACAGGATAAGGACCGACCGCGGGGCGGCGTGGCTCACGGTGCCGGTGACGGCCCCGTACGGCACCCCGATAAGCGGGGTGGAGATAGATAACTCCAAGCCGTGGGCCCGATCTCATAAAAAGTCGGTAGAGGCAAACTATGCAAGATGCGAGTTCTTCAAGTACTGGTCAGAATTTGCCCCGTGCTATGAGAAGACAACGGAGAGGCTTCTGGATATAGACATGGAGACCATCGAGGTATTCAGGAGGATCCTCGGAATAAACACCAAGATGGTGTTCTCGTCAGAGCTCGGCATCACCAGGAAAAAGTCGGACCTGATCCTGGACGTCTGCAGGGCGGTCGGGGCGGACACCTACATATCGGGGGCCATCGGTTCGGACTATCTCAAGATGGGGGACTTTGAGGAGCACGGGATAACCGTCAAGTTCCAGCACGTCCGGCATCCCGAGTACAGACAGAACTTTGGGGAGTTCATCCCCAACCTGAGCGCCCTCGACCTGCTCCTCAACGAGGGGCCCGACGCGGGGCGGATAATAAGGGACACCGAGATAGAGTGGAAATGATTATAATCCGCCCGTCCCGGCCCCGGCTGCGTTGAGGACGCTTGACTACGAGGGCCGGAAGATCGGCGACGGCCACCGATCCTACATCATATCCGAGATCGGGGTGAACTTTGGCACGTTCGAGGACGGCAAAAGGCTGATAGACGAGTCGGTGGCCGCCGGGGCCGACTGCGTCAAGATCCAGACGTTCAAGGCAGACTCGATCACCACAAAGGACGCCATATTCGACCTTCCAAAGGTGGGCAAGGTCTCCCAGTACAAGGTGTTCAAGGAGCTGGAGCTGTCGGACTCGCTGCAGCGCCGCCTCTTCAAGTACGCCAGAAAGAAGAAGGTGGTCTTCTTTTCAACTCCGACCGACAAGAGGGACGTGGACTTTTTGGAGGATGTGGACATGCCCATCTACAAGATCGGCTCCGACGACGCGACAAACCTGCCGTTCCTAGAGTACGTGGCAAAGCTGGGCAAGCCCACCATAGTATCTACCGGTATGTGCAACATGGCCGAGGTGATGGAGATACAGGACGTCTTTTCATCGAACAACAACGACAAGCTCTCGATACTGCACTGCGTTACAAAGTACCCGATGGATCCAGAGTTTGCAAACCTCAGGGCCGTCGACACGATGAAGAAAAGACTAAAGATACCCGTGGGATACTCGGACCACAGCATAGGGGTGGACGTGTGCATGGCGGCAGTCGCCGCCGGAGCGAACATCATTGAAAAGCACGTCACGATGGACAAGCGCCAAAAGGGCCCGGACCACGTGCTGTCAGCCACGCCAAAGGAGCTGCGCAGGCTCGTGGACTTTTCACACGTGGCGTTTGCCAGCATGGGATCCGGGACCAAGAGGCCTGCCGCCTGCGAGGAGTTCACCCGGAAGGAGTCGCGCAAGAGCGTCACCGCGCTGCGGGATATCAGGGGTGGCGAGAAAATAACCAGGAACATGGTAAAGATCATGAGGCCCGGGTACGGGATAAGGCCAAAGGACGTGAAGAAGGTCATAGGCATGAGGGCAAGGCGCGACCTGAAGAAGTACCAGACGCTGAGGTGGAAGGATCTTGGGTAGCCTGCTGGACAAGCTGGAGGAGAAGAAGAGCGAGGCGGACAGGTTTGCAAAAAAGTACGAGGCAAGGAAGATGGCCGACCTCGAGGAGTACTACAAGGGGGCCTCGTGGGCGTTCGAGTACGCGATAAAGGCGGTCCGGGATGAGGGCTCGTCCGGCTGATCGCGGGATCCGGGGCCCGGGGGCCGCCCGTAGGCACGGATATGGAGACACAAAGTTATAAGGCAAACAGCCACGGGGGGCGGCGTGAGGATCAACAAGGGGCAGTTCCGGCTAGACACCCGGGGGAGGAAGGCCAGGTTCGAGCTGAACCGCGGACGGGGCCACATGCTCAGCTATGCGTGGAACAGGACAAAGTGGCACCTCTATCCGCGGCTCCGCCACGTAAGCAGGTTCCCGTCCCATGTCGACGTGGAGATATCAAGCGTGTGCGACCTCAACTGCCCCATGTGCTATACCACTACGGAGGAGTTCAAGAAGATCGTAAAGAAGGGGCTGATGGACTTTGAGCTCTTCAAGAAGATCATAGACGAGTGCGCGGAGAACAACCTGTACTCGATCCGGCTGAGCCTCAGGGGGGAGGCGTTCGTCCACCCGCAGATCCTCGACATGTTAAAGTATGCAAAGGACAGGGGCATAAAGGAGGTCTCGACCCTGACGCACGGGGGCAGGATCGACGAGGAAAAATTCCGCAAGCTGGTCGAGTACGGGCTCGACTGGCTGACCATCTCGTTTGACGGGGTGGGCGAGACGTACGAGAAGATCAGGGCCCCGCTAAAGTTCCAGGACATGGTGGACAAGATCGCCCGGTTCAAGGAGATCAAGAGGGAGATGGGCACGCCAAAGCCGGTCATAAAGGTCCAGACCGTGTGGCCTGCGATAAAGGACAACCCCGAGGTGTTCTACAACACGTTCGAGCCGATAACGGACCAGATCGGGTCGAACCCGCTCATCGACTACCTGCACAACGACACCGACATCGAGTACGAGGAGAACTTTACGTGCCCCCAGCTGTGGGAGCGGATGACCATCGGATCCGGCGGCGAGGTGATGCTGTGCGCCAACGACGAGATGATGCTTCACCAGGTCGGGGACGCCAACAAGGAGACCATATACGACATCTGGCACGGCAAGAGGCTCGAGGAGGCAAGGGAGATCCACAAGAGGCACAAGGGAACCGAGATGATAGACCCGTGCAAGCACTGCTACCTGCCTAGGGCCACCCAGAGGGAGGACGCGGTGATGGAGAACAGGCTGCTAAAGATCGACAACTATGTCAACCGGAAGCAAAAGGTCGGCATATAGATTGGAAGGGGGATGCCGGTGTCAGTCCTGTATGCAGACTAGGAGGGGTTCCTGAGCACGAACATTTCAAAGCATCCCGGAGAGTCCGTGCGTGACTCGTACTCCAAATACGAGGTTATGGCCGGGAGTATGTCGGATACTACCTGCCGCTTCATCTTACGCCTCTCCGTTGTTCCCATGCGGTTGGCCCATTGGATCATATAGCGGCTGTACGACCGCGTCCCGATGTTGTGGAACTTCACGAACCTATCCGACATGTACCTGGTGTGAGACTCTATCTCGAACCCGGCCCTTGTAAAGAGCCCCCTCCATGACGGGGGTATGTTCTGGCCTATGCTCTCGTACATGCCGTTGTCAAGAAAGCGGGCCCAGTGCCACCGGCTTGGGACACTCGCCAAAATCAGGTTACGTACGAACCTCTTGTTCGGGACAAAGACTGCCATCCGCCCACCCGGCCTCAGGATCCTCCGGCACTCCCGTGCCAGCCCCGCGTTCTTTTTTATCCAGTAGAACGTGTTGCTGAATATCGACCCGAACGAGCCGTCCTCGAACGGGAGGTCCTTGTTGAGGTCGTGCCTTACAAGCCTCTCATAGTACTGCAGGGATGCCGCCTGATCCAGCAGGTTCTGCTTGTGATCGACGCCGGTGATCCGGTGACGGGGCCTCTTGGTCACCTTTGTCTTACTTGTGCTCCTGCCAGAGTTGTAGATGTCAGAGCTGTCAGTGAATTTTCCAAGCCCCGAGTACGAGTCGTGGTCTAGACCCATCCGGCCCCTCCCGATGGCTATGAACGAGAACAGTCCGTCGCCGCACCCGAGGTCCAGCACGGGATCCGGCAGCTTCACCCTTCTTAGCAACAGGGCGTCCATCAGGCGCCATGCGGCGGTCTCTGGCCTGAGCCAGTTTGCCTCAAGGAGGGCTCTTCCCACCTCCCTGTCTGTCCTGAAGCCGGGATCGCGCCGTACCATGTCGTGCTACACCCCCCCCCCTCTAGGGCGTGCGCACGGAACCATCTTGTCATGGGGGATGCAAGCCCACCGGATACCGGCGGCGCTCTCCGGGCCCTGATTGTAGCCCAAAAGGATAACGTTTCGTCCATTTTTACGTGCACGATTCCCGGGGCCATAATAATATTACCTGAGTGGTATGGTGAGATCTCGCCTAGGCCGGTCGGGAGGAGGCAGGCTTCTCGATCCCGCCCGTCCTCTCCGTCGATACGATTGAGTCCACGATACCGTATAGATGACGCGGCCGGGCAGGCGTTCGACCCATCCCGGACATCATGCGGGGCGTGGTGGGATATCATGATCACAGCAGCCTCCTTGACATCCTGCTCAGCGCCCCGATCACCCCGTTGAACGCCCTTGCCGCCCTGTCGGAGGACACCTGGGCGGGGATCTCCATGACGTCCTTGAAGTTGCCCACTATCTCGGCGTCAGGTATCTTCCTGAGCCCCTCCATCTCCTCGTGCCTCTTGCGTATCATCCCGCGGTTGCCCATTATCGACGAATAGCCGCGTATCTTCTCGCCGGCCATCCCCCGGCCCGCATAGAACGCAAGCGTGAGGATCTCCGTCAGCAGGAGGGCCGGCATGATCCTCCAGAGGGTCCCCCGCGAATAGTGGACCAGCAGACAGTACCACCTGTTCCTCTCCAGCAAAAAGTACTTTTTACGGCCCCACCCGAACGTCAGGCTCTCGGCGTGGTAGACGGTCGAGGACGGCACATAGTACGACCTGATGCCGGCCTTTGCGGCGCGCCACCCCAGCTCCAGGTCGTCGTGGTACGCAAAGAGGAACTCGTCGAACATGCCGATCCTATCAATCACCTCCTTCTTGGTAAAGAGGCACGCGCCCGACGCGAACCCGATCCTGCCCTCGGTGCCGCCGTCGTCCCTCCCGCCCTTGCCGGACGAGAACCCGAACCCCAGCAGGTGGATCCAGTTCCCGGCGGTGTTTATCCTCTCCTTGTCGTCGTACGAGAGTAGCCTCGGCTGGTAGAGCCCCTCCCCCAGCCGCCCGTACCCGTCAAGCAGCCCGTGCAGCCAGCCCGGCGTGACGACCGTGTCGGGGTTCAGTATCACGACGTACTCGCCCGTGCACCTTGATATCCCCACGTTGTTGCCGCCACAGTACCCCAGGTTCTCCCCGTTCTCCACCAGGACCACCTGCGGGAACTCTTTCTTGACGTCCCGGTAGC
>UYNY03000065.1 GCA_900620265.3 Nitrosopumilaceae archaeon | reverse complement strand
GTGATGGCAGAAAAGAGGCCCGGTCCCCCGGGGGCTGGCGCGTCCATCACGCCTGCGCGGCGCGGGCAGGTTTATAATCGATGCATGGCGCCCCGCCCCCCGTGAGGACCCTGATCCCGGCCCTGCTCCTGGCCCCCCTCCTGCTGGCGCTCCCGCTCGCATACGGCGAGATAATAACTGCCCAGGACGGCCCCTCGTACGTCACCATCCGGGTGGACGACGGCAGTGCAGTATCATACCTTGCCCTGATAGGCGGGACGGCGTTCGAGCCGGCGGCCCCCGACATCAAGCAGCGCAGCTATGGGTTCATCATATCGGACCGGCCGGCCGGATTCTTTGCCGTCGTAAAGAACGTGGACGGCGGCCACGTGATAACGACGAGGACCGGGCCTGACCAGACGGCCGTGACGTGGTTTACCGGGGATGCAAGGCCGGCGGCAAAGCCGGCCGCCGAACCGGAGGCAGGGCCGCCGGCCGATGCCGCAAGGGAGCCCGACAAGGAGCCGGCCGGCCAGCCTGCGGGGCAGCGCGACCTGCTGGAGGCCACTGTACTCGAAACAAAGGACGAGGCGCCAAAGCCGCCTGACAGGACCGGCAGGGACGATGCCACAAAGATACTGGAGGAGGATCTGCGCAAGCTTGCAGAGCAGAACAAGAACCCGATCAGAAAGAAGGCGGCGCCCGAGGAGATCACCATCGAGGAGTACAAGAGGCAGGCGGCCAACAAGACGACAGGACCTGCGGCGCCCGACGACCTCGCCTCGCTCGTACTGCTCGCGCGCGTGGAGCACGTGCAGCTTGGCGGCAGCCTCACGTACGAGGTGCTGACGGGCGACGGCGTGGGGGGACAGTACTCGATAAAGTTCGACGGCACGCCCGGCAAGGGGGTGCCCGGCATCAAGCTGGTGGGCGTCGTCAAAGACACGTCCGGCAAGGAGCTCAACAAGCAGGAGGGGACCACCGGCAAGGACGGCCTGTGGGAGTCCGAGCCCTTCAAGCCGCCCGGCCAGAAGGAGAAGAAAAAGTACAGCGTGGAGATAACGGCCACGTACGACGGCGACACCCCCATCACGTCGGAGATCAAAAAGTTCTTCCGCACGGTGGCCGATACCGACGGCGTGTACGAGGCGCGGCCCACCGCGAGCGTGACGCACTCTTCCACGAGCCTCCCCGTCACGGGCGACGGCAACCTTGACACGGACGAGATCGTGCGGGCCGTGATCGCAAAGTACAAGGGATCGGACGGGGATCTTGCCAACATAGTATACGAGGGCGGCCGCTTTGTCGACAGGCCGGGCTCCGGCGCGGCAGTCCCGCTTGAGGAGGGCGAGCTGCGGGAGCGGCTAAAGGGGACCGGCCACGTGAGCGACGACGGCCGGCGGTGGGACTTCTGCCTGAGCGCGAACGTCACGCTGGACGCGAGCGCGAGCACGGACGCCGACGACGACACCCTGGTGTACAAGTGGCAGTTCGAGTCGCCCTCGAGCCACCTGAATCTGGTGGACGCCGCGTTTGACCGGGACGGCCCCCTCTCCCACGCGCTGGTAAACGACCTGCTCCTGACGGACACGAGGCTCTTTGTATTCAACCTGGTCGTAAGCGACTTTGAGAGGGACAGCAGGGAGGAGCTGGTCCATGTCCGGATAGGCGATGATCCCAACGCCGCCCCGATCCTCTGCGACAGGCCCTGAGCGGGGGGCCGCGTCCCTCCCCGGGACGGCGGATCCGGCCCGCGGCCCCTGGCAGGCGGTGGCAGTCCCCACCCCCCCCGGGGGAGGGTTCCTGCCCCCGGTGCCTGCGGCGGATCCGGGCGATCCCGTGATCGACCTTTGGCCCGGATCGTCCATCAAGCTTAAATACTCCTATCTCCGACCCACGGGCACATGGAGAACACCGTGGCAAGGCGGGCAACGAGCATAGCCCTTATGGCGATCATGGTCGCAGGCGGGATGACGATCGCGTTCCCCGGTGCCACCCCCGACGCCATGGCCGCACCACGCAGCCTTGCAAACCTGAGCGTATCCACCACCGTGTTCGGCGGCCCGATGGTCATCGAGATCATCGTCCAGGACCCGAACATCGACGAGACCGGCGAGAGGCAGGGCGAGCCGGACGTCACCTTTGACGGCAAGGATCTGCGGATGATCCAGGGGTCGGAGGGCTATTGGTACGCATACGTGGCCAACGCGAGGATCGTCGAGCTATTCGAGTCCGAGGCCGCTTATGACAACAACAGGCTCGGCAACAGGGCCGGGACCGGCGTCGACTTTGGCACCTATTGCCCGAACCCCGACGACTGGATACTGA
>UYNY03000064.1 GCA_900620265.3 Nitrosopumilaceae archaeon | reverse complement strand
GCCGAGCCGTCAAGCCGAGCCGTCAAGCCGAGCCGTCAAGCCGAGCCGTCAAGCCGAGCCGTCAAAAACATTACTGATCAAAGCCCGGCCGGAGGCCGGGCCGTCACATGACAAGGGGGGGGGCGCCGGGCGGGCCCTCAAGGCCCGCCTATGAAGTGACATGTCATGACAATGACAGGAGATGGGGGACTATTCTGGGAGCGCGCGATCCTGGTCTACTTTGTGTTAAGTATTTTGGGCGGGTGAGACGATATACCCGGTGTCAGGTATTCGGGGCGCGGGGCTGATATACAGGCCCGGAGGAGGTGGGGGAGCGGGGGCCCGTGAGGGCCAGCCGGTGTGTTGGATACTCCACGTGAGTGGGCGCCGGGCGCGTGTTTTTGGTTTCTATGAGGGAATGCGAGTTGGGGAGGCAGGCGTGGGAGTGCGCTTTGGGCGCTCGAAAAGTGCGCTTTGTGCTCTTGAAAAGTGCGCTTTTGGCGCCTAAAAAGTGCGCTTTGTGCTCTCGGGGAGTGCGCTTTGTGCGCTGGCAAAGTGCCAAAAGCGCACTTTTATGGATAGCAGAGCGCACTTAGGGTGCTTTTTGGACTTTTTGGGGCTCATGGTGCATTCCGTGCTTAAAAGGAAGCCGGGATTTTTCGGCATGGGTGAAGAGTGCGTGAACAGGCGGCTCCAGCAACGTAACGGATCATACGTGGTGACCATACCGCTGGAGATGATACGTAGCCTAGGGATGAAAAAGGGCCAGAATCTGGAGATCACCTGCGTCAACGGCAAGATGGTCATCAAGCCCACCCAGCAGAAGACGACCAAAAAGGACCTGGTTGAAGCGGACAGGGCGACTGCCGGATCCGAGCCTGTCGTGGACGATGTCACAAGGCAGCTCGACGAGGCCATGGGCAAGCCAAAGTACGTGGCGAGGAAGCCGAAACTCGACAACCGGAGTCGCCTTGAAAAGCTCAAGATGAAATGACCACGAACGAGACGGAGCCTCTTTCTTTTTTGTCAAGGCTGTTATATATCGCTCGGATCTTGCTGCTCTTGGACCACACATGGCACGCCCCGAAGCCCATCTTGGTCCACTTTTCCATGTTGTGCCTGACATGCTCCGGATGGCTCTGTACCTCGCTCTCTGACTCGATCTCGACGCTGATGGCCAGGTCCTTCTCATAGTTATAGGCCACCAGATCCGTCCTATCCTCCCCCTTTTTGATCCTCTGAATGGCGGCGGTTACGAACATACCCTTGCTGAGATACTCGGCGACTGCACGGGACACGACCTCGGGTATGTCCTCCGCGGTGCCCACCACGGAGGGGTCTATATCTAAGTATTTTTTCCTGCATGCGCCGGTCAGCAAGTACGGGGCGCCCCTCGTATCGTCCCCTCTCTCCAGCAGCCCCTCGTCCACCATCTTGACCAGCACGGGGGCCACCTCCGTCCTGTTGGAGACGCGCAGGCCCTCCACCAGCTCCGACTGGATCATCGGGCCGTTACGTAGCATGCAGATGATCTCCCACTCCATCTTGCTTGGAAGATCCACGGATATGCTCGACATCCACCTGTTCCGCTCCCTCTCGTCCTCCGATATGGCAGATCCCGGCGGGGCGGAGCCGTACCTTGTCAGCTGATCCTCGATGAACTTTACGTACACGTCCTCGGAACACACCAGCTCCGGCGGAGGCGAGAGCCAGAACTGGGCCGGAGGCGGCTGTTCCTGCCCCGGCGGGGCCTTTTCTCGTACCGTCCAGTGAAAGTACTCCTGGCTCGCGAGCTGGATGTGGAGCTGCTTGCCGAATTGGGGATCCCAGATCTGGGATATCCGGGAGGCGTCGCGCCCGTTGACCCGGCCCACAAACTGGGTGCCCGAGTTGCCGCTGATGATCCCCAGCTGCTTGTCGCTGATCTGCTCGGTGGTCTGGTGGGAGAGGATAAGCCCCAGACCCAGCGACCTTGCCTGCTCCAGCATCAGCTGGAGCACCTGGAGGTCCTTTACTATCTGGAACTCGTCCAAGGCCAGCACGACCTGGGTCCTCTCCTTCTCGTCTTGGACGCGGTTAGCCCTCTCCTGGATCGTGAACCACAGCTTTAGTATGAACGCCTGCATGGCGAGCGGCTGGACGTGCTGGGGCATGTTGAGGGGGGATATCCTGACTATGGTCTGGTGGCCCGGCTCGATCAGCTCCCAAAAGTCGACCGTTCCCTCGCGGACCGAGAACATCCTCTTGAGGACGGGATCTGTGGCAAACTGCTCGACCCGGTTCAGGAGGGGGGTGAACGCCTCGCCGCGCAGGGTGGCAATGCTCTCAAGAGCCTGCCTCATCTCCGGATCCGGCTCGCCGAATGTCTTTATCAGCTCGGGCATGGCGTCCTTGCCACGATCCTGGAGCTGGAGGATGATGTTGTGTATGTCGAGGAAGGTGGGGGCGTCGTGCTTTCGGTAGATGTAGAAGAGCAGGGCCCTGAAGATCCTCTCCATCTGGACATAGCTCTGGGACTGCTGGTACCACTCCTCGATCGTCTTCATGAAATATCCGACATACCGGGATACGACCTCCTCGCGCTCCCATAGGGCATGGTCCGGGAGCTCGAGTGGGTTTATCGAGAACTTTGTCTCCTGGGGGTCAAGATAGTGCACAAGATCCATGGTACCGGGGTCGTGCTGCCTTGCAAACTTGTGCGAGTCGTCCCCCTTTGGATCCACGTAGATGAACGCGTTCGGGAGGGTTCCGTTGGCGTTCCACGCCTCCAGATGCTTTGCTATCAGCCGTATCAGGGACGTCTTGCCGGATCCGGACGCCCCGACCGCATAGAGGTGGGTGGCAAGATCCCCCGGGGCGAGCACGGCCGCGTTCTTGTCCTTTGAGAGATCCATTCCGCCCCACCCAAAGCCCCTGTCCCCCACGCTCATGGACGCGGCAAACCCGAGGCACGCCCCCCGCTTTGTGGAGGCCTTGGTGGGCATCATGACCCCCCGGGTCATCTCGATGTTGGGCGTGATGTAGTCCGGCAGGTGGATCAAGAGGGGCATCTCGGACTGGTTCAGTATCAGGAAGGGGAGCGGCTGCCGCTCCCTGTACCCGAGGATCCCCTTGTTGAAGTAGCGGTCCCGGGCGCGGCCCAGCAGAGGGACAGGATCAGGCATCATCCGGAACGCGAATATGTCGATCCTGCACCGTACGTTCTTGTCGCCCTTTACCTTTATCCGGGTCTTTTTGGGGTCGCCGGCCCAGAACTTTTCGTAGGGGTACCTGTACTTTGTAAGGTGCTCGTGACCCGAGTAGATGTTCTCCACGGGGAGTGCCTCTATCTCGTCAAAGTTAAGATCAATTTCCTTGTCGCTCTGGATCATGCCACGTACGCACACCATCACCTGGGGCGACTGCATCTTCAGGGTGGCGTGCTTTTGGAGCCCCGAGTAATTGTTGGTAAAGTCGTGCCCCATCTCGGGGTGGTCGTGGGGCTTTTTGTCCGGGTGCATAATGATCTCGGTGTTGCTTACGTATCCTCCTCGGCAGATCTCCTGGTTCTTTTTGTCAAGGTTGTGGACGTGTCCCGTCATGAACTTTGCGAACGACCTGTGCACGAAGACCATCTGTATCCACGCCTTCTTCGACAGCTGTATGGTGCTTGCCAGCTGGGTGACCAGCTGGTGGGCCCTTGCCTGGTCGAAGACGGAGGCATAGTGCCCGTGGTAGGGGGCGACGTCGAAGATCTGGCACTTTGTCTTCTGCGTGTACCAGTCAGGTGTCGTCCTCTCCAGCATGTCAAAGACCACGTTGGGGTACATGTTGCGGAACGCCTGCATATAGGCGACAAGATCGTCCCTCTGGGCCACCAGCACGATCTTCAGCGATTTTTGGTCGCCGTCCCACCAGAGCTCAAAGCTCCTGATGCCGGCGCTCGCAAGGCCGCTGGCTGCCGCGATGGCCGCCTTTTTGTCCATCTCGACGGGGATCCGGACGGAGCAGGCTGCAAGGTCCCCCGGCCCCGGCAGGAATTTCTTGACCTTGTCAAGGTACCCCTTTTGCTTTTTCCTGTTTGCGAGCCTCCAGTACTTCATCATTCCACCAACTTGTAGAGCCCCGCCGCGTTGCTCATCACCGGGTTGTCAGACACCCGCACCTGGAACCCCTTCAGCCTCGGCACCAGCTCCTCCCGGACCCCCGGGATCAGTATGCCGCCCCCCGATATCACGACCATCCTGTCACTGTACGAGGTCGACTTGTCCAGCACCTCGGGGGCCAGCCCCTCTGCCATGGACTTGGCGTGCTTCTTGCAGGAGTCCTTGTGCTTTGATAGCTCGTCAGGCCTCAGGTAGGCAAACTTGTCGATCTTGCTGGTGATGAACTCCGACGCCCAGGAGGAGCTCTCCCCGTCGATTACCTCGTTGTCCTCGATCACGACGATCTCGGTGGTCCCCTGTCCTATGGAGACTACCACGCCGGACTCCAGCCCCATGTCAACCAGAGTGCCGACCGCTTGCGCCAGGACGGTGCACTCGTCCGCTCCGGTGACCTTTTTCACCATCCTTGCCATCGACTCGCGAAAGTCAGAGGCCTCGTAGGGGAGGCCGACCGCTATCTTGGAGACGCCGCCCTCGGCCCCGCGCCCGCCGACCTTCTTTAGCGACTCCACGGCCTCTGCAACTAGCGACTCGGTATGCTTGACATACCTGGGATCCGGCCTGCCGTTCTTGATGGGCCTGATGGTGGCAGCGCCGGGGGTGCGCAACATGCGTGCGGCCTTGTCGCCGACCGCCTCCACGGAGCCGCCGCCCCAGTTGCCGTGCGTCCTGCGCACGTACAGGGAGGGGAACCGGGTGCTGCCATAGTTTGAGACGCACTTTACAAAGCCCGTCCCGATATCAAGGCCCATCTTGAGCATGGCCCCTAACGGCCGGTTGCATTTAAGGGGGGTAAGCAGTGGCGGTCCCGCCCGTAGTACGGGCCCTACCGCCACCCGTCCAGCTTTTTCTGAAACTTCTCGTTTGCCGCGTGGTCCTCATAGGACATGTCGCCAAGCACCGCGCCGTTGATGGGATCCTCCAGATCGTCCTCGCTTGCCCGCTTTAGGGGGGTCGGAATAGCAGTCGCGCTTACGGCGTCCCGCCCAGACCTTGACGCGATCATCGAGGCGCAGGACTGCGACGCGGCCATGGCTCTGACGGACGCGGACGTGGCAGGAGCCACCGCAAAGCAGCAGATCGGCCTGAGCACCCTCGTGGCAGGTTGCGCCCTCGAGGAGCCGCTGAGGGACCTGATGGACGCGTTGCAGTGATACGGCGGGCAATGACAAGTCAGGGATTTGCCAGGCCCCGACACTTACACCCGGGAAGCTGGGCCGCGGTGCCGTGGGCGTCTGGCGGTACCAAGATCATGCGTCCTGTTTAAGGGGGGCGGACGCGCCCGGATGGCACGCCGGCCGCCACGTTGCACAGGCCGTCGCCCCCGGGATCAGGGGGCCGGGGAGCTAAGATATGCCACGACCGCCCCGGCCACTAGGGCGGCCAGCATGAACGGGAACGCGGGCATGGCCCATGTCACGAGCACCCCCTGCCTTGTCTCATACTCCGAGTCGGGGGACGGCGTCCTGAGGCTGATCGTGCGCCGCCCGTCCACCACCCGCTCTGCGCAGAACGTGAACCTCTCGTGGGGGCGCCGGGCATGCACCGAATAGAACGCGGCGATCCGGGCGTGCCAGGACCCGTTGATCCCGGGGAATAGCCTGCCGCGCGCAAGGTCCTCGACGTTGTACCGCAGGTTGTAAAAGAGGGCGGCCATGTGCTCTAACAGCAGCCCTCCGAAAAAGACGACGGCGGGAACCATGATGCCGTCAAAGGCGACAGGATACGCCACGGATATGGCCAGTATGGCCAGCACGTCGGCCTCCCCCATCGGGAATACCCTCCACGCGAGTAGGGACAGCAGTCCGCCTGACGCCATCGAGAATGCCACGAACAGGTCCACGTCCCGCCAGTCAAGCAGATACAGCAGGGCGCCCGATACCCCGCAGACGGCCCACAGATAGTCTGGGATCTCCCGTGTCCGGACGTCGTGGTACGAGGCGATCCCCAGTATCGCGGCGGCCAGCACGAGCCGCGGCAGGTCCAGCATTACCCTCCCTCCAGCGACTCGATCGTGGCCTTCCACGGGACGCGGTGCAGCCACTCGTGCATCTCCGACAGCACCGGGTCGTGGCCACGTAGGAGATCCATGGTCTTCGGCTCTAGCGCCATCAGGTGGTCTGATACCGAGAGGGTGAACCCGGCCTGTGTGAGGTTCCATACGGCTTGCCTTATCTGGAGCTCGGTGCGCACGCCGTGCAGCAGCCTGTCCATTTCAAGCAGCGAATACTTGAGCCTGCATCCGTTCTTGAGCTGGAGCTTGTGCATGT
>UYNY03000063.1 GCA_900620265.3 Nitrosopumilaceae archaeon | reverse complement strand
AGCCGCGGAACCCCAGCATGTAGCCGCGCAGCAGCTGTATCCCCATGGCCGGATCCACCCCCTTGGGGCATACCTGGCTGCACGACCCGGCAAAGTGGCACCTCCATATCCCGTGCGAGTCGTCTATCACCCTGAGCCTCGAGCCCCTGCCGGAGTCGCGGCTGTCGGCCACGTACCTGTACGCCTGGGCTAGCGCCTGCGGCCCGAGGAACGCCGAGTCCGTCGCCATCGTGGGGCACGCGGCGTTGCACAGCCCGCACTTTATGCAGTTTGCAAACTGGATGTACCTTTCGAGCTCGGCCGGCGTCTGGAGCCCGTCCCCCTCCCCGTCCCGCACAAGGTACGGCCTCACGGAGCGGTGGGCCCCGAACAGCCTGTCAAAGCCGACCACCAGGTCGCGCACCACCGGAAAGTTGTCCATCGGGGCGACCTCGACGGTATCGGAGCCGAGCTCCGATATCTTTGTAAAGCACGCAAGGCGCGGCCTGCCGTTTATCATCATCCCGCACGAGCCGCACGTGGCCTGCCTGCACGAGTACCGGACCGCGACGGAGTGGTCAAGGTGCTTCTTGACCTCCAGTATGGCGTCAAGGACGGTCGTCCACCTCTCGTACGGCACGTCGAACTCGTCCATGGTGCGGTCCCCCCCGTTCTGCCTCGATATCCGGAGGCGGACGGTCCGCCCCGGCGAGAGGTGCTCTGACGGGCCGGCCATCACGCCATCCCCATGTTGACCATCACGATGGTCCTCGACCCGTAGGCTATTAAACCGATCATCCCCGCGATGCACCCGTACGTGACGGACCTCTCGTACCTCGGGCCCTGCCGCAGCTCCAGCAGTATGACCCGCAGCCCGTTGAAGCCGTGGACGGAGAGCAGCACCAGGATGAGCTCCAGCATGATGGCATACGGGACGAACCTATAGTTTGCCACCACGCTCTCGTACTCGAGGGATCCGGCGAACCCCTGCACGACCCTCAGCATCACGTGGACGGCCACCAGCGCGACGGCCGCTATGGCCGTCCCGTAGTGGATCTTCATTATGGTGCTCTCCCTCATGCTACTCACCGAACATCACCGCCATCCCGTACATCATGGCGACGGCCGCCAGCACCATCGCCCCGTATATGCCCGCCTTGTGCCTGTAGTTCTGCGAGGCCGGCTCGTACGGATAGTCGGGCCTCGCGGGCCTGCCGACGCCGACCCCGCCGTGCCCCAGCATCACCCGTATCCCGTTCACCGTATGGAAGACGCACATACCTATCACGATGGTCAGGACCACGTGCCCCTCGGTCGTCTGCGTCATTGCTATCAGCTCGTCCCAGCCGACCCTGCCCCGCAGTATGTTGCTCGTCTCGTATATGTGGGCCACAAAGTACGCCAGCAGCCCCAGCCCGCTCAGCCGCATCAGCCAGTAGGCGACGCGCTCGATGCCGAACCTGCGCGGGTCGGCCATGCCCCGTATGCCGGACATCAGTACTTCCTCTCCACCGGCCTGTACCGGGTTATCGTGACTGGATGCGTCCTCATTATCGGCCCCTCCGGGTCGTGGTAGGCCAGGGTGTGGTGTAAAAAGTTTGCATCGTCCCGGGACGGGTGGTCCGTCCGTGCGTGGGCCCCCCTCGACTCGCGCCTGTTGAGGGCCCCGAGCAGCACGATCTCGGCCACCCGGAACATCGAGTCGATCTCCATCACGTTCACAAAGTTCGTGTTGTACTGGGGGGCCTTGTCGTCCACGTGCATCCAGGACGCCTGCCGCAGCTTGCGGACCTGCCGGAGGCCGTCGGCCAGCCCCTCCCCGTCCCGGTACACGTAGGCCTTTTCGTTCATGATATCGGTCAGCTGCTGCCGTATCTCGTAGGGGTTCTCGTGCCCGCCCCCCCGGAATATCCCGTCATAGATGCGCTTCTCCTCGGCGGCCACCAGGTGGTGCGGCCACGGCCCGGCCTCCTTTGCGTCGAGCGCGTGCCGGGCCGCCGCCTCGCCGGCTATCCGGCCCCAGACCAGGCACTCGGAGGTCGAGTTGGCGCCGAGGCGGTTCGAGCCGTGGACGCTGTTGCATGCAGCCTCGCCGGCCGCCCAGACGCCCCGGATCTCCGTCGCCCCCGCGATGTCCGTGTGGAGCCCCCCCATCATGTAGTGGCAGACGGGCCGCACGTCCAGCAGGTCCTCGGAGGGGTCTATCCCGGAGAACTTTATGGATATCTCGCGGATGGCGCCCAGCTTCTCCCGGATGCGCTCGTCCCCGACGTGGCGCAGGTCCAGCTTTATGCAGTCGGCGCCCGTCTCGTGCCTGAAGCCGCGCCCCTCCAGTATCTCCGTCATTATGGCGCGCGAGACGATGTCGCGCGGCGCGAGCTCCATCTTGCCTGGCGCGTACCTCTTCATGAACCTCTGCCCGTCCTTGTTGAGCAGGTACGCCCCCTCGCCGCGCGCACCCTCCGTGATCAGGATTCCCGACGGGAGTATCCCGGTCGGGTGGAACTGGACGAACTCCATGTCCTTGAGGGCCATGCCGGCGCGCAGCCCCATGTCCAGCCCGTCCGGCGTCGAGGAGAGCGCATAGGTGGAAAAGCTGTACAGGCGCCCGGCCCCCCCGGTCGCTATCACCAGCGAGGAGGCGCGCAGCTCGTAGAACGAGCCGGTCGCCAGCTCGATGGCAGTCAGCCCCATGAAGCGCCTGCCGTCGTGGATTATCGAGGTGGCGAACCACTCGTTCAGGTACTCGATGTTGCCGTACTTTTGGCAGGTGTCGTAGAGGGTCTGCATCTCAAAGAACCCCACCTTGTCAGACGCGTACGTGGCCCGCGGAAAGCTGTACCCGCCAAAGTTCCTCTGGTCGATGCGCCCGTCCTCCCTCCGGGACCAGGGCATCCCCCACCTCTCGAGCGCGTATATCTCGGAGGGCATCTCGGTGCAGAGCAGCTCGGCCACGTCCTGGTCTGCAAGAAAGTCGCTCCCCTTTACCGTATCATAGATGTGGGACTCGACCGTGTCCCCCTCGTCCTCCATGATGGCCGCCGCCGTCCCCCCCTCGGCGGAGACGGAGTGCGAGCGCATCACCTGGAGCTTTGAGACGATGCCTATCCTCAGGCTCGGGCCCGCCTCGGCGGCCGCTATGGCGGCCCGGAGGCCGGCAAGCCCAGACCCGCAGATGAGCATGTCATAGGTGAGCCGCTCCGCCATCCCCCGGCCCCCGCGGGCGCGCTCATATTTAGTATGGGGGCAATCTTAAAATATATCGCTAGCGATACGGCGCCCGTGGACGGCTCGTGGAAGGTCGCAGGGTGCATACCCAGGGGGTTCTCAAGGTATTACGTGGTGCGGCTGCTAGGCGAGGGGCCGAGGACAGGCAAGGAGATAATCGAGCACGCGGCCAGCGAGAGCGGGGGGGCGTGGAGGCCCTCGCCGGGGCTCGTCTACCCGCTGCTCGGCCGGCTGCTCTCAGAGGGGATCGTGTCGGAGGAGGACGGCAGGTACGATCTTACCGAGAAGGGGCGGCGGACCATATCGGACGTAGACCGGCTCGGCGAGTCGCTCCGGAGGCAGGCCGAGGTGGTGGCCCGGCTCGGCGAGGCCGGCAGGTTCGCCGCGATGGGCATGCTCGAGAGGGTCGGGGCGGTGCTCGGCGAGGAGTCGCGCCGGATGAGCGGGGACGAGGAGGACAGGTACAGGAGGTTCCTAGAGTCGGAGCTGCAGAGGCTGGGCCGCCGCGTCGATATATCCTAGTCGGTCTTTTTGATCTCTATCTCGATCGTGGAGACGTTCCGGTGCTTGCCGTCCTGGGAGACGAGCGGCTCGGATCCGATCCTGATGTCGCCTATCGAGCAGGGGATGTCGTCCTTGCGGGAGAGGTACTCTGCAATGTCCACGGCCCGGACTATCTTCATGCCCCTCGCCTTTATCGTGATGGTCGGAAGCGTGGCAAGCTGGAGCAGCGCCGTGCTCACGTACGCCATGAACGGCTTTGTGCCGACATAGATGGTGTCGCGCGTCTCCTCGCGGTCGGGGCGCCCGCCGCGGTCCTGTCCACGGTCCTGACTGGTATCCTGTCCACGGTCCTGACTGGTATCCTGTCCACGGTCCTGCCCGCCGTCCTGGCTACCACCCTGGCCGTACCCGGCATCCTGGCCGGCATCGGGGGCGTCGCGCGGGTCGTCCCGGTCCGGGGCGTCCCTCTGCCACCGGCCCTCGCGGCCGGCATCCTCGCCGCCGCCCCACGACTCCCGATCGGACATGACGCGCGGCGGTGCGCAGGATAATTTAAAGCTAGGATCGGGGGATCGGGCGGCCTTGTCGCAAATTCGTGACATTGGCTAGGCACGGATCAGATAGAACAGGACGGCGGAGGCGGGAATCGAACCCGCAAGGGATACGTTCCCAACGGTTTCCAAGACCGTCTGGCGACCAATTGCCAACCACGCCGTAAAAAGGCGGTGGGAATAAATTATTAAATAATATAGTATCACATTATCCATACTATTCATACTATTGTCATCAATCCGGATGGAAAGACACATTATCAAAACCACGATGGGTCTGTTGATACGTTCCCGACGGCCAAAAGGCAGTCTGGGCGGGGGCTGGTGAAAACCGGCCCCCGTTTTCAATTAATCATGTGATCTGATCTGCAGGTAACGTGATAGGCGGGACAGATGAACGCCCCGGCTGGAAGCAGAAAGGAGCCAGCGGGGCTTGTGGTTCCAAACCAGTAGTCAGCCCCACATGACAGCGCTCCGCCACCATGTCGCGGATATACCATCAGGTGCCAGGATCCAGTCCATGCCGCGAAACCGCATGCGGCCGGGCGGGGTTTTTACGTGGGGGATCGGCCGGCCCGCGCATGGACCCCCACGAGGCCCTCGGCGGGCCCGACCCGGACCCCCGGGACGCGGAGGCGGCCCTCGCGGACACGGACCCGCGCGCGCGGGGCGGTGCCTTTGCCGCCCTGGTCGCCAACCCCGGCGATATCTCAAGGTCGCTCGAGGGCTGCCTCCGGTCCGGCATCCCGTCGGCCCGGGCGTGCGCCATAATGGTGGCCGCCAACAGGGGGGACGCGGCGCTACTCCCGGTGATAGGGGGGCTGGCAGGCGATCCTGACGACTGGGTGAGGGAGTCGGTCGCGGCGGCGGCGGGGCGCCTCGGCGGGCCGTCCGTGGTGGCCGGCCTGCTGCGCGACAAGAGCCCGCGCGTCAGGAAGGCGGCCGCCCGGGCGGCGCTCGAGCTCGGGATGGGGGCCGGCGCGGGCCGGATAGAGGGGCATGACGAGGAGCTTGACGGGCTGCTGCGCGAGCTCGGCAGATAGGGGCGCCCGGCAGGACAGGTCAGGGGCGTAGTTGCCGCACCCAAGCGCGTGCTGGCGCGGATCCCAGCCGGGCACCCCGATCAGGACGGGTCGGTAACCTGCCCCATGAAGAGGATCGCCCCGCTCGCGTCATCCTGCACCAGGAATATGAACGGGCGGTCGGCCGTAAAGTGCTCGCCCAGGTATACCGGGGGCCCGCTGGTCCAGTCCGCCGCAAAGGCCGTCGCCGCGGCGGCCTCCGTCCCCTCCTCGGACACGTCGATGAACGCCCTGTGGAGCGCGTCGTCCACGTACGGGGGTCCGCCCCAGACGATGTCGGCCATTCCCGACAGATCCGCCGCCGTCCGGTCGAACGCGTCGGCCATGCCGAGCTCCGGCAGCAGCTCCGCCAGGTCGTGCTCCGTCTCCACGGTGAACCTCGGGATTAGCGCCTGCAGCACGGTGGCCGTCATGTTGGCGTTCCACTCGGCTATCATCCCCGCAGTGATCCGCCCGCGGAGCGCGTCGAGGCCCGTGTCCCTGTCCGGCAGCACCACGAGCATCTAGGTGGCCCGGTCCCCGTACGGGATCCCCAGCACCCGCGCGCCGTCCGACTCTGCCAGGCCGAACTCCGACACCACCCCCATGAACTCGGCCCGCACGGGGCTGCCGTCCCCCGCCTCGAACCGGTCCGTCCGCGTCATATCCGCCGGAAAGGGGACGGGCCACCTGCCGTCAAAGTATATCGCGTTTACGATCACCGCCGCCGTATCATCGTCAAGGATCCCCGGCGGTATCAGGCGGTCTATCCTGCCGCGCGTCTTTTCGGACACCCAGCCGTTGATGGCGCCCTCGCCGTCCGCGGCCAGATCAAGGGACTCGGCATGAAACCGGTACCTGTCGACGGCCGCCAGGTACTCCTCGCGCGGATCGAAGGACTCTGCAAGCCACAGCGAGTTTGCTGTCTCAAGGTCCGCGCCCGGGCGGGATCCGGCCAGCCCGTGGATGAGCCTGCCGGCCGGGGCATGCCTCGAGTCCGGATCCCCGGGGAACCCAAAGACGCCCCGGATCTGCGCCGCCGTCTCGTTCCGGGCCCCCTCGTAGAGGCCGAGCGCGGCAAGGTACATGCTGAGCGGCGAGAAGACCATGTTGCCGCCGCCAGGGGCGATCCTGTAATAGTCGGCGGCGAACCCGTTGATGCCGGCCGCGTCCGCCGGGCCGGGCCGGCCGCCCGCGTGGGCGGCCGGGGGTCCCGCCAGGGGTTCCCGCCTCGTAGGCGGCATACAGGCCCGCGATCACGGCGAGCGCGGCGGCCGCCGGGACGGCGGCCATTGTGACCGCCCGGTTCATCGTGTTATCCCTGCCGCGCCCGGAACCGCCATGCGGCCGCGCGCGCCGTGCCGGTATTTAGCGTGCGCCCGGCGGCGCCGGACCTGTGCGCGGGCCGCGCGCCGCACGGAGGGGCGCACCGCGGCGGTACGCGCCAACTTTTAAGCGGGATGCGCCGCGCCTGCGATCCGCGGCGCGCCTCACCCGCCGCCCTCCACCCTGATCGAGTTGTGAAAGCACGCGCGCTCGCCGAGGTGGCAGGCGGGCCCCGACGGCACGACCCTGTACACGAGCGCGTCAGAGTCGCAGTCGACAAGCACCGAGACGACACGCTGCACGTTGCCCGACTCCTCCCCCTTCATCCACAGCCTGGACCTCGAGCGGCTCCAGAACCACGACCTGCCGGTGCTGATGGTGCGCGAGAGCGACTCCCTGTTCGAGTACGCGAGGGTCAGCACCTCGCCGGACTCGGCGTCCTGGACGACCACCGGCACTATCCCGCCCCCCTTTTCAAAGTCGACCGAGTCGATGTCCACGCGCGGGCGCGCGCGGGCGCCGTGTTATAACCTTACGGGGATCCCGGCGCCGCGCAGGAACTCCTTGACGCCGCGGACCCCGTGCGAGTCATAGTGGAGGATGGACGCGGCGAGCGCCGCGTCGGCGGGGCCCGAGAGGGCCTCGGCCATGTGCCCGGGGCTGCCGCACCCGCCGGAGGCGACCACGGGGACGGTGACGGCCTCCGAGACGGCCCGCGTCAGCGCGAGGTCGTACCCGTCCCCGGTCCCGTCCCGGTCCATGCTGGTAAGCAGTATCTCGCCGGCGCCGAGCGAGGCGGCCTCCGCGGCCCACCTGACGGCGTCAAGCCCGGCGTCCCTCTTGCCGCCGTGCGTGTGCACGCCGTACGTCCCGTCCGGCCGCCTCTTGGCGTCGATGGCGGCCACGACGCACTGCCTCCCGAACGCGGCGGCAAGGTCCGACAGCAGCCCCGGGTTGCCGACGGCGCCAGAGTTGACGCCCACCTTGTCTGCGCCCGACAGCAGTATCTCCCGCGCGTCACGCACGGATGAGACGCCGCCGCCCGCCGTGAAGGGGATGTCGATGACGGACGCCACGGCGCGCACCATCCCCGCTATGATGCCGCGCCTCTCCTCGGACGCCGTGATGTCAAGGAAGACCAGCTCGTCGGCGCCCTGCGCGCTGTACCTGGCGGCAAGCTCGACTGGGTCGCCGGCGTCGCGCAGCGACCCAAAGTTGGTCCCCTTTACGACGCGCCCGCCGCGCACGTCGAGGCACGGTATCACCCGCCTCGTCAGCGCCACGCGGCCGACCCACGGACCGTCACGGCCCCCTCGTAGAGCGCCCTGCCCAGTATCACGCCGGCCGCGCCCGCGCGCCCGACGTCCCGGACGTCCCCGTGGCTCGATATGCCGCCGCTGGCTATCACGTTGGCGCCGCCAAGGGCGCACGCCTCTGCCAGGTACGAGAGCTCGGGGCCCCCCATCGTGCCGTCCCGCGGGACGCTCGTCAGCAGGAACTCCGTGTACCCGGCGCCAAGGAACTCCGAGACCGACCTTATCAGCGGCTCGCCCGTCCCCTTCTTCCATCCGCGCACGACGACCTCCCCGTCCACGTGGTCCACGGATATCACGACCCTCTCCCGGCCGATCCTGCCGGCCACAGCGTCGAGCATGGCGCGGTCCTCGAACGCGGCCGTCCCTACCACGACGCGCGCGCACGACCGGGCCGCCCCCTCTATCGCCCCCGGGGTGCGCAGCCCGCCGGCCACCTGGACGGGCACCGAGACGGCGCCCAGTATCTCTGATATGCGGCCCGCGTTTGACCCGGTCCCGAGCGCCGCGTCAAGGTCCACGACGTGGATCATGTCGGCGCCGTCGGCCTCCCAGCGCCTGGCAGTCGCGGCCGGGTCGTCCCCGTACGTGGTGCTCCTGGCGGGGTCCCCCCTGTAGAGGCGCACCACCCTGCCCCCCATCAGGTCTATGGCAGGTATGATCCTCACCTCCTGCACACCCCAAGAAAGTTGCGCAGCATCGCCTGGCCGGCCTCGCCGGACTTTTCGGGGTGGAACTGCGTCCCAAAGTAGGCGCCCTGCTCGACGACGGCCGGCACCGGCACCCCGTAGTCGGAGCTTGCCGTCACCACGTCGCCGGCCGCCTCGGCGAACCCCTCCAGGCGGGACATCGCCGGGTCAAAGCTCCCCACGCCGGGAAGCAGCAGCCCCGCGTGGCCCGCGCCCGGGGAGGGCGCCACGTCCACCTCGGCGCCCGCGCGCCCGAGCGAGTTCTTGAGGCTGAATATGTTGCCGGCCCCGTAGTCGATGATCGCCACGCGCACCATTCACATGGCACCCTTGGTGCTCGGGGCGCCGGAGCCGGACTGCCTGGCCGCCTCGCGCAGCGCCACGGCGAGCGCCTTTGCGGCCGCCTCGGCCTTGTGGTGGTCGTTGTCGCCGTACCTTACCTCGACGTGCGCGCAGCAGCACATGTTCTGCAGCAGCGACTGGAAGAGGTGCTCGAGGTCCTCGCGCGGCACGCCCTCGACGCCGTCCCGCTCGAGCGAGAGCGAGACGCGCTGGTAGGGGCGGCGCACGAGGTCCAGCGCGGCGTCGGCGAGCGCCTCGTCCATCGGGACCGACGCGCGGCCGAACCTTGCTATCCCCTCACGGGATCCGAGCGCCTCGTCGACTGCCCTGCCGACGCAGATCGCCGCGTCCTCTACCAAGTGGTGCGCGATCCCGTCGACGGACCTTGCCGACACCTCGAGCCCGATGCCGGCGTGCTTTGCGAACGAGGACAGCAGGTGGTCGACGAACCCCGACCCGGTCGACACGGAGACCGGCCCGCCGTCCATGTCCGCCGAGGCCTCGATCTCAGTCTCGGACGTCCTCCTGCTTATCTCGGACCTACGCGCCATGCTCACGCCGGGCGCCCGGCTCCAAATTTAATGCCTTTGGAAGGGCGGCCACCGAGTCGAGCACCACGGCCCCGCCCCCCTCGAAGATCCTCCGCCGGGCGGCAGGATCTGCGCACGCGCCCGTTATCCCGACAAAGTCCACCCTGGCGCCCGCGTCCCGGGCCCTCTCCGCCATCACCATGTCCTCGACGGAGTCGCCCACGTAGACGGCCGGCTCGCCGAGGCCACGGACCGCCGACAGGAGCGGGCGCGGGTCCGGCTTTGCAAGCTCCCGCGGGCCGTCCTCGAGGAACGAGGAGCGCCCTAGATCAAAGATGTCCATCAGGCCGCCGAGCGTGCGGCGCGCCGAGGCGGCCCCCCTGCCGGTCACGAGCGCCATCCCGCCGGGGAGCGCGCCGGAGATGCCGCGCAGCAGGGCCCCGTCGACAAGCAGGCGGTCGCGCGAGATGAGCCCGTCCGTGCGCACGCGCGGCGCCTCGCCGTAGATCTCCTCGTAGAGGCCGGCGCCGTAAAAGTACTGGTCGAATATGCGGCAGAGCGGCCCCCTCCTGCCCGGCCCCGGGTGCGGCGCTACCGCCTCGACGTCGCGGATCGGCGCCACGCGGCCGGCCGCCTCTGCCACGGCGCCTATGCCGCCGGCGCCGGCCGAGCCGGCGACCTCGAGTATCACGCGCATCGGGTCCGTCCCGGCGCGCGACGCGGCCGATATGCACAGTATCGCGGCGTGCGCCAGGTCCACCTCGTCGTTAAAGCCGCCGGACTGCTTGAACGCCTCGATGACGCGCGGGCCGGCCTCAAAGCGCGGGATCCCCGCCTCGTCCAGCACGTGGTCCACGGTGGCGCGTATCGCCTCGTCGTACGATCCCGAGACGTCCACAAGCACGCCGTCGCAGTCGAACACGGCCGACGCGTAGCGGGTCATCGCATCAGGTCGTGCACGGCCGAGAGGAACCTCGAGTTCATCTCGGGCGAGCCGACGCCGACCCGGAGGCACCCGCCCCTCTCCCCGACGCGGCCCACCCTGCGGACGGCGATCCCCTGCTCGGCGAGCGCAGAGTGGACGCGCCCGTACGCGCCGCCCGCGTCAAAGAGGACAAAGTTCGCATCCGACTTGAAGACCTCGAACTGCCCGAGCGACGAGAGCGCCTCTGTGATCCGGGCCCTCTCGGACCTGACGAGTGATACGGCCTCCCCGACCGCGCCCCTGTCCGCGAGCGCCGCGATGCCGGCCTCTATCGAGTGTGAGGCCAGCGGGTACGGGTACTGCACGACGCGCATGAACGCGTCGGTGAACTCCTCCGGCGCCACAAAGTACCCGAGGCGGAGCCCGGCGAGCCCGAAGGACTTTGAGAGCGTGCGCACCACCACCAGGTTGTCCACCTCGGCGGCCAGCCCCGAGAGCGTGTACCTGCCGAACTCGCCGTACGCCTCGTCGATTATGACCAGCCCCTCAAACGAGCGGACGAGCCCCTCGAGCTCCCCCCGGGGGAACTGGAAGCCCGTGGGGTTGTTCGGCGAGTCAAGATATAGCATGTCAGCGCCGCCGGACCTTGAGGCCATCTCCGAGGCGTCAAGCTCCATCCCGGGGCCGAACGGGACCTTGTCCATCGTGATCGAGCGCAGCTTGCAGCGCTCCTCAAAGAAGGAGAACGTGGGGTCGGACGTGAGCACCCTCGCGCCGGCCGGCGCAAAGCTCGAGAGGATCATGTCAAGTATCTGGTCCGAGCCGCACCCCACGCCGATCATAGCGGCCGGCATGCCCGTGTACGCGGATAGCGCCTCGACGAGGCGCTCGGCGCCGCCGAGCGGGTACTCGCGCTCGTCCGGCGTGGCGGCCGCCGCGCGCGCGGCCTCCTGGAACGACGCGGGGATCGCATAGTTCTCGTTCGAGTCCATCTTGAGCGGGCCCCTGCCGGCCGGCGGCTTTTTGTACCCGCCCAGCGCCGCGATGCCGCGCGTGCGCTCGCCGAGCCAGCCGCGCGTCACAGCCGCCCCTCCACCGCGGCGCGGTGCGCGTGAAGCCCCTCGGCGCCGGCAAGGGCCCCCACGTGCGGCGAGGCCGACGTGATGGCCCGGCGCGACGCCGTGGCGCGCGTGGCAAGCTTTGCAAAGTCAAGCACGGAGAGCGAGCCGCGGAACGCGCCCGTGCCGCCGGTCGGCAGCACGTGGTTGGTCCCGAGCATATAGTCGCTGGCCGCCGACGGGGTGCCGTGCCCGAGCAGGATGATGCCCGGCGTCGTGATCCCCCGGGCGGTCCTCTCGGGGTCGCGCGTCATCACCTGGAGGTGCTCCGGCGCCATCGACTCTGCCATTGCGGCCATCTCGGACGTCCTGCAGGTCGTGATGGTGCCGTTCCTCCGGAGGCTCTCCCTGATGATCGCGGACCTCTCTGATCCGGACACGACGGCGCGCAGCTCCTCCTCGACGGCGCGCGCAAGGCGGCGCGAGTCCGTCACGAGGTGGCACGCAGAGTCCCCGCCGTGCTCGGCCTGGGACGCGAGGTCGAGCGCCACGTGCGCGGGGTCGGCCGACGAGTCGGCGATTATGCACAGCTCGGTGGGGCCCGCGAGCATGTCTATCCCGGTCGAGCCCGAGACGAGCCGCTTTGCCTCGGTGACGACGAGCCCGCCGGGGCCCACTATCTTGTCGACGGCCGCGACGGACTCCGTCCCGTAGGCGAGCGCCGCGACGGCCTGGGCGCCGCCCATCCGGTATATCTCGTGTGCGCCGCACATGTCGGCCGCCGCCACCGTGAGCGGGTCTATCTCCCCGCCGGGGCCCGGCGGGGAGGCAACGGCGATCCTGGGGACGCCCGCCACGCGCGCCGGCACGACGCACATCACGGCCGTCGAGGGGTACCTTGCGAGGCCGCCGGGGACGTAGCAGCCGGCGCTGCGTATCGGCTCAAAGCTCCGCGTCACGCGGACGCCGCCGGACGACGTGGTGCGGCTCCTCAGCAGCGACATCGTGGCCCTCTCCGTCCTCTCGAGGCGCGAGGCGGCAAGGCGCAGGGCGCGCATCTGGGCCGCGCCGACCCTCGAGTAGGCGGCGCGCACGTCGGCGCGCGACAGCCGCAGGGCGCCCCTCGACTCGCTGTTAAAGCGCCGCTCGTACCGGAGGACGGCCGCGTCGCCGCGCCGCCGCACGTCGGCCAGTATGCGCGAGGCGGCCGCCGCCGCCTCCTCCTTCCTTGCCGTGGTGCCGGCAGCACGCCTGCGCGTCAATTCTCCTCGTCGCGCTTTATGCCCTCCAGCTCCAGCAGCTGCCGCGGCTCGTGCACCACCAGCCCCTGGGCGACCTTGCGCAGCCGCGGCACGAGCTTGTGGAACTCTGTCTTTCTTATCACGGTGTTGACGCCGTACCAGCCCGGCTGGCCCAGCTTGCTGATCGTGGGGTTCTTGAGGGCGGGCATCTGCGAGAGGAGCCCGTCGAGGTTCTTCTCCTCGACGTTCAGGTATATGTGGAGGTACTTGCGCCCGTTGACGGCGCCCCGCAGCAGCGTCATCATGTCGAAGAGCTTTTCGCGCTTTTCCGGGTCCCGCAGCGACCCCTTGTTGGCTATGAGGTGCGCCGACGACGTGAGCACCTCGTCCGCTATGCGCAGGCCGTTCTGCGAGAGCGTGGTGCCCGTCTCGGTCACGTCCATTATCGCGTCGACGTCCTCGGGCGGCTTTGCCTCGGTGGCGCCGAACGAGAGGTGCAGCTGCACGTCCCTGTTCTCGCCTAGGCGCACCCACGGCGTCACTATGAGCGGCTCGGAGGAGCCGTGGCGCCTCTTGTACGCGTCGAGGCCGCGTATGTACCTCGAGGCGGTGGTCAGGTATTCCGTCGATATGCGGAGCGTCCTTCCCTCCTCGGCGTACCCGTCTATCATCTCGGCGAGCGAGGCGTACCCGTGCGAGTCCGGGAACGCGGTGACGAGGCGTATCCGGCCGTACTCGAGGTCAAGCATCTGCTCCACGTCTGCGCCTGTCTCCCCGACCCAGTCGTTGCCGGTGATGCCCGCATCATAGAGGCCCTCCGATACGAGCACGGGTATCTCCTGGGGGCGCAGCATCTTTACCACTATGGCCGGATCATCAAGGTACACGCGGTACGTCCTGCTCTTCCTCGTGACGCGCGTCCACGACCTCTCCAGCAGCCTGAACGTGGCCTCCTC
>UYNY03000062.1 GCA_900620265.3 Nitrosopumilaceae archaeon | reverse complement strand
ATGGGGGCGCCCGCCGGGCGGGAATTAATAGTGTTTTTCCCGGGGCGGGCGGCCGGCGGTCCCGCATGTACTCCCCGCCGCCGTACCGGGGGCCGTCCCGCCCCTGCCGATCCTCGACATACCCTGCCATGCCTGCCCCATTACCTGCGTGCCCGGGCGGACGTGCCCGGTACCTCCCTCTGCCTGCCGGGCCCCTAGCGGGGCCCCTCCACCCCCATGATCTGTTCGTAAAGGTATGCCTGTGTAGGCGTCTTGAAGTCCCCCTTTAGCCGTCTGTGGCGTCTGATCCGATTCGAGATGTCCTGGGTCTCCTGCTTTCTGTCTTCCCTCCCAAGGCCCGTCATCCTTGCCATTTCCGCCATCATGCCGTTCAGGCGGCTTTCCGCCTCCGGCACGCCCCCCCTCAACAGAGGCACGGCCGCCCTGATCAGCATGATGTCCTCCATGTGGGAATTCGTTGTATATTGCACGCCCCCAAAGTACTCGCCCGAAAACGTGTCAAAGTGTGTCCCGTACCCTTCCTCCATGTCCAGCCGCTGTTTTAGGGGGAGTATGCCTTTCAACGATTCCATAATGTCGTCCCATACCTCGTCGGGGGAATACTCTGTTGTGCCAATGTATCTGTTCTGCTCCAGTACCGTACTTGCAAACCCTGCCCTTATGTCATCCACCTGCAGTGGAAGAGGGGCCTCTCTCAGCAGGGCCCCTATGTCAAACACCTGTTTTGGTATGTCCCGGTTTCTCCCCTCTTCTATCCCTATGGTGTGGCGGGCGAGCGTCGTGAGCTTGTCGCCTATCAGGAATTCCCTTCCACAAACATAGAATTCAAAGTCGATTGGTATTCCGAATACCGGCGTATTTCCGACCCTCCTTGAGGGGATGTTCCTTACATCCATTCCATAAAACAGATCGATCTTTACCTTTGCATAGCCTGTAAGCTTGGAGCGGTATCTGCAAAAGTACGTCTGTAGTGGCAGGTTTCTCGTAGAGGCCGTCTCGGGCGTGTGCGGCGATACTTCTATCCCGATCTCCCTTAGTTTTGGTATGATCCTATTCATTATGGATGACACCTCCTTCTTGGAGAGCCCTGTGAGCAGATCTATGTCGATGCTCAGGCGTCTGGGCCCCCCTCCGTCCAAATGGTGCGGTACCGCGAGCCCTCCCTTGACTATAAGATCCGGTATGGCCTCTTGCAGGTGGAACAGGATCTCAAAATCCATTATGAGTTTCTCTATCATCTTGAGATTCTTGAACTTGTGTTCCTTCTTCATCCGTTCTATGCCGCCTTTTTCAATATATTCCTGAAAGTGCAGCCCCGCCATCATACGTCCCCCTTGATCATGGCCTCGACCAGGGCCGACTTCTTGGACGCCCTGGCATACCTGCGCAGCTTTGCCAGATCCACTAGGCCGTCCTCGTCCATCCTCCTGTATATGCGCCTTATGTCCTTCATGTCCAGCGGTATGCCGTACGTGTGCTTTTCCGTGACCAGGTCCGCCAGCGCCTTCTCGGGCCCGGCCACGCTCCCCCCGCGGATATAGCTGTATTCGCGGATGGCGACTATCTTGTCCGCCGCCGGCACGGATGACAGGGCCCCCAGCATCTTAGAGTCGGGGTTTTCTATGAACACGATCTCGCCAAAGCTGGATCTCAGCATCTCGGCCACGTCCTCCGCGGAGCCGGGCTGCACGTACAGGGCGTAGACCACCCTGCCGCGCAGGTTGTGCAGGTACGGCTCCAGCGTGGAGAGCGCCGTAAACTGGAACTTTACCGATGCGTCATCCGACAGCAGGTCGTGCATCTCCACCAGCTCGCTGACGATCCCGTACCCGTGGGGCAGCCTGGGCTCCGCCGCCTTCCTCTGCCTTCCTCTCTTTGGGGCCTTTCCAAAGCGCTCCGTCAGCCCGTCCAGCATGCCGTTCCGCTCGCGTATGAACCCGAGGATCTCCGGACTCTTTCCGGCCAGCTTTGCCTCTATGGCGACCATCCCCGCCATGAAGAGGGGGTTTCCGGCCAGCCTGAACACCGGACTGGCCGTGTTTACCGAGACGCTCCTGCCCGGCCCGCTGCCTACCGAGTAGATCGGGCCCTTTGACGGCCCCATGGACACCTGCACGGCCCGCCTGCCGGGCCTGCCCCCCGGCGGCCTGGCCGCCTCCAGCGCCTTCAGGGCCGGCTTCAGGCGGACCCGGGCCGGGAGGCGCCCGTCGGGCTCCTTTCCCTCAAACACGTAGTCCAGTACCGGGGCCGCCGACTCTGGGACGTCCGTCTTTGAGCGTGACTCGTAGCAGAACACCTTTACCGAATCATTGTTCCTAAAGGCGTCGGCGACGTCCATGTATTCGGGGCTCTCCTTTATGAACGCGTTCTTGTAAAAGTTGACCGGGACATCGTCCATGTCGAGCCTTCCCACGACGCGTGCCAGCTCCGGGTGCCCGAGAATCTCGAACTTTTCATGCGGCTTTATCAGCCTGCCGTGCTTGTAAAGATCCATCCCATAGTCCCCGCGTATCGAGCGCCTTTTGAGCAGCGCGACGTGCCCCCTGATCCGTCTCCCGGTCGACAGCCGCAGGAAGATATTCACCTTGCTGCCCGGGGCGATCTCCCTCGCGGTCGGCACGCACTCCTTCCTGTTGACACGTATCGAGACCTGCCTGTTCTCAAGATACGCGGCGTACCTTGTCCCAAAGCTCCTCCGCAGCCTCGAGCTCTGGTTCGTGTACAGCGCAACCTTTGGCCTGGTTATCGACACTATGGTGCCGTGCCACTCCTCCCCCGGCTCCAGCCGCCTCTCCTCCATCGGCATGTTGTCCCACCCGCGCGAGCTGTCCGACATCCACTCGCTCTCGTCGTACCTGATCGAGTACTCCATGCCGGATCCCTTTTTTGACGTCCTTACCACGAACGTCTCCCCGAGCGCAGAGCAGGCGCTCTTGAGCCCTATCCCGAACTGCCCGAGTTGGCCCCGGGACTTTGTCCCCCTGGCCACCGTCATGGCTCCTGCCAGGCCCTCCCCGTCCATCCCCTGCCCGTCATCCCTCACCTCGATCCCCCTTCCCTCAAAATCCAGGCTCACGGACACCTGCTCTACGACGTTCTCTATCCTGGCATCGATTGCGTTGTCCACCAGCTCTGCAATCGCCTCCTCCGTGGTATACCCCACGGCGCCCAGCTTTTCGATGAGGGACTTGTCCGGGGTGATGTCCACGCTTATGGTCTCGCTCATACCGTATGATTTATGGTATAGAATATAACCTTTTTTCTACTATTTATGAGGGAACTAGTATATACCAGCCATTTCCGGCCCCATTTTTGGCCCTTATTCACGCCTATGCGACAATACCCCGAATCGTTATCTAGCCATTTTCGCCATATTTTCCAATCCTAAGATAATATTGTAGGATTGCCCGAATGCGAGCTGTCTCTTATACACATCTGACGCTGCCGACGAGCGATCTAGTGTAGATCTCGGTGGTCGCCGTATCATTAAAAAAAAAACATAATTAAATCAA
>UYNY03000061.1:24880-33221 GCA_900620265.3 Nitrosopumilaceae archaeon | reverse complement strand
ACGGGGATAAAGGAGGGCAGCGGCGACGTAAAGGAGGTGGCCGCCTACATCGGGGACGCCGAGGCCGAGGTCTCGGACCGGCAGCTGCTCGGGCTGCTCTCGTCTGCCGGCGCCGACTGCAGGATGATGGGGGAGGCGGCGCTCGAGGAGTCGCGCTCCAGAAAGCAGGCCATGATGGTCGAGGCGGGGCTGGCCTCCGACGAGCGGGACGCGCTCGCAAGGCTGCGCGAGTTTGCCATCGGGCTGTCCTCGGCGCGCGTCGGCAGGGCGTCCTCCGATCCGGCGATGCACGTCATACAGGCCGTCGGGGCGCTCGACGAGGCGGACAGGTCCTCAAACACGCTCGGGGCGCGGATGCGCGAGTGGTACGGGCTGCACTTTCCAGAGCTTGACAACGTGGTGGACTCCGTCCAGGCGTACGCGGGGGTCGTGCTGGCCGGCAGGCGCGGCGGCCTCACAAGGGAGGCGTTCGAGGGCGCCGGGCTCGGGCCAAAGGCCGAGATGCTCGGCGTGCTGGCATCAAAGAGCAGGGGCGGGGAGATCTCGGACGCCGATCTCGGGATGGCGCAGGAGATAGCGGGGCTGGTCATCAGGGCAAGGGAGATCCGCGAAAAACTAGAGGCGCGGATCGCCGAGGGGATGGCCGAGGTGGCGCCCAACCTGACTGCCATACTGGGGCCGCAGGTGGGGGCCCGGATACTTGCCAGGGCGGGCAGCCTCACGAGGCTCGCCTCGTTCCCGGCTAGCACCATCCAGGTGATAGGGGCGGAGAGGGCCCTCTTCCGGTCGGTAAAGACGGGGTCGGACCCGCCAAAGCACGGGCTGCTCTTCCAGCACGCGGCCGTCCACGCGGCGCCAAGGTGGCAGCGCGGCAAGATAGCCAGGGCCGTCGCCGCAAAGGCGGCCGTCGCCGCGCGCGTCGACGTCTACGGGGACGGCCTCAACAGGACGCTGCTTGAAAAGCTCAACGTGCGGATATCAGAGATATCATCAAGGTATGCGGACCCGCCGGAGCCGCGCGGGGGCGATCGTGCGGGGGGCCGCGGGAGGGACGGCGGGCGGCGCAGGGACGACCGCGGCGGGGGCTATCGCGAGGGGGGCCGGCGCAGGGATGATCGCGGCGGTTACCGCGGGGGCCGCCGGGACGACAGGGATGGCAGTTACCGCGGGCGGCGCAGGGACGACCGCGGCGGGGATCGCGGCGGGGATCGCGGCGGGGATCGCGGCGGGCGCGGGGACTATCGGGGCGGCCGCCGGAGGGATGATCGTGGAGGGGATCGCGGCGGGGATCGCAGAGGGGGCCGCCGGGACGACCGCGGGCGCAGGAACCCCGGGTATTCCAACAAGAAGAAAGGCAGGCGCCTTGCAAGGCGCTGAGCCGTTCGCCTGGGTCAGACACGAGGGGCGCGACGTCCCGGCGACCGAGAACCTGGTGCCGGGCAACCGCGTGTATGGCGAGAGGCTCGTCCGCCACGCCGGATCAGAGTACAGGACGTGGGACCCGCGCCGCAGCAAGCTGGCGGCCGCCATCATGAACGGCCTCGGGGGGGTGCCGTTCCGCGCGGGGGACAGGGTGCTGTACCTCGGGTCGTCCACGGGGACGACGCTGAGCCACGTCTCTGACATGGTGGGGGCGGGCGGGGTCGTCTACGGGGTGGACCACTCGAGCAGGGTCGCAAGGGACTTTATGGACAGGGTCGCCGGCCCGAGATCCAACGTCGTGCCGGTGATGCAGGACGCAAGGTCCCCGTCCGAGTACTTTGCCGTGTCCGGCAGGATGGACGCCGTGTACGCCGACATTGCGCAGCCCGACCAGACGGAGATCGCCCTGCGCAACTGCAGGATGTTCCTAAGAAGGGGCGGCGCGTTCATGCTGGTGGTAAAGGTGCGCAGCATCAGCGCCGCGGGGGCGGCCCGGGAGGTGGCGTCTGCCGAGGTGGACCGGCTCGGCGGGTACGACGTCACGGACGTAATCAACCTCGAGCCGTACCACAAGGAGCACTATATGGTGCTCTCACGATCCGCCTGACATCATGGCCGCGACGGGGCGCCAGCTCTTGCGCGCGCAGCTTGGCATCGAGCCCTCCTCGGCATAGAGCCTGGCAAGGCGCCTCCTGCAGACGGGGTCCGACGGGTACCCGCTGCCGAGGCCGAGCCGGGCCACCGCCCTGTCCCGCTCCACCTTTGCTATGATCGAGGCGGCAGACACGATGGCGAACCTAGAGTCGGCGCGGTGGTGCGAGCGGATCCGCAGCCCCGAGAGCTCCGAGACCCTCCTGCCGAACCTGGCCGCGTCCACGTCGCAGGCGTCCACGTAGGTGGTCCGGGACCCGAGCGCGGCGGCGACGCGGGCCATGTACCTTGCCTCAAGGTCGTTGAGGCCGTGCCGCCTCACGCTGGCATCGATGGACCTTGGCGGCACCTTTGAGACGCTCACCCTGGCCACCGACCGGATCATCCCGTACAGCCGCTCCCGGGACGCCGGCGAGAGCCGCTTGGAGTCGCGGACGCCCATCGACCTCAGCATGCGGAGGCCCGGGCGGTCCGCCGCGACGCCGGCGACGACAAGCGGGCCGACCATCGAGCCGCGCCCGGCCTCGTCTATCCCGCAGACGTCCAACGCGCCGGCCCCCCGGAGTAGACGTTTTAAACCGTGCGGGGGCGGCGGTGCCGTGCACGGGGCGGCCACGGAGATAGTCACGGAGGGGTCCACCAGGCTGGCCGTCCCGCGCGTGCCGCCCGGCGCCGCCCCGCCGCGGAGGCCGGCGTTCTTCAACAGGGCGGCGGCCATCACGCGCGACTATTCGACGCTGGCCTACGCGGCGCTCGGCGACCCCGGGTCAAGGACGCTGCTTGACGCCATGGCAGGCGTCGGGGCAAGGGGGCTCCGCGCCGCCAACGAGGCCGGCGTCGGCAGGGTGGTCCTCAACGACTCGAACCCAGCGGCGCTCGAGCTTGCAAGGGAGTCGGCCAGGATCGGCGGGATCGGCGGGATCGAGTACTCCACGGGGGAGGCGTGCCGCTTTCTGTCGGATCACGCGGGGAGGGGCAGGCGCGCCGACATTGTGGATCTCGACCCGTTCGGCTCGCCGGCCCCGTACCTTGACTGCGCCATCCGCGCGGTCTCTGCCGGCGGCATGCTGGCAGTGGCGGCGACGGACCTGCAGGTGCTCGGCGGGCTGTGGGACGGCGCGTGCAGGAAAAAGTACGGCGGCGTCCCGGTCAGGACCCGCTACGGCAACGAGGTGGCGATACGGCTCGTCCTCGGGTGCACGTGGTCGGTCGCGGCCAGGCTCGGCGTCGGGATCGAGCCGCTGTTCGCGGGGAGCGACAAGCACTATTACCGCGCCTATGTCCGGGTCACCAGGAACCCGCGCGGCGGCCTCGGGCTGATACTGCACTGCCGGTCGTGCGGGCAGCGCGACGCGGCGGGGGAGGGGAGGGCGTGCCGGAACTGCGGCGCCGCGACGGAGGCGGCCGGCCCCCTCTGGACGGGCCCGCTCTTCGAGGAGGGGTTCGTGCGGGCCATGATGCGCGCCGCGGAGGGCGCGGCCGTCCACGGGTCGTGCGCCCCGTCCCTTGCAAGGTGCGCGGCCGAGGCCGGCATGCCGGCGGCCTATTACACGACCGACGAGGTGGCCTCGCGCGCGGGGAGCGGCCCGCCCAAGCTGCAGGACGCCATAGGCCGCCTGCGGGATGCCGGCTTTGCCGCATCGGCCACGTCGCTCCACCCGGGGGGCTTCCGCACCGACGCCGACGCCGGCCAGGTCGCGGCGGCCCTCTATCCGAGGAACCCGAGGCAGGCAAAGTAGAGCTCGCTGCTCTGCTTGCGGCTTGCCTGCGGCTTTGTGAGCGAGACGCGCGAGAACTTTTTTGCCACGTACCCGCGGAACTCTGCAGAGTAGGGGCCGTCGAACACCTTGAAGAGGGCGTTGCCCTTGCGGGAGAGGACGGCGTCGGCAACCCTCGTGCAGTCATAGTTGAGCGAGATCTGCCTGGCGTGGTCGACGGACCAGTTGCCGGTCACCTCGGGGGAGAGGTCGCATATCACGGCGTCGGCGCGCCCGCCCAGGATCCCCAGTATCTCGTCGCAGATGGCCGGGTCAGAGACGTCGCCGCGGACGAGGGTCGCCCCGGGCAGCTCCTCGACGTACGCAAGATCCACCCCGACGACGGCGCCCCGGCTCCCGGCGGCCCGGACGGCCACCTGCGTCCACCCGCCGGGGGCGCACCCGAGGTCCGCCACCTTGAACCCCGGGCCGATTATCCGGTACGACTTGTTGAGCTCCTTTAGCTTGAAGGCGGCGCGGCTCCGGAGGCCCTGCTCCCGCGCCAGGCGCCGGTACGGGTCGCGCCTTGCCTCCCGCGGCCTCATTCCCTGCGCCTGCTTCCGAGCACCCAGGCGTCTATCAGCTTGCACGTCAGCGGGCTCGTCTCGCCGTCGGGCGTGCACATCTGCTCGACGGGGCACGTGAGGCAGGGCGAGTCCTCGATGGAGGCGGTGCTTATCGGGGTCTTTTTGAGTATGAGGCGGTACGTCCAGCGGCCGTTCTCGAGGAGCTTTTCGCGCTCGATGGTGCCCTTGCGCTCGAGCTTTAGCACGAGGCGCGAGCCGTCCCGGGCGTTCAGCTTTAGGCGCTTCCAGAGCGGGCCCTGGAGGAGGCTGCCGTCGTCCTGCGAGGCCAGGATCTCGCAGACGCGCCCCGTCAGGCGCTCCATGTCGACCTTTTCTATCTGAAAGTTCTCAATCTCCTCCTCGGTCAGCTCCTCCTCCATCTGCTCCTCTAGCGTCTTTTCGTCCGCGGGATCCTTCTGCTCCTTTGCCCCCCTGCCGGGCCTCTTTGCCGCAGGCTTCTTCCCGGGCTTGGCGGCCGGCTTTTTGGGGGCGTCCTTTTCCGCCTTTTTTGGGGCGGGCCTTGCGTCAGGCTTTGCGTCAGGCTTTTCGGCCTGCCTTGCGGGCGGCTTGCCGGCCGGCTTGCCGGCCTTTGGGGCCGGCCTTGCCGCCGGCTTTTTTGCCGGCTTTGCGGGCGCCTTTTTGGGATCCTTTTCGGCCTTTGGGGCCGGCCTTGCAGCCGGCTTTTTTGGGGCCTGCTTTGCGGCCTGCTTTGCGGCCTGCTTTGCGGCCTGCTTTGCGGCCTGCTTTGCGGCCGGCTTTGCGGCCGGCTTTTTTGGCGCCGGCTTTTTGGCGGCCCTTGTCCCGCCCCCCTTCTTCCTCTCGGACGCTACGACCTTTGCGTGCTGTTTTTTCAGATCCTCGATCTCCCTCTGTATTCTTGCTATCTCTTCCGCGCTTGGATGCCCATCGCCGTCCGCCAAATCCGGCACCCCCGGGATTGGCGTTCTATTTAACAGTAAACGTCTCGCGGATCTGCACCGGCGGGCCGCCGGCGTTCACGACTGCCACCTCGATCTCATAGCCGCCCGGCTCCGACGCGGCCCCCTCGAAGGGCAGGTCCGGTATGAGGCCGTCCTCCCCGGCGCACGTCCCCGTGAACGTCTCCTGGTACGGGCGCATGCCCGGCGAGTGGAGCGTGATGTACAGGTCCCCGCACCCGAACCCGGGGTCGGCCATCCGCACCTGCACAGAGACCGTCCCGTCCACAGGGCCGCCCTCCCAGACGAGCTCCGCCCCGGGGCCGCCGGCCGGCGCCGCCCCCGGTGCCGCCGCGGGGGCCGCGGCATGCGAGGCGGGGGGCGCCATCTCCACGAGCCCGTACATGACGCCGGCCGCGAACAGCACGGAGACTGCCGCCGGCGCCGCCACTACGAGGAGGATCCCGCTTGCCAACCTGCCGCTCCCCCGGATCGCCCCCTTAATCTGTATGGCGGCGCCCGGCCTCGAGCGACCCGCGCGCCGCGTGGGCCAGCCGCAGGTACGAGTTGAGGCTCGCCCGGAGGTGGGCTATCCCGCCGGACTCGGCCCTTGCCACCATCACGCCGCCCTCCATCCGGACCGTGGCGCCCGCCGGCCCCGGCTGGCCGCCGCCGTCGGCCCGTATCGACTCGAAGATGTGGCGCGTCATCCCCCCGGCGTCGAGCCGGACCTCATACCTTGACGTCATACGCGGCGCCCGCCACCTTGAAGCCGCACTTGCGGCACGACCAGATCCCGACCGCCACGCGGCCGAACTTTGCCGACCCGCACTCGGGGCACGTCCTCTTGCCCTTTAGCTGCAGGTGCACCTTTGTGTACTGCTTTCGTATCTTGATGCCGTACCTTGCCCCGAGCCCCTTTAGGGACTTTTTCCCCTTTGCCATCGCTAGACCGCCTGCACCGCGGCCAGCTTTTCGCGGACGGCGGCGCCCACCCGCACGGAGAGCTCGCCGCACCGGTCGATCTCCGAGAGCGAGAACCCGTCCGTGCCGCCCTTTTGGAGGGCGCAGATGTTGCCGCCAGAGTCGCTCGTTATGGTTATCCGGGCGTCGAGCATCTGCCACTCGTCGCCGTCCGGATCCACGATGATGTGGCCCCCAATCTTTCCCATCGTGACAGAGACTGGCACCGTGTTGACGGGGATCCTGCGCGGCTCCTCGTCCGAGAGGACGGGGGCATCGTCGATCCAGTTCCACCTCGGGGCCCTTGCCGTCAGCAGGGCCGCCGTCGCGGCATACGAGCACGCGTCAAAGAGGTTCCCGTCGTTGTCGACCACCGCGTTGTCGGCAAAGACGCCCACCACGGACCTGTTGCGCTCGATGACCATCTGTGAGAGGTCCAGCATGTGGCTCTCCCTGATGCCGCGGTCCACCACCCTTGCAAGCTCGATGACGGGCGGCTGGGGCGGGCCCGTCTCGGCCGTCGGGTGCGAGAGCGGCAGCGTCTCTGCCGTGCATATGAACATCCCCTTGTCGCCCTGGTCCGGAAAGGGCCGGTCCGGCTGGATCTTTACGCCGCAGATGGCCACCGTGTCGCCGAGCCTGACGCGGGCAGAGCCGTTGGCCTTTGGTATGACGCCGGGCTCGACGTCGACCCTGCGGGGCTCCTCGGGGGCCCTGCCGTCCCGCCGCCTGCCCGATGCCAGGCCCTCCAGTATCTGCGCCTTTTTGAGCTCGTCAAGGACGGTGCGGACGGTCATTGCTGCCCCCCAAAGTACTTTTCAGCCAGGGCCTTCTTCTGCAGGTCGTAGACTATCTTGCAGCCGTCGATCCCGACGCGGACGCACCTCTTGTACTCGTCGGGGGTGAGCACCCCGTCAAGCTGGAGCAGCGTGATCTTTTCAAGGCCCGGCATGTACCCGATGGGCATGTCGGCCTGCCCCGCCTGGTCCTCCTCGTTGTTCACGTCCAGTATGATGGTGTCGGCCACCTTGCCGGCGGCGCAGGCGGCCACCATGTCCCGCATCGGGATCCCGGCATCCGCGAGGGCGACCGAGGCTGCCGAGAGGGCGGCGCACCGGGTCCCCCCGTCCGCCTGGATGACCTCCAGAAACACGTCGACGACCGTCCTCGGGAACTGCTCTAGCATGACCGCCGGCTCTAGGGCCTCCTTGATCACCTTTGATATCTCGATCTCGCGCCTCGAGGGGGCCGGGTTCTTTCGCTCGCCGACGGAGAAGGGCGCCATGTGGTATCTTACGCGCAGTATGCCGGTGTCCGTATCCGAGAGGTGCTTTGGGTGCACCTCGCGCGGCCCGAAGACCCCGGCGATTATCTTGTTGTCGCCAAACTCGATATAGGCCGACCCGTCGGCGTTCTTTAGCCCGCCGGCCTTTATCATTATCCGCCTCGGCTCGTCGACGCGCCTGCCGTCGCACCGCCGCCCCTCAGAGTCGAGCAGCACCATGGTGGACTCGCGGCCGCCCATCAGGAACCGCCCCCGGAGCCGCCGCGCCCCTTTTGCTCCAGCATGCCGCGCACGCGGTCTGCCATGTTCGGCGTCGCCCCCTTTTCATCTAGCATCAGGACGGCCCTCTTTGCAAGCTCGAGGCCCTCGCCGGACTCGCACGCGATGACGACCCAGCCGTTCTGCCCGATGGTCACCTCGGCGCCCGTCTGGTTCTCGATGGCCTGGATCATCGAGCCCTTTTTGCCGATGAGCCGCGGTATGGTGCCGGGCGATATGACCACCATCACGCCGGAGTCTATCTTGCCAAGGTCGCGGTCCCCGACCGTCACGAGCGGGTCCCGGGTCCGGTCAAAGTTGGCAATGCGGACGGCCACCAGGTCGCCCTTCTTCAGCTTTGAGGTCAGCTCGTCGGCGTGCGAGGCAAAGTCCCGCCCGAAGACGTCAGTCGCGGGGAGGAACCCCACATAGTACGAGTTGATGTCAAGCTCCCAGGCCGACGACGTGTGGGAGATCACCTTGCCGACCACGAGGTCGTCGATGCGGGGCGTGTACTTGCCC
>UYNY03000061.1:21177-24870 GCA_900620265.3 Nitrosopumilaceae archaeon | reverse complement strand
CGAGAGGGGTATCACCCGGACCGTATCCTCGTAGATGTCAGATATGCCGACGGCGGTCGCCACGATGCTCTTGCCGGCCAAGAGGGTGTTCTCTGACGCCTTTAGGGGGGCCGTCGTTATGACCTCGCCAGGCATGACGTGCCTCTTGCCGCTCACTTGGCCACCTCTACGCTTGCTGAACCCCTCGTGGCAGAGCCGAGCCTGTCGATCACGCCGGGCCTCGAAGCTGCTGGTATTTCAAGTATTGCTTTTAGGGAGCCGTCGCTACGCCACTCCTCGCCGCTCAGGGTGCCGGCCGACTTTAGGACGGCGTACGACTTTGAGGCAAACTGGGCCGGGACCACCACCTCGAGCCGGACGTTCTCGGACTTGAGGGCGATTATCCCCCGGATCTTGTCCACCACCGCGGGCACCTGCTCCTCGGCCCCCCTCTGGGGCTCGACCTGGGCCCGGGCGTCCTTCATCGCCTGCTCTACGCGCAGGGGCGGGTGAGGCAGGTGCGTCTTTGGGTCCACGTACGTCTGGGAGATTATCGTGACTATCCTCCTGCGCTTCTCCTCGGTCATCTTGCGCCTCTGCTCGGTGGTCAGGTTCAGCTCGCCCTTCTCCATTATGATCCGGGCCACCTCGGCGTGGTCGGACGTGCCGAACGCCTTTTGGAGCTTTTCGGCCGGCGGCTTTGTCCCCTTGCCAGAGTCCGAATAGACGTCGTCAGAGACTAGCACCTTCGAGAGGTCGGCCCTCTTGCCGAGCTTGTACTCGAGGGCCGGATCCGGCCTCACTATGATCTCGAACTTTTCGCCCTCCCGGACGTACCTTGCGATGCTGGTCTCGGCCATGCGCGCCCCGGGCCGCGGCCTCGGTATTTATACGGAACCCCGGCGGCGGGCGGGGGGCAGGCACCGGGGCGCGGCCGCCTGTGCGGGATCCGCGTCCACGTCGGGACGGAACTAACGGATTCGATGCCGGGGGGTGGCGCGTCCGGGGCGGCCCGGCAGGACGCTAGCCGGACACCTGGCCGGACACCTGGCCCCTGATCTGGCTGCGCACGGCGTACTCGGGATAGTCCCGGTAGATCTGCCTCAGCAGGCCCGTCAGGGACAGCGTCTGGAGGTTGCCCAGCATCTCGCGTATGCCCGCCACGTAGCCGTGCTTTTCTCCCAGCGAGGCGTACTCCTTGTATGCCCCGATGGCAAGCTTGTACCTCTTGGACCCGGTGCCGCCGTCGGGGTCGATTATCTCCACGTGCTTGGCTTGTATGGCGGCGTCAAGGTCGTCGGCCAGGGCCTGGCTGTACGGGCCAAAGTGGTACGCCTTCCAGTCGGCATAGAACCCGAGGCCGTCGGCCTCGGCGTACTGCTGGTGTATGCAGAACCCGTACTTTTGTATGCGTGTCTTCCCCCTTATGCTCAGATCCTGCATTATGAGCAGCAGCCGCGGGGGGCACCGGGACTCCATGGCCGGATCCCCCCGATCCGCCTATTAACGGTAGCGAGCCGCATGGTACTGTTCAAAAGTCGGGTCTTGGGCACGCAGGCACGGAATCCTTGGAAATCGGGGCGGTTCGGGGCGGCTAGATTCGGGGAATTCTGACTTGGACGCCGGGCGGTCCGAAGCCCGTTCATTACAACCATGTGAAGCACGGGGGCACCGGCGGGGCGACCACCGGTGAGGCCACCGGGATCATATATCCGCCAAGAAGAACAAGCGGATGACGATCATCCAAAACGCGAGCACTGCCATGCCCGTGCCGGATAGTATGCGGGCGGCGGGATTTGAACCCGCGAACCTCTGAAGGACCGATTTGGTAGACCAGTTCCTTTGACCGTGCTTGGATACACCCGCGGAAAATCTTAATATATGTCCTATTTTATACCCTCCCCGGTAGACCAGTCCCAGTAAGGACTGTGCCCCCGGACCCCTGTGTAAAAACAAAGGTGGTCCTGGGGCCTTTTACAACGCTCAGGTATTTCGTGCCTGGCCGCCCGTGACCCGACTTTTGAACAGTACCCACGCCAAGCTAGACTTTTAAGGGGATCGCCGGGCGGGCGGCCCGTGCCGTCCCTTGAGATAGTAAGCAAGGACGAGCAGAGGATCTCGGTAAAGATGACCGGCGTCCCGCTCCAGTATGCCAACGCCCTGAGGCGCATATGCCTCAACGGGGTGCCCGTCTTCGCCGTCGACACGGTCGACGTGATAGAGAACACGTCCGTCCTGCCCGACGAGGGCCTGGCCCACAGGCTCGGGCTCGTGCCGCTAAGGACGGACCTTGAGCGGTTCACCGAGACCTCAAAGTGCACGTGCGGCGGGGAGGGGTGCAGCAACTGCCGGGTGATGCTGGTGCTCGACTCTGGCGAGTCGGAGGAGACAAGGACGGTCCTCTCCGACGAGATATCGTCCGAGGACGACTCTGTCAGGCCCACGTCCGGCGGCATCGCCATAGTGGAGCTTGCCCCCGGCCAGAGGATAAAGGTCGAGTGCTATGCGCGGCTTGGCCGCGGCACCGAGCACGCAAAGTGGAACGCCTCGAACGTCTCCATCCTGACCGAGACCGGCAACAAGGGGGAGCACCTGCTGACCGTCGAGTCGACCGGGGCCCTTGCCCCGGAGAAGGTCGTGATGGCCGGGGCCGAGGAGGTCAGCGGAAGGCTCGGGCAGTTCAAGGAGATCACGTCGGGGATATAGCGTTATATTTGAGGGGCCGGGCGGCCCGGCCGTGACCAGCCAGGTGACCGTCAGGATGGCGCGCGAGCTCAAAAAGGCCTCGATCAGGAACGAGGCGCCGATCTGGGCCAGGCTCTCAGAGTACGCCCTAAAGCCGTCCATAGCCAGGCGGGACATCAACATCGGCAGGATAGCCCAGCTCACAAAGGACGGCGACGTCGTGGCGTTCCCCGGCAAGGTGCTCGGCACCGGCACCATCGGCCACGGGATAACGCTCTTCTCGTTCGGCATATCGGGCAGGGCCGCCAAAAAGGTAGAGGATGCCGGCGGGCGCCTCTTGACGCACAGCCAGATAATAGAGGACAGGCCGACCGGAAAGGGGGTCGTGCTTCTTGGCTAGCGCGCAAGAGGCCGGCGCTGAAGCGGCCGCGGCGCAGGAGATCAAGGATATCCCAGAGCCCGCAGGGACGGGGCCGGCAGAGGCGCAGGAGATCAAGGATATCCCGGAGCCCGCAGGGACGGGGCAGGGCGCCGCGAGGAAGGGGCGCGCGGGCGCCGACTGGCCCATAGTGGTGGACGGGACGGGCCACATAGCGGGCAGGCTCGCCTCGCGCGTGGCAAAGCTGCTCATCCAGGGCAACAGGGTCTCGGTGATAAACTGTGAAAAGATAATGATCAGCGGGACAAGGTCCAACATCATAGCAGAGTACCGCGACTTTTTGAGGATAAACAGCGTCATACACCCGAGGCACGGCCCGGTGCACCGCCGCAGGCCCGACACCATACTCACCAGGATGGTCCGAGGCATGCTGCCGTACGGGAAAAAGCCCTCCGGCGTGGCCGCCCACCGCAGGCTGCGCGCCTACGTCGGCTCGCCGAGGGAGCTAAGACCGCTTGAGAAGACCAGGTTCGAGGACGCCCAGATAAGGCGCGAGTCCTCAAGATACACGACGATGGAGGACCTTGGCAGGACGGTGGGGTGGACCTAGCATGGCGGCCCCAAAGAAGGAGATCTACTTTGCGACAAGA
>UYNY03000061.1:16779-21167 GCA_900620265.3 Nitrosopumilaceae archaeon | reverse complement strand
ACGCGAAAGACGGCGAGCGCCCACGTCTATATCAAAAAGGGGCGCGGCAGCGTCAGGATAAACAACGTCCCCGTCGAGATGATGGGCCACGCGACTGCGCGCGAGGCCGTCCTCGTCCCGCTCGAGGTGGCAGGCCCCCTCCGCGACAGGGTGGACATCACCGTGCGCGTCAGGGGCGGCGGGTTCATGGGGCAGGCGGGGGCGGCGGCCACCGGCATATCAAGGGCGCTCACCGGATGGACAAAGTCAAGAAAGGACCCGCGCGAGCACCCGATCCCAAAGAACCAGAGGGAGGACCTCAGAAAAAGGCTGGTAAAGTTCGACAAGTATCTTATCAGCGGCGACGCGCGGCAAAAGGAGCCAAAAAAGTTCGGCGGCCCCGGGGCGAGGCGGCGCAGGCAAAAGTCCTACAGGTAGGCCTTTGAAGGCCGTAATACTTGCCGGCGGCAGGGGGACTCGCGGGAGGCCCTACACCGAGTACTTTCCAAAGGCGATGATCCCCGTGCGCGGCCGCCCGCTCATCGACCATGTCGTGGGGCACCTCCGGTCGTTTGACTTTATCGGCGAGATATCCATAATAGCGGACTTTGCAGGGCTCGGCGGCCAGATACGCAGCTATTACGGCAGGGAGCGCGGCATCAGGTACGTCCAGGACTCGCAGAGCGGGACCGGCGGCGACCTGCTGCACGCGGGGAACCTGGGCGGCAGGTTCGTCCTCTGGTTCGTCGACAACCTGTGCGCCGTCGACCTTGGCGCCATGAGGGGCGCGTTCCTTGCCGGCGGCGGGACGGCCTGCATCGCCACGAGGAGGCGCAGGCGCGAGGAGACGGGCTTTGCCGAGGTGAGGGACGGGATGGTGCGCAGGTTCACCGAAAAGCCGGTGCTCGACCTCCCGATGTCAGAGTGCCTCGGCGTCTACATGCTGGGCGGCGGCGTGCTGGACCGCGTGCGCGGGATCGGCGGCGGGCACGTCAACCTCTCGTACGACGTGCTGCAGCCGCTGGCGTCCGAGGGCGTCGTATCGGCGTTTGACATCGGGCGCGAGCCGTGGATGGACGTAGAGTCGCCCGTCGTGCTGGAGAGGAACGGGGACATGGCGCGGCGCATCACGGGACGTATGGGGCGGAGGGGCCCGACTCGTGGCGCGAGATCCCGTCCTCGAGCTTTAGCGTCCTAGTTATATCGTCAAGCCCCTCGAGCAGGATCCTCTTCTGGACGTCGCCTATCTCAAAGTCCACCACCAGGTCCCCCGACGTGATGGTCTGGGACGCAAGGTCCACCGCGGCCTCCCTCCTCCCCATCAGGGACCTGGCGCCATCCTCCGACACCCGCGCCGGAAGCAGGCCGTTCTTTATGCAGTTGCCGTAAAAGATGTCCGCGAACGAGGGCGCCACCACCGCCTCGAACCCCCAGTCGGAGATGGCCCAGGCGGCGTGCTCGCGGCTCGAGCCGCACCCAAAGTTGCGGCCGGCCACCAGTATCCGGGCGCCCGCGTACGCGGGGTCATCTAGCACGAACCCGGGGGCGGGCCTGCCGCCGGCGTCATGGCGCCACCCGTAAAAGAGGTACCTGCCAAAGCCTGTCCTCTGGACCAGCTTTAGGAACTGCTTTGGCACTATCTGGTCGGTGTCGACGTCCGCCCTGTCCAGCGGGACGATCCTGCCGGACGTGCCGGAGAACGGCCTCATGGCGCCTCGAACCTGCCGCGCACGGCGGCGCGCGCGGCGACCGCCGGGCTCACGAGGTGCGTCCTGCCGCCGGCGCCCTGCCGCCCCTCAAAGTTGCGGTTGGACGTGCTGGCGCACCGCTCCCCGTCGCCTAGCACGTCGGGGTTCATCCCGAGGCACATGCTGCAGCCGGACTCGCGCCACTCAAAGCCGGCCCCCTCGAAGATCCCCGATATCCCCTCCTCCTCGGCCTGGAGGCGCACCTCCTCGGAGCCGGGGACGACCATGGCGCGCACCCCCGGCGCCACCCTGCCGCCGCGCAGCGCCCGCGCCGCCTCGCGCAGGTCAGACAGGCGGGCGTTGGTGCACGACCCGATAAAGACGCGATCGACCGCAATGTCCCGGATCCGGGTGCCCGGCTCAAGGTCCATGTACTCGAGGGCCCGGCGCGCGGCGGCCTCCCTCGCCGGGTCGCCTGCGGCAAACTCTGCCGGGTCGGGCACCATATCCGATATCCCGCACGTCATCTCGGGGGTCGTCCCCCAGCTGACCTGCGGCTCGAGCCCGGCCACGTCCACCTCGAGCAGCCGGTCAAACTCGGCCCCGGGGTCGGTATGCAGGCCGGCGCGCCACCCGGCGACGGCCGCCTCATAGTCGCCTGGCGCCATGGGCCTTCCGCGCAGGTACTCGTAGGTCGTCCCGTCGGGGGAGATCAGCCCCGCGCGCGCGCCCGCCTCGATGGACATGTTGCAGACGGTCATGCGCCCGTCCATCCCCATGGACCGGATGGCGTCCCCGGTATACTCGATGACGTGGCCGGCGCCCCCGCCGGCGCCCAGCCTGCGTATGACATACAGCATTACGTCCTTTGCGGTCGCGCCGGGCCCGGGCGCGCCGGACACGCGCACCTCGAGCGTCCTTGGCTTTTCAAGCCAGACGGTCTGCGTCGCCAGCACGTGCTCGACGTCGCTCGTCCCGATCCCGAACGCGAGCGCCCCGAACGCGCCGTGCGTCGACGTGTGGCTGTCCCCGCAGACGATGGTGCAGCCGGGCAGGGTGAACCCCGTCTGCGGCCCTATCACGTGGACGATGCCGCGGCCGGGGCTGCCCATCCCGTAGAGCCGTATGCCGAACTCTGCGCAGTTGCGCTCAAGGGCCCGCATCTGCGAGGCCGACGTGTCATCGGCCATGGGGAGCCCGCCGCGCGTCGGCACGTTGTGGTCCATCGTGGCAAGCGTCAGGTCCGGCCTGCGGACGCCCCTCGAGGCCATGCGCAGCCCCTCGAACGCCTGCGGGGACGTCACCTCGTGGACGAGGTGGCGGTCCACATAGAGGAGCGACGATGACCCCTCGCGGGAGATCTCGTGCATCGCCCATATCTTCTCAAAGAGCGTCCTAGGCAGCCCCGTCCCCCCTGTAGTTGAAGATGCCGCCCGCCCGGATGATCTCGGCGATGATCCCCGGGAACGGCTTTATCCGGTGGGTCCGGCCCGACGTGTGGTCAGCCACGGTACCCGCGTCAATGTCCACCTCTATCTCCGCCCCGTCCGGGATGGACCTGTACGCCTCCTCTTCTATCTCGACCGGGAGGAGGAACGCCCCGTCCACTGCGTTCCTGTAGAAGATCCGGGCGAACGAGAGCGCCAGCACCGCCTCGATGCCGGATCCCGAGAGCGCGATGGGGGCGTGCTCGCGGCTCGAGCCGCACCCAAAGTTGCGGCCGGCAAGCACGTATTTGGCGCCCCTCTTGTGGAACCCCGGATCCAGCCCCTCCATCGCGTGGGTTGCAAGCTCGTCATAGTCGTGCACCTTTAGGTACTGGCCGGGTATGATGACGTCGGTGTCGATGTTGTCCCTCTCGTACTTTGCGACGGCCCCCCTCATGGCAGGTCCCTCGGGTCGGTGAGGCGGCCGGTCACGGCCGAGGCGGCGGCCACCTGCGGGGAAGCAAGGTAGGTGCGCGAGTCCTTGTGCCCCATGCGCCCCGGAAAGTTGCGGTTGGTGGTGCTGACGCAGACCTCGCCGTCGCCGAGCACCCCCATGTGGGCGCCGCAGCAGGCGCCGCACGTGGGCGGCCCCACCACCGCGCCCGCGTCGATGAACGCCTGCAGCACGCCAGTCTCCATGGCGCGCCTGTATATCGAGATGGCGGCCGGGAGCACCTCGGTCCGCACCTTTACGGTGCGCCCGCGCAGGATCCGCGCCGCCGCCTCGAGGTCCTCGTACTTTGCGCCGGTGCACGATCCAATGTACGACTTGTCAAGCTCGACGCCGGCGGCCTCGCGGACCGGCCTCGTGTTGTCAGGCGAGAAGGGCTCTGCCACCTGCGGCTCGATGGACGGCGCGTCGTACTCGAGCACCTCCGAGTACTCTGCGTCCTCGTCGCCCCGCACGATGCTGATCCCGGTGGCCCCGCGGGACTCGAGATACCTGACCGTCTTGGCATCCGGCTCGACGATCCCCGACTTTGCCCCCGCCTCGGTCGTCATGTTGCAGAGGGTCAGCCGGCTCTGCACCGACATCGCATCGACGCACGACCCGCCGAACTGCATCGCCCGGTACGCGCCGCCGTCGGTGCCGATATCCCCTATGACGCTCAGGATCACATCCTTTGCCATCACGTGCGGCGCCAGCTGGCCGGATATCCGCACGTACAGCGTCTCTGGGACGCGGAACCAGATCCGGCCGTGGAGCAGCACGTACGCGATGTCCGTGTGCCCG
>UYNY03000061.1:13765-16769 GCA_900620265.3 Nitrosopumilaceae archaeon | reverse complement strand
CCCGCACGCAAAGGCGCCGAGCGCCCCCGTCGTGTTGGTGTGCGAGTCGCCCCCGACGTACACCTGGCCGGGGAGCACCATGGCCTCCTCGTGCGAGATGGTATGGCAGATCCCGTACTGGCCCATCCCGTACCTAAAGTGGCGCGATATGCCGTACTTTTTCACAAAGGCGGTGAGCCTGGCCACGTTCTCTGCCGACGCCTTTTCGGCGGACGGCACAAAGTGGTCCTCGGCGACCCAGACGCGGGAGGGGTCCCACAGCCTCGACGTGTCGATGCCGCGCCCCTCGAGCCTCTCAAAGACCTTCATGACGCCGGGCCCCGAGACGTCGTGCATCATGGCCCGGTCCACGCCGGCAAAGACGACGTCCCCGGGGGAGACTGAGGCCCTCCCAGAGGCGCGGGCCAGGATCTTCTCCGTGACGTTCACGGCGCGTGCCGCGCCGCCGGGCTAAAAAAGCCTTTCAAAACAGCAAAATAGACGGGGGGCGGCGGGGCGGCGCGTGGAGGTCGTCGCGCTCGCAGCATCAAGGGCCGTGCCGGGCACCGACGTGTACGGCGGGCTCGCAGAGTCGCTCTCGCGCGCCCGCGTGTCCCTCGCCGACGGCGACGTGGTGGTCATATCATCAAAGTACGTGGCGTGCGCCGAGGGCAGGATGATAGAGCCGGGCGGCGTGGTCCCGACCGAGGCCGGCAGGGGCCTCTCCGGCAGGTACGGGATGGACCCGCGCACGGCAGAGGTCGTCCACCGCGAGTCGGACGCCGTGCTCGGCGGCATGCAGGGGCTGCTGATGGCGGAGAGCGGCGGGATAATAGCGCCCAACGCGGGGATCGACGGGTCCAACTCTGGCGGCATGATGGTGCTGTATCCAGAGTACCCGTACCTTGCCGCCGAGCAGATACGCAGGAGGATATTCCTCAAGACGGGGGCGCGCGTCGGCGTCATACTGGCAGACAGCAGGATGATGCCGGCAAGGGTCGGGACCGCCGGCGTCGCCGTCGCGTGCGCCGGGATGGACCCCGTCCATGACGCCCGGGGCGAGCCGGACCTTGACGGGCGCCCGCTCCGCGTCACGTTCCGGGCCGTCGCCGACAGCATCGCGACGGCGGCCAACCACGGGATGGGCGAGGGCGCAGAGTCAAGGCCGTTTGCGGTAGTGAGGGGGTCGGGAGCCCGGATGACGGGGCGGCGCGTCCTGCCGTCGGAGGCGGCCGTGCGCCCAGAGTCGTGCATCTACGTGCGCGGGCTCGCGTCCTAGAGGTGCGGCCTTATCATATCCGCGACGCGCTCCAGCTCGTCCTCGCCGGGTATTGCGCGGCTGGTCCAGACGGCGCCCTTGCCAGAGTACCTCGGTATGACGTGCACGTGCACGTGCGGGACTATCTGCCTGGCGGCCCTGCCGTTGTTCTGCGCCAGGCTGAACGCGTCGGCGCCGGTCCCGGCCATCACGGCGCCGGCTATGCGCGGGGCCAGCTCGAAGAGGCGCCCCACGTCGGCCGGCTCCATGTCCGTTATCCGCTCGCGGTGGGCCCGGGGGACGATCAGGGCGTGCCCCGTCTCGATGGGGTACCTGTCCATGAACGCGACATAGTCGTCGTCCCCGTAGATCATGTGCGAGGGGCGGCCGCCCGAGAGTATCTCGCAGAAGATACAGTCCACGGGATCCCGGGGGGCGGGGATGGCATATAACTGTCCGCACCTGCTTTAAATAGAGCCCCCCGGGGGGCCGCGGCGATGGAGTACGTGACCCGGTACCCGAGGACGGTCGCCATCCAGGGGGGCCGGAGCGAGGAGGTAAAGGCGGGGGCCGGCGGGGTCGAGCAGCTTCACATCGTGGTGAGGCGCAGCTTTGAGGACCTGGCCAGGGTCTTTGCGGCCGAGGGGTTTACAAAGGTAAAGCTCGAGCACAAGCGCCCGGGCCAGATAGGCAGCGGGCTGAACCTAAAGCTCAAGAAGCCGTGGGAGCTCCACGTCCGGATGGTCGACCTCAAAAAGGGGCTCATAGGGATACACGCCGAGGTCGAGGTGTCAAGGGACTACCTCCAGCACCTCTTCTCGCAGAGGACGCCCGTCGTCTACGAGGTGGCAGAGATACTGAAGAAGTACCAGGTAGAGTACGGGATCTGGCACGGGCGCATAAGGGGGATCGTCGACGGGATAACCAACAACTACAGGGTGCGGCTGGCAAGCCCGGCCATCCCCGTGTTCGCGTGGAAGCCGATGCTCTTCGTGATAGGGACGATCGGCGGCATCTACGGGTGGAAGTACCTCAACACGATATTCGGCTAGACGCCGAGGGACTCTGCCTTTGTGAGCTCGAGGTAGACCTTGTCGCCGACTGCCAGCCCGAGCTCCTTGTACTCGCGCATGTCCATCTTTAGCTGGGTGATCCCCTGCTGGGTCGGCCCGCCCATGCCGGCGAGCATCTTGTTGAGGTCCTTCATCATGTCGTTCATGTTGGTAAAGCCCATCACCTTGGGGCCTGACGTGCTGGGCATGCCCGACTCTGTCATCTCCTTCATAGACGAGAGGGAGACCAGGACGTAGGGGGACGCGTCGGGGGCCGCGTCTATGCTCTTTACCACGAACTCGCGCTTCACGGGCGGCGGGCCCGGCCCATTACATATAATCCATGCCCGGGCATATAAGGCGGGGCCGGGTGGCCCGGGGGCGGATCTCGGGGGCGGCTCCGGGAGGGGGCCGGCGCCTCTGATCCCGGCTGGCGCCGCGCCGCCCCGGCGGCGCCGGATCCGGGCCGTGCGACCCCGCAGCGGGGGCCACGGCCGGGACGGGCGGGAGTACGGGCGGGGCCCTCATGGAATCACCCCCCGGGAGTGGAGCCAGTGCCACCTGCCGTTGCCTTCCGACTTGTGGGCAAACATGGGCTCTCCGGTTACCGCGTCCACATATACATTAAAGCTATAGTAAAGATTGCGCACTTCGGGACCAACACCCGAACCTAAATCATACACCTCCGTTTTATGCGGCACGGTGCACGTACCCA
>UYNY03000061.1:12544-13756 GCA_900620265.3 Nitrosopumilaceae archaeon | reverse complement strand
CAGGTCCACCTTGTAGACGGGCCTTCCGGCAAGCAGGACGACCTTGGAACGGACGATGCTGCTCACGTAGCTACAGTCGTCCTTTTGCAGCTCTTCATAGTCTGCAATATAGTCGCGGGCCACCAACTGAGCCTGATTGAACGGATACAGGTCAAACTTGTCAATATCGGAGATCCAGCTGCTAAAGCCTACTAGTGTTGTGTCCGGCTTGAATGAAAAATCAACATAGTGGCGATGTATCTTAAAACCGTTCTCCAACTTCTGCTGTACGGAAACCACATTATACTTGACTCCAAAACTCAGGGCCCAGTACGACGAGTAGTCAATCTCGTCCTCGTCGGAATCTATCTCAAACGCGTCAAGTACCTGTCCGATAAAGGGCTTTATGCCATCCCGGTCTATCTTTCCCACTTCATACCGGGCAACAGGGATATCCTCAGTGGCGTGCATGGTCACCTTTCCGCGCTCGGTATCATACTCGTACCAAGACCCCGGCATGGTCTGGGTCTTTTTTATCACGCGGTCATCCATGCCGGCCATGAGCTTTTCCACGAATGCGTCCGGATCCTCAAGCGGCATCTTGAACGCGTACTCGTACCTCTCGTCGGATATCAGGCCGAGCCGCTCCGCCTCGTCTTCCAAGCTTTCAACATCGAACAGGATCACGGGATCGCCCCCACCCGTCTTTTCCGTGGTATCCGTGGCGCCGGCAGGAGACGTGCCGCGTGATATCACGTCGGCGGGCCCCGTGTCGGCATCGCCGCCGGGCGCCGCGTCAGGCTCCGCCCCGGTGGCGTTGCCGGGTGGGACGTCCGGTACATCCACGGAGGCCCGGGGTACGTCCGCATCCCGGACCGCCACGGCGGGCGCCGCCTCCTCGAACCCGCGCTGCACGAGCCTCCCGGCCGACCCCTCCGTGGCGCATACGGGCCTGCCGCGCGGCGACTCGAGCAGGATCATGCCGTCCCTGCATTTGATCTCCTCGATCGGGACGCCGGACTCGAACTGCGCATTGGGCGGGGCGGGGCCGGCCACGTCGCGCGATCCCGTGTCCGTAGTCGAGGCCGCCCCTCCTGCAGTCTCGGGAGGCTCTGGATCGCAGGGGATAATGCAGGTTATCGCGGTGATTCCGGTCTCCGGATCCACCGAGTGCGTTTTAGGCAGGGTAAAGTCGGAATAATACGCGGTAACCGTCTCCCCGCCTCGGACCTT
>UYNY03000061.1:7745-12534 GCA_900620265.3 Nitrosopumilaceae archaeon | reverse complement strand
TTGAGATAGTGCCCCACGGGGGGATCACTTGTGCTAAAGACGGCATGTCCCTCGAATATGCCGGAATCCTCGCTCGTCTCGTATACATTTATTCCACGATGTTCGGTGGTGTGGGTTATCCCAACATCAAAGCGGTCTATTCCGTCCGGATCCAGATTCATGTCTGGGTCGATGACGCGTATGTAACCGAAGGTTGACACGGGATATGATGCCGCAAGCCACTCCACCTGCCCGACGTTCCAGCGGATCGGCGACGACGCGGTTACCGTCCCGCCGCCGGGGGATCCGTACGACACGGTGATGAGATCACCCCCGCCCGCCGGAATGACGCCGTCGGACGGGCCCGTGCCGGCAGGACCCCGGGAAACCACGCCTATCGCATAAACGCCAAGATCATCATGGTGTGAGCCCGTCAGCGTTATACTCCCCGCAAACACGCCGGTGTCGGGACCTGTCTCCACGAGCTGGTAGCCGCCTATGCTACCATGCCGAGTATACACCCCAACCGGGCGATCCGGCCCCCCGATCACCTCCCGAACGGCGCCGTCCCGGTTGGCCGCCGGGTCCGTCACCGTAATGAGGACCCTGTCGGTCCACGTATAGACGTCCTGGTCAAGCTCCACCGTGGCGCCGGCCACGTCGCAGGGGGTAGGATGCCCGCCAGGGGGGCCGGGCGGCAGGCCGTCCTCCCCGCAGATCCACCCGGGCGCCTCGCCGGACTGGGCGTGTGCCAGGTGGACCCCGGCCGCCAGCGCCAGCACCATCAGGCATGCGGCCCCGATCATGCCGTCCCCTGCGGATCCGCGGTATAAAAGACAGATGAGCAAATGTTATGTAAGGTTGGCAGGACATAGGCATGAGAAAGGCCGCCCGGCACGCATAAAAGCACCAGACACGCCACTCCCTTTCTCATACCACAGTGGGAGATCTAGCCTTTTAGCCATTCTGGCTTGATGGCCCATAATCCCGGACGTCTGCCACGCAGACACTTTCAAGGACAAAAGCCGGCTAGTTGCAGTCGGCTCCGAGCTTGGCACACATGAGGGCCTGGGTTCTTTCAATCCTCACGATACTATCCTTGATGGAGGTGATATCGGCGGCCATGTGCCCGACGGCCGATTTCGTATTTTCCAGCCCCATCCTGTTATCGAGCACCTTTGCATCCATCGCGGTAAAATCCACCTCCATGGCGTCGACAGTCGTTTTTGTTCCCTCCAGATCCACGCTTGTCGTATGCACGACGGAGAGCCCAAGAACCAGGCCGGCGCCGATAATCGCCGCCATCAGCCCGTAGAGTGCCACATCCCTCATTGCGATGCACCCGGCTTTATGGTATTTAACCGTACCACTCCCGCCGCCTCCCGTCTCAGATCGTCCCAATGCGCCCGTCTCCCCGCCATTGATATGGGTGCGGCGGTATTTAAGCCGTTTCCGGGCGGGTCCTGCAAAGTTGGCGGGACGGGCCGGATCGGCCAAAATGCGCATTTTACTGTCCGTATCCCGGCAACCTTGCGGAACCTGCGCAGGTCGTCCCGGGGCGCGATATGAGGCGCGCCCCGCTCTACTTTAATTGGACGGCCCGGGGCCGGGACCCGGTTGGCAGACAGGCTAAGGACCACGCTCAGGTACTATGGGATATCGCCGTGGGAGATCGAGGTCATCTACGGGCTGCTCGACTCGCACTTTGAGGTAATCCAGGACGAGGCCGAGCCGTTTGACGAGGACTATGTCAGCGTGCTCGAGGCGTCAATCCCGCTCGAGTTCAGCGCCGCGTTCTTTGAGTGGTTCACGTTCAAGAGGTGGGAGAAGGTAAAGGCGATATTCAAGGAGATGAAGCGCCGGCGCGGGTCGGGCAACGCCATACGGGTCACCGTCAGGTTCGCCGGGAACCCCGGCATATCCTTCAGGGTCGACGCGAGGGACAGGCAGTGGTTTGACAACGCGCTCGAAAAGATGGACTTTGTGCTGGAGCTGCTCCCCTACCACCTTGATCCTGCCAGCCTGCCGGGGGGGACCGACACCCTCGAGTATGTCTTTGACGCCTCGACGACGAGGTGGCGGCGCGACCGCGCCGGGGGGCGCAGGTTCAGGGACGGCGCCTGGTCCTAGACCTCGAGCGAGTCGAGCAGCCCCGATATGTCAGTCGACGGCCTCCCGTCCTCGGATATCCTCTGCAGGGCCGGCGGGTTCTCAAGATAGGTGGGTATCCTGTCGGCCATGCGGGTCGTGCAGGTCGATATCAGCTCGTTCTGGTAGAACACGCCGGTCGGTATCCTCGTGTCCCATTCCAGCGAGCGCACCATCGCCTGGGTGATCTTTTCGTTGAGGATCTGCTGCGAGGCGTACGGGACCACCGGGTCGTACCCCGTATCCTCGAGCTTGTATATCCGCGAGTGCCGCTCGGCAAGGTCCTTTCCCATGTACCAGTCGCGCGTGTTGATGTCGTTGTAGGTGGGGCACGGCTGGAGCACGTCGAGGAACGAGAGCCCCTCGTGCCTGACGGCCCTGACCAGCAGGTCCTTCAGGTGCCGCACGTCGTACGAGTACCCGCGGGCCACGAAGGTGAACCCGCTGGCGATGGCAAGCCCGATCGGGTTCACCGAATAGTTGGGGTTCGGCGCCGGCAGCGACTTTGTCTGCTCGCCGAGCTTGAGCGTGGGCGAGGCCTGCCCCTTTGTGAGCCCGTAGACGCCGTTGTCAAATATCACGTACGTCATGTCCACGTTCCTCCTGCCGGCCGCCACAAAGTGGCCCGCCCCTATCCCGAGCCCGTCGCCGTCCCCGCCGACTGCAACCACCGTCAGCCCGGGCAGCGCAAGCTTTGCGCCCTGGGCGAACGTGAGCACCCTGCCGTGCAGCGTGTGCACCCCGTACGTGTTGATATAGTGGGACGTCTTGCCAGAGCACCCTATCCCCGAGAATATGGCGGCCTGGTCGCGCTCGATGCCCATCTCGGCGAGCGCCATCTGGATGGCGTTGACGATCCCAAAGTCGCCGCACCCGGGGCACCAGTCGTTGTGGACGCCCGTCTTGTACTCTGCCAGGCTAGGCGCCGTGCTCTAGCACCTCCCTCTCGCGCCCCCGCCCCGAGACTATCCTCCGGAGCGCCCCGCAGACCTCCGTGCACGTCATGCCGCGCCCCGTATACTTTAGCACGTGGTGGTCCGGCATTATCCCCGTCTCCTGCCGCAGTATGCGGCCCAGCTGGCCGGTGTGGTTGGCCTCGACGTCTATTATCACCTCGGCGCCCTCGAGCAGCGAGGAGACCAGCCGGGCGGGGAAGGGGTGGATCATCTTTACCTGGACGAACCCGACCTCGATGCCCTCCCTTTTGAGCATTTCGAGCGCGTCAAGGACCGGCCCCTTTGCCGACCCCCACGATACCACCGTGTATTTGGATACGCCGAACGAGACGGCCTGCTCCCCCTCGGGCACCTGCTCGAGGATGAGGGGCAGCCTCGACATGCGCTTGTCCATCATGGTGATCCTCAGCTGGGGGTCCTCCGTGATGTGGCCCTCCTCGTCTGACTCGTCGCCCGTGTTCCAGAATATCCCGCCGGGGAGCCCGAGGCGCGAGCGCGGCGAGATGCCGTCATCTGCCGCCTCGAAGCGCCTGTACGGGCCGTCGACTGACCCGAGGAGCTTGCCGCGGTCGATGGAGACCCTCGAGGGGTCAAAGCGCGGGCAGGTCGTGACGGAGCTTGAGATCAGCTTGTCAAGCATGTGTATGACGGGCACCTGGAACCGGTCCGCATAGTCAAAGCACCTGCACGTGTCGTAAAAGCTCTCCTCGACGTCCCCCGACGCGTAGACTATGCGGGGGAACTCGCCGTGCCCGGCGTGGACGGCAAACAGCAGGTCGTCCTGCCCGTGCCTGGTCGGCAGCCCCGTCGAGGGCCCGCTCCTCTGGTAGAGCGTCACCACCACGGGCACCTCGTTTATCCCGGCCCACCCGAGGGCCTCTGCCATCAGGGCGAACCCGGGGCCCGACGTCGAGGTGGACGCGCGCACCCCCGTCAGGGCGGCCCCGATCATCATGCCGACGGCGGATATCTCGTCCTCCGTCTGGACCACCGACGTGAACCCCGGCCTCGCATGTACCACCTCGAGCCGCTCGTTTGACTCGAGGTAGACGCTCTCGTCGGAGGCCGGCGTTATCGGATAGTAGGACTGGAAGCGGCAGCCGGCGACCATCTTGCCGATGGCGGACCCGTAGTGGCCCTGCACCAGCATCGTGCCGCGGCGCCCCGGGATGCCGGGCAGCTTGTGCGGGAACTCTGGCAGCGTGGCGGCGTGCGCGTACGCGCGGCGCGCCGCCTCCCTGTTCGCCTCGGCGGCGGCCGGCTTTTTTGCAAACATGCGCCCGACTGCCTCGTAGGCGGGGTGCGGCGGCATGCCGGCAAGGCCCAGGGACAGCGAGACGCCGACGACGTTGTTCATCCGCGCCGCGCCCTTGGGGGGCGCCCCGTCGGGGCCCGCAAGGAGCGAGGCGGGATCTATGGGATACAGCACGGCGCCTGCGCGGGAGGCGGCCTTTAGGGCCCCCCTTACGGAGACGGGCAGCCCCTCCCCCCCGAGCCTCGATCCAAGCCTGCCGAGGAACGCCGCATCAAGCGTGGGCACCTTTGATGCCTCGATCCCCTCGAGCGCCACGTCGTATATGATGCCGCCGTCCACCTCGTCATAGTGGCGCAGGACGGTCTCGGCGTCAAAGGCGGCCATCAGCGTGACGCGGTCCACGTTGGACCTGACCGGGTGATCAGAGACGCGCACCGCAAAGTAGCTGTGC
>UYNY03000061.1:0-7735 GCA_900620265.3 Nitrosopumilaceae archaeon | reverse complement strand
TCGCCCTTTATGTTCGAGTAGAACTCGCGCTTGCCAAAGACGTGGTACCCGGAGGCGGCGCACGCCCTCGAGAAGATGTTGGCGCCCGACTCGATGCCGCTGCCCTGCGGGCCGCCGATCATCCACGTAAAGTCTGCCGTCATCCCCCGGTCGCCGCGTCAAAGAGGGCGCACTCGCACCGGTCGCGCTCGCCGCAGTACGGGCAGACGCAGGAGCACCCCTCAAGGGGGTTGCCGCACTCGACGCAGATCGCGAACTCTTCCACGCGTGCCTCCGGCCCCGCCCACCGTATAAACTGATTGGGCGGGCGGATCCCGCCTGCGGCCCGGGTCCTAGGCACGGCGGCCTTCTGGGGGGCGGGCGGGTCAGGGGGCGGCAGTACCCGCGCCCGCAACAGGCGGGGGGCCGCCATCCGGAACGCCGGCGGATACTACCGGCGGGCACTACCGGCGGGCACTGCCGCCGGGCGCCCCGGGATGCGGGGCAGAGACCCGGATCATGGGCGGAACCGTGGCCGGTGGCCGACACGCCTGGCCGAATATCTGACACGATCCTCCGTGCAGCCAGCAGGCCCCCGGCGGATCATGCCCGGCCGGGCCGCGCGATCAGGGGTACCGTTCAGAATTCGGGCCCCGATACCACATGGATAAGACTCCTGGGGGACTTGGAAGATGAAATCCCCCGGACTGCCTTTCCCGTAGGTCAGGCGGTCCGGGGGCTCAATCCGTGTCCGGACCGGTCTTCCGGGGCCTGCATAAATGGGATCCAATATTAGGATTTTTTGTGGTTGCATCCTAGCCCGGTCGAAGGAGCCGGTCTTCCAAACCAGTCCGTAAGCGGTTCGCGGGTTTGAATCCGGCCGCCCACGGATCACCACACCTTGTAATGGTGGCAGGTGGCCTAGTAGGCCACCTCAGGGCCTGAATTTTGAACAGTATCGCGATCGGGGCAAGGTATAATAACTGACGGTATAGTACCGTCCCGATGGCACAGGCAGTCGAGCAGGACTGGAACGAGACAGTCTCGGCCATGCTGGTGGGGGACTATATCACGGCCCTTGGGAGGGGAAGGTTCACGCCGCTGCAGGTGTTAAAGCTGGCATATCTGAGCCACGGGTACACGCTGGCCATAACCGGCAAGCCGCTCTTTAGCGACATGGTTGTGGCCGGAAAGCTGGGGCCCACAATCCCGACCCTCGACTATGCAATAAGGGAGCACGGGGGCGCCGCGATACCGCGCCTCTACTCATGCGGAACCCCGGTAATCAGCCCCGATATAGGAAGGAGGATCGAGGAACTGGGGGGCCAGTTTACGCCGAACAACCGGGCGATTGTGGATCAGATGGTCAGGACGTTCGGGAAGTATGAGGGGGCCGATCTCGCATCGCATTTAAACAAGGATGGGACCCCGTGGTCTGAGACGATCAAGGCGTCGGGGGAGGACTCGAGGATCGAGGATGCCAGACTGGAGGCATATTTCAAAAAAGAGCTAGAGGTGTAGGGCAGATTGGGTGCGGAACGAGATATCAATGAGGGCGTAAGAGAGGTCCTGGGGATTGTTGTAAAAAAGGATCTAGAGCAACCCGTCGGGCATTCCGACCGGAGGACCGGGGAAAATGTATCGTACGTGAACGTAAAGATGGTCAGTGAAGAGCCGTCAAGACACCTGCTGCCCAGGACCCTCAGGGAGGCCCTGGTCACGTTCATCGGCGTGATTGCCAGCGGGGGGACCCTGATATTGATCAACAAGGCAGTCGACCTGATATGGCCGTCCTGATGCCCTGCCCGCCGGGCCGGGCCGGGGCCGCACCCTAGTCAGGGGGACACATCCCCCGGGACGGGGGCATGCGCATGGCGCGGTGGATTGCCGGCGCGCGGCCGCTGCGGGACCCGGGGTACGACATCCTGGCGGCGCCGGGGCGCGCCGCTTTATATCGGGCGGGCCGCGCCCAGGCGCATGAGGGTCCTGCTGACCTCGCGGCTCCACGGGGAGGCCCTCGGGCGCCTCGCCGGGCACGAGGTGGACGTGTACGCGGGGCCGAACCCGATGCCCGGCGCCGAGCTGGCCCGCAGGATAGCCGGGGCCGACGGCCTCATCTGCTTTCCGTTCGACCGGATAGGCAGGGATGTGATCGACGCCGGATCCGGGCTCCGGGCCATCAGCACGTACAGCGTCGGGTACGACCACATCGACGTATCGTACGCGAGGGGGAGGGGCATCGCCGTAGGCCACACGCCGGACGTGCTCACCGCCGCGACCGCCGACCTTGCGCTCGCGCTCATCCTCGACGTGACAAGGCGCGTCTCGGAGGGGGACCGGATGGTGCGCGGCGGCCGCTGGACGCAGATGATAGGGGCCCGCGACTATGTGGGGGCCGGCCTGCAGGGCAGGACGCTCGGCGTGCTCGGGATGGGCCGGATCGGGAGGGCCGTGGCATCAAGGGCAGCCGCGTTCGGCATGAAGGTCATCTACCACTCGAGGCGCCCCGTGGACGGGATCCCCGGCCACTGCACGCTCGGCGAGCTTGCCTCGCGCAGCGACATCGTCTCGGTGCACGCCCCCCTCTCGCCTGCCACGGAGGGGATCGTGGGGGAGGGGTTCATCCGGATGATGAGGCGCGGCGCGTACCTCGTGAACACGTCGCGCGGGGCCCTCGTCGACGAGGAGGCCCTCGCCGCGGCGCTCCGGGACGGGCGCCTGGCGGGCGCCGGCCTCGACGTGCTGCGCAAAGAGCCGGCGGGCGCGGGCCACCTGCTTGCCTCGCTCGGAAACGTGGTGGCCACGCCGCACATCGGGAGCGCCACCGAGGAGGCCCGGCTCGCCATGGCCCACATGGCAGTCGAGAACGTCCTTGGCGGCATGGAGGGCAGGGGGGCGGCCCACCCCGTATAGACATGGAACAATCGTGCATTCTGTTTTTATACGCCGCCCCCGCGTGGGAGGGCGATGAAAAAATTCAAGCATACCAACGAGGAGCTCGAGAGGGCGCGCCTCGAGTCCGAGAGGAAGAAGAAGTCAGACTAGCAGCAGCCGTCGTCGGGGCAGGCGCGTATGCAGTCGGTGCCGACGGCCCTGACCGGCGATATGGAGACGCTCCCGCGCCCAAGGCGCCCCTCCTCCTGGAGGGCGCCTATCCTGTCAGAGACGGCGCCCCTGTGCGCCCTGCACGCGACCCCCACCATGTACTCGGCCCCGTCCGACACCACGGAGAGGACGAACTCGGGGGGGTTCTGGCACCTCCTGCCCCCCTCGGCCATCGAGCACCTGTCAGGCAGCATGGCACGGGCGCCCGCGGGGCATGATATTAACCTCACCTCCAGACGGCGTGCCTCGGCGGCCCCGCCGGCGGGAGCAGCCCGGCGCCGCGGATCCGCCCCACCAGGTCCCGGGCGTATGCCGGGGCCCCCGTCGCCCCCGGCGAGTTATAGTTGAGGACGTGGTACGATCCGGGGCCGGCAAGCTCGAGCGCCTCGTCGAGCATCCGGCCCGCCGGATCCACCACGGGGGACCGTATGCCGGCGGTCCCCCGCTCCCTGAACATGCCGGGCCTGATGCCCGGCAGGATCCCCGCAAGGCGCGATACCATGGCCGACTTTGAGACGGAGCTGAGCCACTCCCTTGATGCCAGCTCCACGAACGCCGGGCTCGTAACAAGGCGCCTTGCGCCCCCCGAGAGCACCTCTGCGAGCTTTTCGGCCGCCTCGGCGGGGCCGCCGATCCCCTCGTACGCCTCGGGGCCCGCGACGGGCACCGCGTTGGGGCCCACCTCGACGCCGCCGCCGGCGCGGCATATCCAGTGGGGGTCCAAAAATGGAAAGCGCGGGTCGGTCGGCACCGAGTAGACGCACGACCCTGCAAGCCGGACCGACGATATCCAGTACTCGCCGCGGAAGTGGAGGGCCGTGTACCCGTCCGCCAGCCCCGCGGACCTGGCCACCTGCAGCGATGATCCGCCGGCGCAGTTTATGACGAGGCGCGCCCCGACCTCCCTCCCGCCGCGGGTGACGGCCCCCTCGCGCACGCGGTCGACGCGCGAGCCGGGGGCGAACCGGACCCCCAGCTTTTCGGCCTCCGTCCTGACGGCGCGGGTCAGCGCCGCATAGTCGGTGCACGCCTCGCGCGGCGCGTGGAGCGCGGAGTGGCACCTGATCCCCGGCTCCGCCCTCGCGACGTCGCGCCCGTCCAGCAGGACGGCGTCGCCGGGATCCACGCCGTTCCGCGCAGCCCACCTCGCGTGGCGCTCGAGCACCGCGTGCTGCGCCTCCGTCGCGGCCGCCTCGTACAGTCCCGCCTCCAGCCAGGGGACGCCGTGCCGCTCCGCCAGGTCCCGCCACATCGGGCGCGACTCGAGCGAGGCGCGGGCCATCTTGCCGCGCGACCCGGGATCCATGTAGAACGGGGTGTGGACCACCCCCGTGTTCCGCCCGCTGGCGTGGCGCGCGGGTCCGGCCTCCTTTTCCATGACGCAGACGCTGGCCTCCGAGGTGGCAGATATCCAGTACGAGACGCACGCCCCGAGGACGCCGCCGCCGACCACCACCACGTCGTACATGCGGGCCGGCGGGCCCATCCCGTATTACATGGTTTGGGCCGGCGCGGACCAGGCCGCGCCACGGGGAGGATCACGGGCACGGGCCGCCGCCTAGCTCGCGCAGCCGGCCAGGATCCGCGGCCCTATATCCTGCGAAAAGACAAGGGCGCTGGTGTCGGGGTTCTCGCACTCGAACGAGACTGAAATGACGCCGTCATCGGCAGATGCCTCGACCACCAGGGTCCCCGAGGAGGACCTGATCGCGGCCTTGTAGTGGGGCTCGCCCGCGGGCTCTGTATAAAAGACACAGTTCGAGGAGGAGCCCTGCGGGCACCACAGCCTCTGCTCGCCGCCCCGCGGCGACTCGTAATAGGCGGTAGAGTGGCCCGGGTGCATGGCCCTGAACTCAGAGACGGCCCCTTCAGAGTCGACCATCCCAGAGACCGCCGCCGGGGGGCTGCCGGGCACCAGCCCGTCGCCGGTGACATACTCTGCAAACTCGGCAGGCGCCAGCCCAGAGCAGTCACGCCGTATCATCTTTGGTATCATGGCCTCAAACGCGGCCGCGTGCCCGTCAGCATCAAGGCAGGTGAACACCTTTGACTCCATCCCGTCCCTTGTATAGGTGATCTCGAGCGTACGCCGGCCGTCCGACGCCGCGTACTCCCACGACTGGCCGGAGCGGGAGACCTCCTCCGAGTGCCCCGGGAACGCCTCCGAGAACGCCCTTGCCGGCTTTGTATCACGTATCACCTCCAGCGCCATATCACTTGACATCTGGCACCCGGCGCGTATCGCCTTTTTTATCCTGGAGGTGAACTCGACGTCCCCGGCGGGGCCGGCGCACGTGTACGACTTTGCGGCCAGCGAGCCGCCCTCGTATGCCAGGTACAGCGCCCTGTCGCCGGCGGCCATGCGGTGGACGAGCAGGCCGCCCTCGCGTACCAGCTCGTCGACATACCCGGGGTTTGACTTTGCAAACTGCCTTGCAATCCTGTTGTCCCGGGCCTCGTCTATCTTGCCGGCGTCCTCTCCCGCCGACACCTTTGAGGCCGGCGTCGCCCCGTCGACTGCAAGCAAAAAGACTGCCGACCTGACGACGTCCTTGCCGTCAAGGACGTCCACGTGCATGGCATAGGTGCCGGCACCGCCGTACCTTGCCACCACGGTGAACGTGCCGTCCTTGATCCCAAGGGGCGCGTCCATCCGGAATATATCATCGCCCCCGCGGTGTATGGTCACCATCGAGGACAGGCCCTCAAGGGGTACGGAGTCCTTGCCGAGTATGCTGATGTCCACCTGGCCCGGCCCGCCCGGGTGCAGGGGCCCGTGGTCCACACCGATGTCGACTGCGTGGGCGGCCCCTCCGACCGCTGCCAGCACCGCCAGGGCAAGGACGTACAACGCCTAGGCCGCGGGGCCCCTCGTATATAAGCGGGCGCATGATCGGGCCGGATCCGCCGCGGGGCCGGGATCCGGTCAGGCCCCGGCAAGGTGGCGGCTCGCGCGCACCAGCATGATCATCGCCATGAAGGCGGCAGGCAGCGCGGCGTATACGGCAAGATCGCGCCGGCGGATCGCGGGGGACGGCGGGGCGGCGGAGCCGGTCGAGGATCCCGAGGAGCATGTGCGCCACGACGATCCAGAACAGCACGAGGCCCGCGACAAACGCCGCCTGCACCAGCCCCGAGACGAGCCATCCCCCGAGCGCGTCCCCGTGGAACAGCAGCGCCTCGCTGGCGGCAAATGCCATGAACACGGCCACGAGGTTGATCCACAGCGAGCCCTCCCAGTCCAGCCGGCCGCCGGCGTAAAGGATCAGCGGGCCGGCAAGCGGCAGCGCCGCATACGCGGCGAGCCCGGGCAGGGCCGTCCGGGGGATCATGGCCGGTGCGCGCGGGTGCACCGGGCCGGGCCGGCCGCGCGCACGCAGCGGGCCGCCCCGATGCGCCGCGGATACGCGCTCCACGGGACCGCCGTGCGCCCCCATCCCCATTATACCGCGCCCCCCGCGCGGCATCGCGGCGCGCGCCGAAGGCGGGCGCGCCGCCGGGGTCAGCAGCGGACCTGTGCGGCGCCGGGGCATGCGCGGCAATCGCGGCGCCCAGATGCGCCGCGTCCGCGTTCCACGGCGCCCCCGATCCCAGGGGCGGCAGTACGTCCCGGCGGCATGCCCCGGTACCAGGCCGCCCATCCGCCTCACCCGGACCCGAGATCCAGCATCCTCATCGAGAGGTCCTTGCTGGTGATCACGTACCTGTTGCCCGGGTCCAGCTCTAGCATCCTGTCATAGCAGGCGATGGCGTCCCTGTGGCGCCGGAGCCGGGCCAGCAGGATCCCCTTGCCGTAGAGGGCCCGGAGGTTGCCAGGCTCCGATCGTATCACGCCGTCAAAGCACTCCATGGCCTCCTCGTGCCGCTCCTGGTCGGCAAGCGAGTCGGCCATCTCGAGCCGGGCGTCAGAGTTGCCGGGGCTCCTCTCAAGCGCCGCCCCAAAGCACTCCATGGCCTCCTCGTGCCGGCCCAGCTTTGAGAGCGAGCGGCCCTTGTAGGCCAGGGCATAGTCGTCGTCGGGGGACCCCTCGAGCACCCGGTCAAAGCAGGCGGCCGCCTCCTCGTGCCTCTCGAGGCTCGCAAGCGAGTTGCCCTTGTTGAAGAGGACGTTGTGGTCGCCGGGGCGCTCTGTGAGCGCCGCCTCAAAGCTTGCGAGCGCCTCCTCGTGCCGCTCCATCTTTGCAAGCGAGACGCCCCTCCGGTGCAGCGAGTGGTAGTCGCCGGGGCGCGAGGAGAGCACGGCGTCAAAGCACGAGACGGCCTCGCCGTGCCGCTCCATCTCTGCCAGGATGGCCCCCTTGTAGAGCAGCGAGTACCTGTCGCCGGGCCGCGCCTCTAGCGCCATGTCAAAGCTCGATAGGGCCTCCTCGCGGCGCCCCGTCGCCTCGAGCGAGCGGCCGCGGCTGCGGTGCGCAAGATAGCTCCCGGGCTCGGCCCTCAGCGACATCTCAAAGCAGGCCATCGCCTCCTTGTGCCGGTCCATCTCTGCGAGCGCGTCGCCCTTGTTGAGCAGGATCTGCGGGTTGCCCGGCTCTGTCTTTAGCGCCCCGTCAAAGCAGGATATGGCCTCCTTGTACTGCTCGAGCCTGGCAAGCGCCAGCCCCTTGTTGACCAGCGCCCTGTCGTCGCCGGGCCTTGCGCGCAGGGCGCC
>UYNY03000060.1 GCA_900620265.3 Nitrosopumilaceae archaeon | reverse complement strand
CACTGGACGGCGCCCCACTCCATGCCCCGCTCGTACAGCCTCCGCGCCCTGCTGGCGAGCGCGTCGGGGTCGCCGCCCAGTAGCCCCATGCGCCGCGTGGGCGGGCAATACTATTGAGTGTATCCGGCGGAGGCACGCACTGTAAGGAGGGATGACGTCCGGCATCCATGAGAAGCAAGGGCATATGATCGCATGGGGCCCGTACTTTGGGAAGTCCTAGACCCACCTCTCCGACGACCGGCAGCCGATCCGGCCCACATCCGGACCGTCATATGGGCATTTATAATCCCCCGCTATCGCTCTGTGGACGGATTGGACGACGACTTGGACGACGATTTAGATGGCGTGTATGAGGCGGTATACAAGGCCGATCATCAGGAGGTCGCTCACTGCTATGACATACTCGAGATGAAGATGCACGACCCCATACTTCTCTTGTATGTGGGATACTCATTGCTTCGTGTCGGCGGGGTAGACGCTATGGCAGACGCGTTTGATTTAGATGGTGGCAGCGATGATGAGGATGCAAGAAAATATATGGATTTAGTAAGTGATGGCATATTGGCTCATTCAAGGAAAGAGTATGCAAAGGCGCTAGGATTCTATGACAAGGCCATCAGCCTCAAGAGCATGGAATACATGGTGTTCGTGGCAAGAGGCAGGACACTCCTACATCTGGAAAGATTCGAGGAAGCGGTCGGGGCATACCAGAAAGCCCAGAATCTGGAACCCGGGAGCTTCGAGGCATGGTTTCAGGGATCCATTGCACTCCTCAATGTAAAAAAATATGTGGAGGCGGGAAAGTGTGCCGCCAAAGCGCTAGAGATATGGCCCGAAGAGCATGGAGCACGTGCGGTGGTCGAGGTGGCCAAAGGTCCAAGTCCACACGTCGGTACAGTCAACCTGCTCCGTGACGTACTGGCAGATGATCCGGAAAATCCTTTCAATATATGAAGGATCACGCGGCAGATATCCACATGATCTGTAACCGCCAAGTCCGGATGTACGCGTAGCGGTAGCCGTCACTCGCAGGATCCCCGCGTGGGTGAGCATGGTACGCCGCCATACCATGTATTACGGCGTGGCATGATCCATTTAAGCCGGGCGTCCCGCCGTGACGCGTGGCAGCACGCGTCATCATGGTCATTGCCGTCGCCGCCGTCGCGGCGGCCGTCCTGCTGGTCGCCCTGCCTCCCAACATCGGCATGGTGATCGCCACCGGCAACTGCGGCGCCGCGGCCAGACTCACCGCGGACGACATCGGGGGGGCGACCGCGGACGAGCAGATACGGCTGGGCGGGATCCTTGCCGGCTGCCCCGCCGAGGAGGTGGCCGCGCAGTCCCGGATGCTTGCCGGGATCGAGTACCTGCCGGACGCGGGCCTGACGCCGGACGACCCGATCATCCTCCCCGTCACGCTCGACAGGCGCCTTACCACCAGCAACGTCGGGCCCGGCGGGTGCGAGATCACGCTGGACGGGATCGGGACGGAGCGCTCGTACGGGAGCGGCAGGGACCTGTACTATCTCGAGGCGACCGTCCGGGCGCTGCCGGGCGCCGAGTACTGCGAGCTTAACGGCGTCGACTGGGCCCTTGACCACGTGCACCGGGACGGGAGGGGCATGAAGTGGGACGCGCGGGGCGGCACGCCGGACGGCAGGTACGTGCTGCTGGACGTGCAGGTCAGGGTGAACCACACCGAGCGCCTCTCAGACCTGGAGGACCAGCACATGTTCGCCGCGTGGCACACCGGGCTTGGCAACAGGTTCTGGTACAACGTGGTGGATCCCGCCGGGATCGCGGGCGGCGAGGCCGACAGGACGCTGTTTGACGCGCCGAGGTGGGACTTTGGGCCGGGCGGGCCGAGGGAGCAGAAGTGGGTCATTGGCGCGGACATCGAGAACACGTACCGCGAGAAGACGGTCTACGTGCGCGACGGCGGGTTCTGGGGGCTCTTCGGGCAGGGGAGCTGGCTGTACGAGGACCGGCCGCGCCGCGCCGAGGTGGTGGAGATGCAGTTCCTCGACACGGGCGACATCCCGGGGGGCGGCGGGATGGTGAGGTTCCAAGAGTACGACGCCTACGAGTGGAGGTACCTCGCCGTCGGGGGCCCGTGACCGCGGGCGCAACGCCAAGGTAGCGGGGGATCCCCCGGCGGGCCCGCGGGGACGATCGAGGGCCCGCGGGCCGGGCCAGGTCTTTGGGATCATGGCAGGGTGCGGCTTTTGCCGGAACCTTGACGGCGCGTGCAGGTACCGCGGGTACGCGCCGGGCTACGTCGGGGGGTTCGCGTGCTACCTGGGTGGACGAATCAGGCGCCACCCTTAAAGGCGGCGGATCACGAACCCCCGCCCATGCTGCTGAGGGCGTGGCTGGTCCTGCTGGCAGTCTCGGTGCCCGTATGGGTGGCCGGGGCGGCCACGGGGCCGCACGCGGCCGGCCCGGACCCTGCCGCCGCCCACGATGTCCTTTACGGGCTCGGCCTGCTGATGCTGGCCCTGGTCGCGGTGATGGCCGTCTTCACCTTCCTGTTCTACCCGCTGTACAGGTTCATCAGGGCGGTCCTTGACGCGGCGATCCCCGACGAGGAGGAGGATGACGACGACGAGGGGGAGGATGACGCCGGGTACACCGTCGAGGGGGGATCCGCCGGGGGCGGCGTCCGCGTGGATGATGACGGCAGGATAAGGATCAGGGTCGACATCGAGTTAAGGCGGGACGGCGCCCAAAGGCCGAAGGAGCTTGACTATGCAGAGCAGGCCTGCGACGAGGACTATAGGGAGAGCCTCGAGAGGTGGAGGTAGGGGCGCGGGGATCCGTGGATGTCCGGCACCGTGGCCGCCTCGTAGGGGGCGCGATCAGGATATATCCGAGGCGGGCCGGGCGGCGCCCGTGGAATACAGGCTCGCCCCCCTGCTCGCGCTGGCGCTCGCCGCCCCGCTTGTGGCCGCCCACCCCGGCGCCTGGGCGGACCC
>UYNY03000059.1 GCA_900620265.3 Nitrosopumilaceae archaeon | reverse complement strand
GCCCGACCGACGGCCTGCTGCCTGCCAGCGATGATGACGGCATTACCGTATCCTACGAGTATTCCGAGGACGAGACGGTCGTGGGCTCGTCGCTCATCCGCTGGAACATCGGGGAGGCCGAGTGGCTGGCCGCCTCGTATCCGGCAAGCGGCACCGGCGTCATCCGCGTGATTGATCCGGACATGAACCTCAACCCAGAGGCCGTCGACAACTTTGCCATCACGGTAATCTCCGACTCTGTGGCAAGCGGCATCTCGCTGACCGTCACGGAGACGAGCAAGGCGGCCGGCATCTTCGAGGGGACCGTCTTCTTTACCACGACTGACGCCCCGACCGGCAGCCGCCTCCGCGTTGCAGAGGGTGACACCATCACGGCAGAGTACGATGATACGACCCTGCCCGACCCGCACAGCCGCGGCGACGAGCTGACCATATCCGCAACGGCGCTCATCGGGACGATCGTCCCGCCGCTCGAGAGGGTCCCGGTATCAAACCTCCGCGTGGTCGACAACTTTGGCTCTACCCTTGATACCGTCCAGGTGGACCAGCAGGTTCAGGTGACCGCCGACCTTACCAACGGCCAGACGAGGGACCAGGCGTTCGCCTATCTCGTCCAGATCCAGGACGAGGACAACGTGACCGTCCATCTCGCGTGGATATCAGGCAGCGTGGCAGAGGGCCAGTCCTTCAGCCCGTCAGTCTCGTGGACCCCGTCCGCATCGGGCACGTACACTGCCACCACGTTCGCGTGGGAGTCAGTCTCCAACCCAGAGGCCCTCTCGCCGCCCGTCTCGCTAGAGATCACGGTAAGCTAGGCAGGCTACCAAGTACCCCATCTCCAACAGGCATGAAACCGGTTCCCTTCAAATCCCTTGGCCACATGCGGATGCAGGCACTAGGCCAGTGTCCCCAAGTCCGGGGCCTGACCAAAAGCCCATGCGGGCCGTCCCGGAATGCCATATCTGCCCCAGGGAAGCCTCGCGTCTCTGGCGGGCCTGCCTGAGCCGGGACTGGTGCCGGATCAGATGCCTGCGATCACGGTATTGCTGCCCGGCCCCGGATCAGGGCGGGCGGCACCCCGGATCTGGCGACTCGCAGCCTGCGGCCAGATCGTCCATCAGGCTTAAATATTCCCCATTCCGACCCCCGGCCGCATGGATAACACCGTGGCAAGGCGGGCGACGAGCATAGCCCTCATGGCGATCATGGTAGCTGGCGGGATGACAATCGCGTTCCCGGGGACCGTCCCAGAGGCGATGGCAGCTCCTAGGAGCCTTGCCAACCTCGGCGTGTCCACCACCATGTTCGGCGGCCCGATGGTGGTCGAGATCATCGTAAAGGACCCGAACATCGATGATACGGGCATCGAGCAGGGCGCCCCCGACGTGACCTTTGATGGAAACGACCTGGTGATGATCCAGGGTGATGACGGGTACTGGTATGCATATATCGCGAGGGACCAGATGGTGCAGGCCCTTGAGGACTGGTTTGAGCCAGATTACAACGGTCCCAGCAACACCGACACGCGCCTTGGGACCGGCCTTGACTATGGTACAATATGCAACGAGGCGCAGAGGAACGCGATCATCCCCGGCAAGGAGTTTGCAGCCACGAACGTCTACGTGGCAAACTATACGTGCGGATCCCCCTCGGGCCAGACCGCCGACCAGTCCCTCAACGTCATGAACGTCCTGCGGAGCGCAAAGATACCGAGCACCCCCGGCGGCACGGCTGGCGATCCAGGCGAGAACATCGGCAACAACGGCATGTCCAGCCTGGCATACTGGCCGTTCATCCAGACGTTCGACGACATCTCTGACGACTCGCAGCTAAAGGTCATCTACAACAAGGGCGGCTCGCCGCAGGAGATCACCATCCGGTACGAGTCCGACATGGACGACCTTGCAAGCCTGACCCTTGACAGGGAGGACTATCCGCACAATTCCTTCGTCCACCTGACGCTGAACGAGGCTCTCTTTAACATCGATCCGACCGACATTGACGTGTGGTCGTGGTTCAACGGCGGAGCCGGTGCGAAATTTCCACATTATTACCTGTTTGACAGCAACAGGAACGAGCAGCTTACCGGCCCCAGTGCCGAGAGCGAGGTTTTCGAATTCGCCGATGACGCTATGGACTCGCTGACCATGACTGCCAATATTCTGGCCCAGATAGACTTTGGCACGTCCGGGCCGCTGACGTTTGATGATGACTTTGGCCCTGATATGCCAATCCGCCCGCTAAATCCCACGCCCCGGGACAACCAGCTGACCAGGGATGCCAACAACCCCCTGGGGCTGCCGAGCACCGGGAACGGCCTGCGCGAGGTCGGGACCCAGTCGCCGGTCATCACCGTAAAGGAGACGGGTCCTAACACCGGCGTGTTCACCAACACGGACGGCAACAGCCGATCCGACCTGATAACCGGCCTTGAGAGCATCGGCCGTGAGGTGCCGTTTTCGCTCACGTATGCGGACACGGCCCAGAACTGGTTCGTGGGGTACACGACCGGCAGCGTCAACATGGACGAGGCCAGCGTCGGCGCCGACTGGAGCTCGGGCGAGGAGATCACCATATCGGTCACCGACCAGGACCTCAACAGGAACTCGCTGGTGGAGGAGGACCTGGTGATCACAGCTGACAACCCCGACCTGTTCAGGATACTGGCCGGGTCTGATCCGGTGCTGGAGACGGCATATCCTGTATTCTTCGTGGGTCCGGGTACACCGGCGAGCCGTGTTGTCGGGGATAACGGAATCATAACGTTTAGTGAGGGTACTGCTGACTTTGAAGGATTTAGCCCACTTCAACTCCATGTAGCAGTAGGAGGTGCGGCCCAGTCCGCTGACGTCCTGAACGAGGGAGACAAGCTGGACAAGGCGCTCTATGGAATATTCCATCTGGATGTATTTGGTGCCGACACGGAGTACCGGCTTCGCGGCGGTGACATGGCAAAGCCGTACACCGAATGGCTCCCCGCCAACGAGAACATCGTGCGGCTTGACGCGGGATCCGCTAGGACGAGCCATGAGGATTTCACCGGCAACCTGCATATCGAGATACGTAATACTGTCGCATTTTCCCAAAGGACGACGGTCACCATCCAGATGATCCTCTGGCTGTACGACATCTCTGACACCATCTATATGGCAGAGAGCCGTCTTGATCCGCTCATCACCGGCAACCTCGGCGCCACCCTCTCCGAGACGTCACCCAACAGCGGCGTCTTTGACGGCACGATCGAGTATATCATGCTCAACCAGCTTAACACCGTTGCGGGCGGCGCCCCCAACGAGGAGACGGCCCGCATGTCCACCGGCCTCACAGAGGACACGGTGCTGGTCTTAAACGGCGACTATATTGACGAGGATGGCATCCGCGTCGACTATCTTGATACAGACGAGCAGGGCCAGACCACCACCGCGTCAGACAAGGTCGACGCCCCGACCCACTCTGGTTCCGTATCCCTCGACCAGGACAACTACAAGCAGGCCGACACCGTAAAGATCACCCTAGAGGACGCCGACCTGAACCTGAACAACGAGCTGCGCGACGTCTATACCGCCATTACCGACCTGACCGCCCACAACAGGGACACCATATCCCGCGTCGGCGACTATGCGACGAGCGCGGATGACGGCCTGATGCTAGAGGCCACGTTTGATGACACCAGGTGGATATCATGCGACGGCGGTCAGGCCGGCTTTGGCACCCTGATATCGAGCATCCGCGAGACGGCCCCGACCAGCGGGATCTTCGTGGCCGACTTTCAGGTGCCGCGAGAGTACTGCACCCCGATCCTCAACGACGCCGGGACACAGATCACCGGGGCAAGCGTCGCCTCGACCACCCTCGGCAAGGATCTCGAGGTCACCTATTACGACTACTTTGACTCTGCCGGCGAGCGCAACGAGGTCGGCGACGTGGCGGGGATCACCTCGTTCACGGGCTCCGTCTCGCTGGACAGGTCGGTCTATCCTGTGCCCTTTGCCCCCCTTGACGCAAACGACAGGGCGGCCTCCGATTCCACGCCCGCAAAGTTCAGGTACCACGAGTCGTTCAAGGACTCTAACGCCGCGGCCGACACGGCCAGCAGGTACATCGACGACCTCGGCGACGTGATGATCCACGTACAGATCAACGACAAGGATCTTGACCAGTCCGGCTCGGGCACCGACCGCATAACGAACGCCGCAGAGGTGCTAACAGTCGAGATATCCCGCGACAACATAAAGATCCCGCCGGCATCGGCCACAGAGACGGCCCTCACCGGCAAGGAGATACGCGAGACGTCCCCCACGTCGGGCATATTCGAGCTGGATCTTCCAATAACCTGGCAGGACGGCCCGTGGCAGGGCTGCCCGACCGGCACCGGGGCGTTTGACGGCGGCAGCCCGAACGCCGACCCGGTGGTGCCCGGCGACAGGTGCCTGCTCCAGGGCGACATACTCACGGTCACCTATACTGACGCCAGCGACGCCACCGGCAACGAGAACACCGTGACCGATTCGGCCACGTTCGACCTCCGCAACGGCGTCCTCCAGTCAGACAAGTCCGTGTACATCATCGGCTCTGACATGATACTCACTCTGATCGACCCCGACCTTGACCTGGATAACGACGGCAAGCAGTCCTACTCGCTTGACATCATAGAGTGGGACTCTGACGCTGCCACGCTCACCATGGGTGATGGCGGCGGCCAGGCGGCAGTATTCGATCCCGAGCCGGCAAAGCTCCAGGAGACCGGCGACAGCACGGGCATCTTCCAGTCGATAGTAGAGATCCCAGAGGCGATCGACGGCGAGGAGCTGGATCGCGGCGAGGAGATCACCCTAGAGTATACCGACTGGGGCCCGAGCGGCGCCAACTTTGTCGGCGAGGAGCACCAGGACATCAGGCTCCAGGTCTTTACCTCGAACTTTGGTGCCACCATCGAGCTGGATCAAAAGGTCTACACGTGGACGGACAAGGTGTTTATCACGATCGTCGCCCCCGACCACAACTTTGACAGCAGCCTCATAGATGAGATTGGCCGCGATGCGACAGACCCGCTCCAGGTGTCCACCCGCGAGGGCAAGATCGACAACTATCGGCTCGCAGAGACCGGGCCCGACACTGGGATATTCACCGGCGAGGTCATCCTGACAGGCTTCCAGTACTTGGGCATCGAGGGCGTTACCATCCCAGAGCAGGGCCCGACCGGCAACGGCCCGACCGACGGCCTGCTGCCCGCAAGCGATGATGACGGGATTACCGTATCCTACGAGTATTCCGAGGACGAGACGGTCGTCGGGTCCTCGCTGATCCGCTGGAACATTGGCGAGGCCGAGTGGCTCGCGGCATCGTATCCTGCAAGCGGCACCGGCGTCATCCGCGTGATTGATCCTGACATGAACCTCAACCCAGAGGCGGTCGACAACTTTGCCATCACCGTCATCTCCGACTCTGTTGCCAGCGGCATCTCGCTGACCGTGACCGAGACGAGCAAGGCAGCCGGAATATTCGAGGGGACGGTCTTCTTTACCACGACCGACGCACCGACCGGCAGCCGCCTCCGCGTTGCAGAGGGTGATACCATCACGGCCGAGTATGATGATACGACCCTGCCCGACCCGCACAGCCGCGGCGACGAGCTGACCATATCCGCAACGGCGCTCATCGGGACCATCGTCCCGCCGCTCGAGAGGGTCCCGGTATCAAACCTCCGCGTCGTTGACAACTTTGGCTCTACGCTGGATACGGTCCAGGTGGACCAGCAGGTCCAGGTTACCGCGGATCTTACCAACGGCCAGACGAGGGACCAGGCGTTCGCCTATCTCGTCCAGATCCAGGACGAGGACAACGTGACGGTCCACCTCGCGTGGATATCAGGCAGCGTGGCAGAGGGCCAGTCCTTTAGCCCGTCAGTCTCGTGGACCCCGGCAGCGTCCGGCACGTACACTGCCACCACGTTCGCGTGGGAGTCAGTCTCCAACCCAGAGGCCCTCTCGCCCCCGGTATCCCTAGAGATAACGGTCAGCTAGGCCCGGCCGGATGCATGAATTCACCTTCCCCTGAGCACTTTTAGGCGTCCTTGGGCCGGATCCCGGCCCTGCAGCTTTTACGTGCACGTGCATGTCATCAGCACGCCAAAGATCCTCCGTCCGGGCCGTCAAGCCTCTGGTGGGTACTGAGCTGCATGACGGCCCGCCGGATGGCCCGCTTGCACGCGCTGTTCGCCCGGGTTCTCCATCAGTTCAAGTAGCCCCTCCGTGGGTCGCCAGCTTTGCGCCGTACCTGTGGCCTAGGCGCGTGTACCCGGCGGCGATCCCGGCCGTCCTGCCTGCCCCGCGCACCTGCCACCACCCGGAGCACCCTGCCATATGCACGACATCTTGCAGCCACCGGCGCAGGTCCCTCTCGGCAGCCCCCGCCCCGTTCGGCCACCCGGCCCCGCAGGGTATGCGGGATCGGCGCCACCGGCGGGCGGCCCGTCATAGGCGGCGTACCTGCCGGTGACAGACGCCGTGTCCCGGTTACCACATATGCTGGCGAGCGCCGCCGGCCCGCGCGGCGGAACCGCGTATATCCGGACGATGTCACCGCCCTTGGCCGGCCAGACGCAGCCGCGCCCGCAGTTGATGTTGTACGGCGTCTAGTCGGCCGCGGCGTACCGCGCCCTTTTGGCACATCCTCCCGTTCTCTACGTCCGGCGCTTCCGCGATGGCCCTTGTCACCTGTACGAGGCCACGGCCGACGGCCTGAACCCAAAGACGTCAGGAACGGCATGACTGGCCCTAACTGCCAACAACCATCTGCCACGGCTTTGGGATTATCGCCAGCAGATGAGGTCCCGAGCTACGTGCCCCCGGCGGCGCTGCTGTACGGCACGACCTCCCTGCCGCACATCGGGCACGTGGATCATCCCGGTCCATGCCGTGACCACCTGCACGAGCTTGATGCCGGCCGCCTGCCCCCTGATTATCCCGGCCTGATCCTGGATCCGCACCTGCCGGCGCGTCCCCCTGCCCCAGGATCTGCGGCCGTGCGGCGCGCCCATGTGCCCCTTTTCGGCCCCCTTTTACCCGGCCGGCCGACGTCCTGCGAGGCAGCCCCTTCCCCGCCCTTTGCCGCCGCCGGGCGGGGATGCGTGGGCGCCGCCGTATACCAAAGGCGGCCGCGTGGGAGAGGCGATCCCGGCCGCCGTCTCCGCCACGATCTCGTGCATCCTTGCAATGTCCATATCCGACCTGCCCCTGTAGTGCCCGTCCCTGATCCGCGCGTTCTCCTTCCTAGGGCGTATCCCCATGCACCTTGACGCCATCCCCCGCATGGCTGCCCCGGATGGCCCCCGTGCCCTGTCCCCCCCGGGGCCGGCCTAGATGGATCCGGGTGAGCATCTAGTACCCGCCCCGTGCTTGGCGTGGACCCATGCGGCCGGATTTCACGCCGGCCGCCCATGTTACGGGCGTGAACCTGGCCGCCATATCCTCCCAACCCCGTGTACGACCTGCGGAGATCCGCGGTCCCGGGAGGCGGGCCGGGCCCGTGCCTGCTAGAATACCATGGGCCAAAAGCCCCCGTGGGGCCGTCCCTTGTATGCAGGGCCGCCGCGGCCCCGGGATGGTGCAGGATCGGACGCCGGATCGGGATCCTCGCAGCCTGTAACCAGATCGTCCATCAGGGTTAAATACTCCTATCTCCGACCCACGGGCACATGGAGAACACCGTGGCAAGGCGGGCAACGAGCATAGCCCTTATGGCGATCATGGTGGCTGGCGGGATGACGATTGCGTTCCCGGGAGCAACCCCCGACGCCATGGCAGAGCCACGCAAGCTTGCCAACCTCGGCGTATCGACCACAATGTTCGGCGGCCCGATGGTTGTCGAGATCATCGTCCAGGATCCGAACCTTGATGATACGGGCATTGATCAGGGTGAGCCCGACGTCACCTTTGACGGCAAGAACCTCAGGATGGTCCAGGGGGATGACGGGTACTGGTATGCATATGTTGCCAACGCGGATATGCTTGCAGCGGCCGATCACAACCTTGGCAACGACCCCGGCACCGGGATGGCCTTTGGTACCGTGTGCGATGATGGCACGTCTGATGCCATATTCCCCGGAAGGTCTTTTGACACCAGCATTACCGTATACACTACCAACGCCACATGCGGCACGAACAACGATATATCCATGCCCACCATGAACGTCCTCCGCGTCGCAAAGACCCCGAGCACCCCCGGCGGCACCGCGACCGATCCCGGCGAGAACATTGGGAACAACCGCATGGCCTCCCTTGCATACTGGCCGTTCATCCAGGCGTTCGACGACATTTCCGACGACTCTTCCATAAAGGTCATCTACAACAAGGGCGGCTCGCCCCAGGAGATCGTCATCCGGTACGAGTCCGACATGGACGACCTTGCAAGCTTTGACGTTGACAGGTCAAAGTACCCCCATGACGCCCACGTCCACGTCGACATCAACGACAACCTGCTCAACATCGACCCCACCGACATCGACGTCTGGACCTTTGATGCCAACACGGTTGCCGCCGACTCGGACAACGTCTATTACCACCTCTTTGATTCTGCAGGCACCCTGCAGATCCCTGCCGCCAACGTCGACAATCTCAGGGTCACGAGCGTCGCTAGGGGCGCGACTGACTTTGACACGTCGGGCGTGCTGATCTTTGACAGGAACGACCTTAACACCGACCCCGCGCCAACTGCCACCAACTACGTCCTGAGGGTCCATGACAACGACAACGGCGATACTGCCGTGGGGACCGCCATGAACCTCGTGACCTTCAAGGAGTCGGGCAAGAACACCGGCCTCTTTGAGAACACGGACGGCAACAGCGCGGCGGGCCTTGTCACCGGCCCGGAGGGCACCGGCAACGACGGTATTGGCCGCGAAAATCCCTTTGCCATCACCTATGCGGATACCGCAAAGAACTGGTTCGTCGGGTACTCGACCGCGGTCCTCAACATGGACGCGGCAGCCGTCGGCTCTGACTGGGGTTCCGGCGAGGAGCTGCCCGTATCAGTGACCGATCCTGACCTCAACAAGAACTCGCTGGTCACCGACTATATCAGGGTCAACGCCGACGGCAACCCGCTTAGCATACAGCTCGGCGCCGAGGGCGAGACGGTGGTGCCGCTCCAGTCGAACTTTGTCGTGACATCACTGCCCATCAATTTGGACGTCGGCGGGACTGGAACTCCCGACTCCAGCGGGGTCAGCAGCATTAACAGCGGAACCGCCCTCAACGGTGATCAGCATATAGTGGACCGCGGCAGGGGTGAGATACTTGGGCAGGGCCTTGCAGCCAACAGGGCCCTCTACTTTGAGTGGGATATCACCGCACTGGGCGATAACGCAAAGGTAAAGGTCTGGGCCAGCGGGGGCGGCGACTACTTTAACATGGGGATTGGCGCAGGGGGCACGTTCATCACAGAGGGCAACGAGGGCAACGTGCGCATTGACAACCACGAGGCGCGGAGGACAGCCGTCACTGCATACAGTGGTGATCTCAGGGTCTCTTTCGCGGATGCCGTCGCGCCGGCCTCGAACGCGGAGATCACGCTGATCCTGCGTCTGGTTAACACCGAAGGCACCATAACCACGCTGGAGGAGACGGGCATCAACACCGGCATATTTGACGGGACGATCGAGTATGTCATGCTCAACCAGATAAACACAGAGCGCAATGCCGATGATACCGCGGATGTCGCCGTCGGCACCACCGCGTCGATGGCAACCGGCCTCGTCGAGGACACCATACTCATACTGGACGGCGACTATACCGACGAGGACGGCATCCGCATGGACTATGATGATACGGACGAGCAGGGCCAGG
>UYNY03000058.1 GCA_900620265.3 Nitrosopumilaceae archaeon | reverse complement strand
TCAGTATCCAGTCGTCGGGGTTCGGGCAATAGGTGCCAAAGTCGACGCCGGTCCCGGCCCTGTTGCCGAGCCTGTTGTTGTCATAAGCGGCCTCGGACTCGAATAGCTCGACGATCCTCGCGTTGGCGACATAGGCGTACCAGTACCCTTCCGACCCCTGGATCATCCGCAGATCCTTGCCGTCAAAGGTGACGTCCGGCTCGCCCTGCCTCTCGCCGGTCTCATCGATGTTCGGGTCCTGGACGATGATCTCGATGACCATCGGGCCGCCGAACACGGTGGTCGATACGCTCAGGTTTGCAAGGCTGCGTGGTGCGGCCATTGCATCAGGCGTGGCGCTTGGGAACGCGATCGTCATCCCGCCAGCTACCATGATCGCCATAAGGGCTATGCTCGTTGCCCGCCTTGCCACGGTGTTCTCCATGTGCCCGTGGGTCGGAGATAGGAGTATTTAAGCTTGATGGACGATCCTGACAGAGGGCGGATCTCATGCCTGAGCAGGACCCCCTCAGGCACGGACCGGGATCGTGAAAAACAGTTTAATACCAACCCGGCCATAGGGCCCGCCATGCAGTTATAGTACAGTTTGGTTAATATTCTAGCTTGCCAAGTTAGAGACCCGGGTTCAAATCCCGGTAACTGCATCCAATGCCTTTCTTATCATGGATAGCGCCTCCCCGGCCCTCTCCGGCCTCGGCAGCTGCACCGCAAAGACGTCCCCGCCGCCGACGGGCACGGCTGCCAGCATCCCGGATCCTGCAAGCATCTCAAAGAACCAGAGGGCCTCGCCCGCGTCCACGAGGAACGTCTCCCGGATGCCGGGCGTGGAGAGCGATACATCCACAAAGGCGTGCCCCAGCCCGTCCTGTATGATGTCAAGGTCCGTCCTTACCGCCGCGCCGGCCATCCCGGACGAGATGCGGGCGTGCCGCTCCCTCTCCACCACGATGCAGGGGACATCAAGCCCGCCAATCCGCGTCGAGGTCAGGCCGCCGTGCGACCTGGCCCTCAGGTCCTCAAGCTCGCCCGTCGCCTGCCCCCTCCGAGGCCTTTGCGACGCGGTCCCCCGCCTTTACGAGGAACGGTGATATGAACGCCGTCACTATCGAGATCACCCCTATCAGCGGGAAGAGGAACGCGCTGACGGCGCCAATGTCCACCCCCACCTTTACTATCACGATCGAGAACTCGCCGCGCGGAGCTGACAGCGTGAACGCCGAGCGGAGCGCCTTTGGGCGCCCCTGCCTGAAGAGCAGGTTCCCGGCCAGGCTCCCGCCGAGCTTTACGGCGGCGGCGACGGCGATGAGGACGGCGGCCACCACCACGTAGCTGCCAAGGTCCGAGACGTCCATCAGGGCACCTACCGATATGAAGAAGATGGCAACAAACATGTCCTTGATGGGGCTAGAGAGCAGCTTTGCGACCTCTGCCGAGCGCGACTCTGCCACGAGCACGCCTGCCAGGAACGCCCCTATGGCGACTGAGAGCCCCACGATGTTGGCAAGCAGCGCGTACCCAAAGCAGACCCCGAGCACGCTCAGCAGGAGTATCTCGCGGTGCTCGGCGGCTGCCACCCTGTCTATGAGCCCCGGGATGACGCGGGTCCCGATGGTGAACGTGCCTGCTATCAGACCGGCGGCCACGACCACCACCACCACTATCGACTCGACGGAGACGGTCCCGACCAGGGCGACGGACTGGAGCGTCGATATCAGGATGACTGCCACGACATCCTCGACGATCAGTATCCCAAGCACCAGCAGGGACGACTCGCTCCCGATGCGCCCCGAGTCCTCCAGTATCTTTACGATGATGGCAGTACTTGATATCGAGAGGGCGGCCGCAATGAAGAGGGCGTCCATGAACCCGAGGCCGAGCGCCCCCGCCGCGTAAAAGACGGCCCCCAGGGTGGCCAGCAGGCCCAGCGTTCCGGCCCCGACTGCCACCCTCCCGATGCTGCGTATCTTTGCGTACGGGAACTCTATCCCGATTACAAAGAGCAGCAGTATAACCCCGATCTCGGCAAAGAGGTTGAGCGCCGATATGTCAGTCAGCAGGCCCACCCCCTCAAAGACGTCGGTCGGCAGGTGGCCGTCGGGGAGCGCCCGCGACCATATTGGTGAGAGCGGCCCTATCAGCATGCCGGCAAACAGGTACCCGATTATCAGGGGCTGCCGTATCTTGAAGAAGGCCAGCGTGACGACGGCCCCGATTATCATGATGAATGCAAGGTCCGTCACAAAGCTGGTGTGGGGCAGCTCTGGCGTGATCTCCTCTAGCAGCGAGCCGGCCGCGGCGCCCGCCGAGTCCCAGAACGACTGGAGAACGGACCCCTGCATGGTGGGGCCTAGTCAGGTTGGTTAAAAACAGTTACCAAGACCCATATCCGGGCCCGTGCGTGGCCCCGCGCGGGATGATGAGCAGGTCTGCCGAGCACCGATGAGGAGATAGACCTGGGGTACCTGACCGCGCCGGTTATCTGCCAATAACCAGCAACATAAATAGTACGGTACTGTACCGTAAGCATGATCCAATGCGAGTACTGCACGAGGGGCTTTCTCGAGTCCCCCAACGGCCTTGCTGAGAAGACCATCCACGAGCTGCTACACGGCCCGGACACGGTCAACGGATAGTCCTTGGGCGCCTGCCCAACTTTTTTATCATCACGGTACGGGGGGTACCCCATGGCCGCAAAGGCGGGGACCAGGAAGGCGAGGGAGCCGACGCCGGCGTCGGTCCTCAAAAAGGTGGCCGCCGTCTCTGACACCAACAAGGCCCTCCAAAAGGAGGTGAGGGCGATGGCAAAGATATTCGCCGAGAACCAAAAGGTGCTGGCCTCGATGTACAAGGGGATAGGGGCCGTCGCCGGGGCCCTCGAGGAGATACAAAAGCAGTCGGGCCGGATCTCGGTGCTGGAGGGCGATGCCAAGAAGATCTATGCGGGGATGTCCCAGGCCGGCATCCAGTCCGGGCTGCTCGAAAAGCTCGCCGCCCAGGCGGACAGGATGCAAGAGGAGGTGGCAGAGCTGCAAAAGTCCGGCGGGGCCGGCGTGTCGGCCCGGATCGACGAGACGCTCAACGCGGCGAGGAACAACTCGGAGATGATAATCAGGATTGGAAAGAGGCTTGACAAGCTCGGCGACGGGCTGCGCGAGGTGTCATCAAGGACGGGCCATCTGGCCGGTCTTCCCGGCGAGATCGAAAAGATGGGAAGGGAGATCAGGGGGATCTCGGACCGGACGGGGGGCCTCGAGGCCGGGGCGCCCGAGATATCAAGGATCAGGGAGGAGCTTGCCGGCGTGGCAGATACTGCCAGGTCGGCAGCTGCGCTCGAAAAGGAGATCTCGGCCATCAGGGGCTCGCTGGATGGGATCTCTGACCGGATCCCCGACACCGGGCCGCTGGCATCGACGGTCAGGGACCTGGGGCGGGAGATCGGCGAGGTCTCCTCAAGGGTCGGCAGGGCCGCCTCGCTGGCCCCGCGGATAGACGGGCTCGAGAGGGAGATTGCGGGGATCGCCGAGAGGCAAAAGGAGGGGATGGACGACATGCGCGGCGAGCTCCGGCAGGCGGGGGCCGCCGCCGGCCGGGCGGCTGCAGAGTCCTCAAGGGAGGTGCTCGCCCTGCTGGAGTTATCAAGGTTCGAGGCGTCTGTGAGGACCGCGTCAGAGTCAAAGTACGGCGGGACGTCAGAGATTTCAAGGATGTCGTCGCAGACGGCCGCCATCATCTCAAGGTTCAGGGATCTTGCCGGCAGGGATATCCCGGATGAGACCGTCGAGTGGGCGGTGGGCCGCATATTCGAGTCGGCCGACAGGTGGGAGGTCCGGTTCGCCGACGCGTATGCGGCCCTCTCAAAGCACCTTGGCAGGGAGGCGCTCCGGGGGGCCGTCAGGACGAGGCAGGTCCGCGACATCTATGGGATAAGGGCCGTCGACGAGATCCGGGCCGACCTTGGGATCTCCTAGACGCCGGCCTGCTCGATCTGGGCCTTTTTGCGCTTTAGGGCCGCGAATATCCCGAGGATGGCCGCTATCCAGACCGTCCCGAATATGATGTTGGCGATGCTGACGTACATGTAGGGGGTGGCATCCATGATGTTCTCGCGCAGCAGGACCGCCCTGGCGCTCGCGTCGATCATGGCAGTATGGTATGCAGCATCGTCCCTGGATAGCGAGGCTGCCGCCCGCACGTCCCGGGCCATCCCCTCGACGTCGCCCTCTATCCTGACAAAGTCGGTGGACGGGGTGGGAAAGAACCAGACGGGGTTCCGGGTCGCCTCGCCGCCGGGCCCCGTCCCCTCTGGTATCTTTTCAAGGACCGGCCCGAGGTCGTCCCGGACGGCGTCAAGGTGCTGCAGGATGGTGGCAGGATCCGACGAGCCGATTATCCCGTCCATGTGGCCGCGCATGCGGTCCAGCGGATAGATGTCAGAGTCATAGCCTGATATGGCCATATAGCCGCCGAATATGATGATCCCCGCAATCCCCGCCAGGGCCAGCCGGTACGCGGCAGATGCCATGCCGCCGGGCCCCGGGGCGCCTGATTTATCTCTTTTAAACCTGGTATGCGAGACGCTCATCGAGGCGATGTAAAAGAACCCCGCCGTCTGGATGGCGATGATGGGGACGAATACGGGGTTGGCAGAGAAGATGGCCGCAAAGACGGCTATCACCCCGTAGACGCCAAAGAACGCCTCGAGCAGGGTCGTCCTCGTGAACGGCAGGTTGTACGCCTTGCCACGCCAGTCCTCGGCCCTCGAGGTGATGCCGTACTTTGGGGTCCTCAGGAACTCGTTCTTCTTGCCGAACACGGCGTCAAAGACGGCGACTGTATTGTTGACGGACATGCCGGCGTTGTAGATCAGCAGGGCCGGCAGTATCCAGGCCCTCGATCTCCACGATCTGCCGTACATTCGCTGCATTATCATCATGAACGCCCCCGGCCCCATGGCAAGGTATGCCGCTATGGTGAGGGCCGGCACCAGGCTCACCACGTACAGGTTCACCTCAGAGACGAGCAGGATCGGCAGGGCCAGGAACTGGACCAGCATGAGCGGATAGACGACATGGCGGGTCAGCTGGATGAACGCCTGGATCCGGGCCTCCAGGGCGAGGCCCGGCCTGGTGGCGATCTTTGAGAGCAGCTTTACGGCGCACTGGATGGATCCCTTTGCCCAGCGGAACTGCTGCCTCTTTGCGGCGTTCATCTGGACGGGCAGCTCGGCATTCACCACGATATCTGGCAGAAAGACGCACTTCCACCCGCCCATCTGGGCCCGGTAGCTCAAATCCAGGTCCTCCACCAGGGTGCCCTCGTTCCAGCCCCCCGAGTCGGTGATGCAGTCGCGCCGCCAGATGCCGGCCGTCCCGTTAAAGTTCATGAAGAGGTGCGAGTCGCTCTTTGCCTTTTGCTCTACAAGAAAGTGCATGTCAAGGGCGAGGGCCTGGGCCCTCGTCAGCGCCGAATAGTCCTCGTTGACATGGCCCCACCTGCACTGGACGAGGCCCACCTCGGGGCTGGCAATGTGCGGGATGGCCCGGCGGAGGAACCAGCTGGGCGGGATAAAGTCGGCATCAAAGATGGCCACCAGCTCCGTATCGGTGGTGGCCATCGCATGCTTTAGGGCCCCCGCCTTGTACCCGCTCCGGGTGCCCCGCCTGACGTGCTCGATGTCAAAGCCGCGCCCCTTGTACTCTGCCACGATCCTGCCGAGCACCTCGACGGTGTCATCATCAGAGTCATCAAGCACCATTATCCTCATGCGGTCCCTCGGATAATCAAGGGCGCAGACGGCCTCGACCAGCCGCCGAGCCACGTACTTTTCGTTGTAGATTGGCAGCTGGATGGTGACCGACGGGGTCCACCCCGGCTCGCCGGGCCGGCGGGTCAGCGGCCTCTTTGAGAGGATGGCCAGATAGTAAAAGTTGCACGTGTAGGCCGTGATGATGATGGCCGAGAGAATGAAGAGGTCGAACACCAGCTGGATGAAGGGGTTGGCGGGCACTGCCGTGGGGCGGTGGAGCTGATCTATTTATACCTGCAAATCACTTTTGCTCGAATATCTTGATGGCCTGCGGAGGGCAGACGCCCTCGCAGGCGAGGCAGAAGATACAGTCAGGCTCCTTTGACATGAGGGGCTTTTTCCCGGAGGCCGGGTTGCCCGGGGTGTCGAACCACTCGTAGACGCTCACGGGGCAGGCCTCGATGCAGCCGCCGTCGGCCACGCAGATGTCATAATCGACGGAGACGAACTCGCCCCAGACCCCCATGATGGCGTTGCCGGTGCCGCGGCGGCCCCACGTCTTGATGGTGTGCTCCGGGGCCTCGTAGGGGGCCGACGGCTTTACCTTTGACTTGAACTCGATGTCAATGGGGCCCGGCTTTGCACCGTCGGGGATCTCGGCGGGGGCCTCTTCCTCCTCGGCATCCTCCTCGGTCGCCTCGACGGCCTTTGCCTTTGCGCCTAGGACGATCTTTGCAAGCGGGGTCAGGTCCTCAAGCTTTTGGAGGGCCGCCACCTCTGATATCTTTTCGGTCTTTGCATAGTGGGAGACCATCTTGTCGGCAAGGATCGTATTCCGCAGTATGGTATCGATGACCATCTTTGCAAAGTGGTCGGCCTTGCGGCGATAGTCAGAGACCCAGTTGGGATCCCCGAACCTCTCGATGGGGAATATCTGGTAGATGATGTCGACGACCTCGCCGGTCACGACCTCGACGGTGACGGAGAGGTCGACCTCCTCATAGCCGGAGGCGTCCGGGTCGTCCGAGTTCTGCTCCTTCCACGTATAGGTCGCAAATATCCGGTCGGCATACA
>UYNY03000057.1 GCA_900620265.3 Nitrosopumilaceae archaeon | reverse complement strand
GACGAGGACACCATAGCCGACGTCATCGCGGCCCTGGAGAGGGACCTGTCCAAGTTCGAGGGCCTCGACCGCTATGACGTCGGCCAGATCATAGACGGTGTGTCCTACACCCTCGAGTACTGGGGGGCGTGCCCGCGCGAGCAGTCCGTGTCGATCCTGGAGGACTATATCAGGAACCCGAAAAAGTACGCCGACATCAAGAGGGGTCCCCCCGGCAGGCGGCGCCCCGACCACGGGAGCAGCTACACGGCCCGCCTCTTGTGCCAGCTCGGAAGATACGAGGAGGCGCTTGACATGGTGGAGGGGGACTTTGCAGCGGGGCCCGACAGCGCCGCGCCTTGGCTCTCAAAGGCGTGCGCCCTGTACGGGCTGGGCAGGAAGGAAGAGGCGCTTGAGCATGCAGAACGATCTCTTGGTGTAAAGCGCGACTATCATGCCGCCGCCGGGTTCAAGGCGAGGATTCTGGCCGGGATGGGCAGGTACGCAGAGGCGCTCAGATACGCGGGGGATTATCAAGGGGACCGGGACATTCCCTACTTTAGGGCCGGCATCGGGCTGGCGCTCGCCGGGTTGGGCAGGAACGAGGAGGCCCTACTGCATCTCAGGGTGGCAATCTCTATTACCTCCAACACGGAAGAGCTCGAGGCAGCCAAGGCCAGGATAGAGATGGCAAGTGACATCGCCGCCTGACGGGGACCACCGGCATCCTACATGCGAAAGAGGCGGCATATTGGGCGCCAAGGCCCCGGCGGCCGGCATGCCGCTCCAAAAAGGATCTCCCGCGCGTCCTAGCAAAAGTTCTGCGTCGCGAACGCCTCCTCATAGGCATCCACGTGTATGCCGATCCCGACGCTGACGTGTGATCCGCGCAGTATGTTGTCCCTGTGCCCCGGGCTGTTCATCCACACGTCCATGATCTTTCCTGCGAACTCGGCCTCCCCGGCGTACCACGAGTAGGTCGACGGATCCCCAAGCACATAGTACTGCCAGTACGTGGGCACCCTCGCGATGTTCTCCCACAGGCCCACATAGGCGCCGTTCACGCACTCGTACCCGGCGGCCCGCCCCCTGCCCGTCGGATCCAGGCCGTCGGGGCTCACGTGCTCAAAGTACCCCCTCTCGGCCATGTCCCGGCTGTGCATGTAGGATATCCTGTCAAGATCGGCGTCCCTCGATATGGCGTGCAGGCCCCTTGACTCCCTCTCCGCGTTGACGATCTCGTACACAATGTCTGCCACCAGGGCCATGTCCAGCCCGGAGGTCGCCCCTGCCGGCGGGGAGGGGGGCGGGCTCGGGGCCGGGGGAGGCAGAGCAGGCGGCGCGGGCGGGGGCGCAGGTGGGGCCGCGGGCGGTCCGGGATTGGGCGCGGGAGGCGGCGCGGGCGCCAAGTCCGGCGGGGAGGCGGCGGGCGGGGGGAGTGGAATCAGGGCAGGCAGGTCGGGCAGATCCATGGGCGGAAGTTCCACCGCCGGCAGGTCCGGAAACCGCGGCAGGTCCAGCCCCGGGACGGCGACCAGCCCGAGCCAGAGCGCCATCCCGAACGCGACGGCCACGACGGCAAAGGTCGCCGCCACGTATGAGGCGGGGGACCGCCGGCGCCGGCGGTACCCGTACCGCGGCCGGTACCGCCGGTATCTCCTGCGCCCCATGCACCACGCGCCGGCACCCCCGGTATTTCTGCCTGTCGCCCGGGCGGCGCCGGCCTACCATACGGGGCGGCGGCGGGGATCGTCTCGTAATAGTACGTGCAGGCGGCCTCCTTTATCCGGCGGCATATCTCCAGCGCCCACTCAACCTGCGGGACGACCGATCAAGGCGTTTTATGATTGCACGAAGCATAGGATCCTCCATGTTACGACCCCCCATGTCCAGCGGCTATAAGAATGCCGGGCGCGGCCCGGCCGATATGATTAAGATACGAGACGGCGACCCCGGCCTAATTGTCCCTCGCCAATTACCTGGCTGTCATCCTTTCAACCGGATGTCACGGTGCCCCGTGAACTTTACTCACCGCCCGCACCCCTCGCCACGGGAGGCCTCCATATAAGATTTGGCTCCGGGACATCTCAAAATCAGGCGTGGGCCGGCATGATCTCCGGCGGCAATACTTAAGGGCGGGGGAAGAATCGGCCCCCGCATGGATCCGGATCAGATGTGGGCGGTGCTGGGCAAGCTGGATGCCAGCAAGGTGCCAAAATACACAAAGCGCCGCAACCGCGCCGTCATGCGCAACCTGCTTGAGAGGCTCGGCGAGGGGCCGCCCATCGCAGGGCCGCCGTTCTTCCAGGCTGGATGGCACCTGCTTGCCACCAAGGACGGCCCGCTCCCGGAGGCCCACTATGCGTGCTTTTACAGGTTCATGTGCGGCGCGGACCTTCCGGACACGCACTCCGTGACGATGAGGATGGATCCTGCATCAAAAAATGCGCCGGGTGCGTCGCAAAGCTGGAGGTATGGAAGCAGCGGAAGAGCATCTTTGACCCACTGTGACGGGAGGGAACGCGGCCCGTGGTCGGGCCATCTGCCTTTTAAACCGCATCAAAAGGCGGGGTGGGCGGAGCTCCGGCCCGTGCCCCCCGGGAAATGGGGCCGTAGTGGCAAGGATGCAGGGACGCCTATTACCAACGCGGCAGATGCGGCCCCGCTTTGGGCTGATGGCGGCTGCAGAACCATCTAAATGATCCGCCAGAGCAATCAGGGATGCGAGTCGGGGTTCGGTTATACCTAGATAACCCTGACTTATATGAAAGCGGATCTGGGAGACGGGTGTGTCCCCTCACCAAGGACGGGAGGAAGAGATCGCGGCATCCGTGATCGCCGTCCACGATCCAAGGCCCACCAACCGGATGACGGAACACAGAACCGGCGGCGGGCGCGCAGTAAAGGAGGGGCAGGGGATCACAGGATATGGCCCGAGGTACGGGGCCGGGAGACATGGTATTCTGGCAGGCGCCCCGCGGGTGATCGTCCCCAGGCGTCGATCAGGTATGAGACCCATTACAGACGTCCCTGCTGCAAAGGCTCCGGGATTCCCCATGGGCGGCAGAATCTCGGGTGGGGGCTGCCTGCCATGAAGGAGGCCGGTTCGGACACTGGACGGGCCCCGTGCATAGAGGTCCACATGGACGAATCTGGAAACTGGAACTCTTCGGATAGATCATCAAAGTATTTTACGCTTGGGTTTACCTGTAGAGACACTCGCATCCACATGGATGGAAGCTCCAAAGTTAAGCATGCCCTGAAAAACACCAATAAAACAAAAAAACCCAACAAAAAATCCAACGAGTTCAAATTCTCAGACGACGATGTTAAGACGCGCAACAGGTTTATCGACGCCATGTTAGAACTCGACGAGGACTTTGGGGTAATGTGCATAGAAAAGACCCAGCCCAAATCCATATACGGTGGCATAGCACCTTTGTATCTCGAAGTACTTGCAAAAGTGATCCCTATGATAGAGGAGCGTTACTGTAAAAACAATACAAACGGCACGATTCAAATCACATTAGACAGGAGCTTTAATCGCAAGGTAATAGAGAAATTCGAGCGGGATTACTCAGAGGACGTATACAAGACCAGGCCGGATCCGTGTCGCTGCGCCGTTTCAATCAGGCAAGAGTATTCGGAGGCAAGCCCGATGATCCAGGCCGCGGACTATGTTGCAGGTTCGGTCCAGAGCGCGTTTGAGAACGCCGACCTGCGCGCATATGATCGTCTAAAGGCCAAGATCCGGATCAGCAGGACTCCTGCCGGCTAGGGGGGAAGGTGTTCAACCCGTGATTGAAATTTGGCGACTCCGACCTAGTTGTCCCTAGCCAATTGCCTGGCTGTCATCCTTTCGGCCGGATGCCACGGTGCCCCGTGGGCCTTACTCGCCGACCTGTATGGGGGACAGCGGTATATAAAATTTTAAGAATCGGGCACGCACGACCTCCGGCGATTCAAAATATTTATGGGGCGGAGGCTCAGGTACTAGACATGGACACAGAGCAGGTATGGGCAGTGCTTGGCAGGCTGGATGCCAGCAAGGTGCCAAAGTACACGAGGCGCCGCAACCACGTGGCCGTGCGCAACCTGCTAGAGAGGCTCGGCGAGGGGCCGCCCCTGCAGGAGCCCCCTCACTTCCAGGCTGGGTGGCACCTGCTGGCCACGCCGGACGGCCCGCTACCGGAGGCGCACTACTGGGGGTTCTTTGCGTTCATGTGCGGCGCAGATCTTCCGGGCACGCGCTCCGTGACGATGAGGCTTGCGCCGGGCTCCAAAAAATGCACAAAGTGCGTCACAAAGCTGGACGAGGTAATTCGGTGGGAGAGCAGGTTTGATTACATGTAACACGCGCGGGTTCCGGGCCTAGGCACACTGCCAAAGGAGCGGGAAGTATGACCAAATGGAGCGTGCCAGAACAAGAGCGGCGACCCCGACCTACTCGTCCCTCGCCGTCGACACGGCTGTCATCCTTTCAACCGGATGCCACGGTGCCCCGCGGGCCTTACTTGCCGGCCCGTGTGGAGGGGTGGCTGTATATAAAATTTCAAGGGCCAAACACGCCCCAGGTTCAGAAATATTTATGGATCCGGCAGGCCCGGACATGGATGGACACAGAACAGGCATGGGCGGTGCTTGGCAGACTGGGGGCCAGCAAGGTGCCAAAGTACACGAGGCGCCGCAACCACGTGGCCGTGCGCAACCTGCTAGAGAGGCTCGGCGAGGGGCCGCCCCTGCAGGAGCCCCCGTACTTTCAGCGCGGGTGGCACGCGCTGGCCACGCCGGACGGCCCGCTCCCGGAGGCCCACTACCGGGCAATATTCGGGTTCAGGTGTGACACGGACTTTGCGGGCACCTACTCTGTGACTATGAAGCTGGCGCCCGGCACCAAAAAGTGCGCAGAGTGCGTCGCAAAGCTCGATGAGGCGAGGCGGTGGGAGAGTAGGTTTGTCCCGCTGTAGCATGCGCGGCCCCCGCGCCCGCCGTCCCGCGTGATCCAAGGCCCCGGCCCGTCCCCATGGTACGGGCCCGGCATAACACAGCAGCATCGTACCGGCGTGCTCCTCCAAGAGCCCCGCGGCACCATGGGTCCGCCCTCACGCGTCCTGCATGATCCCCGACTCGTCTATTATCTTCTTTATCTCGAGCGCCAGCTCGTTGCCCGGGTCCACCTCGAGCGCCCTCTCGCACGACCTGCCGGCCTCCCTGAACCTGCCGACCCCGAAGAGCGCGGCCGTCCTTCCGGCCAGCAGGTCCGCGTCGCGCGGCGCCAGGGCGAGCGCCTCGTCGCAGCACGATAGCGCGTCGGCGTGCCTTCCGGCGCCAAGCAGGATGGGGAACTTGTGGCGCAGCAGCGCCACGTCGCCGGGCAGCATGGAGAGCGCCGCGTCCATGCACGAGAGCGCCTCCCCCGTCCTGCCCAGCCCCGACAGGGCTATCCCCTTGTTGGCGATCAGGTGCGGGTCGTCCGGCTTTGCTGCGATCGCCTTCTCGGCGCACGAGAGCGCCTCGGCGTGGCGCCCCATCCTGGAGAGGATCGTGCCCATGTTGGCCACGTGCGCCGCGTTCTCCGGCTGGATCTTCAGCGCCCTCTGGCACGACTCGAGGCCGTCGGCGTGCCTGCCGGCCCCCGAGAGCGCTATCCCGCGGAGCCCGAGCGCGCCGGCGTCCCCCGGCCTCGCCGAGAGCGCCTCGTCGCACCGGGCGGCCGCCTCGGCGAACCTGCCGGCCCTGTAGAGCGACTCTGCGCGCGCGTACGGGTCGCCGGCCCTGCGCCGTATGGACCGGCCCACGTTGAGCGCCCGCGCCTCGCCGGGGTCCCCCTCGAGCGCCGCGTCCGAGCTTGCCAGCGCCTCGTCCGTCCTGCCGAGCGCCTCGAGCGACATGGCCCGCGCGGCTAGCAGCATCGCGTTCCGGGGGTCGGCGGCGAGCGCCTCGTCCGATCCGGCTAGCGCCTCGCCGGCCCTGCCCAGCGCGATCAGCGCCTGGACCTTGTTGCTCAGGGCCGCCGCGTCGCGCGGGTTGTTCCTCAGCATGTGGTCAAAGCACCCGAGCGCCTCCTCGTGGCGCCCGAGCCCCGTCAGGGCGATCCCCTTGTTGCCCATCGCGGCGGGATCCCCCGGTTCTGCCTCTAGCGCCGCGTCGCAGCAGGCGATCGCCTCGTCAAGCCTGCCCAGCGACGAGAGCACCAGCCCCTTGTTGCTCATCAGCCCCGGGTCACCGGGGCGCAGCTCTAGGGCGCGGTCCAGCATCTCGAGCGACTCGCGGAACATGCCGCGCGAGGCAAACCCCCTTGCCTTCCTCGAGAGGCCGTCCGGATCCTCCCTCTTGCGGCGCCCCAGCATGGCCCCGGGGAGGGGCGATCCGCTTTTGAACCTTGCGCGGGGGGCCGGGATCACCGGGCCGCGCCGGCATCGAGCGCCCTTAGCGACGCGTCCCTCGCCTCCAGGGCCCTGCCGTTCTTCCCGGACCGCAGCACCCTGTCATAACACCTTACGGCGTCGGCGTGGCGCCCCAGCGCCGCGAGCGACAGCCCCTTTAGGAGGATCGTCCCATAGTCTGGCAGCACGTCCATCATCAGGGCGTCGCACTCCCGGGCCTCCCCGTGCCGCCCGAGCCCGTCCAGCAGGAACTCCTTGTAGGCAAGCGCCCCATAGTAGCAGTCCCGCGACTCCAGCACCGAGTCATAGTGCATGACCGCGTCGGCGTGGTCGCCAAGTTCTGCAAACTGGCTGCCCATGCGGGCAAGGATTGCCGGATCGCCGGGCCGGGACTTGAGGGCCTCCTCGTAGCACTCCACCGCCTCCCTGTGTCGCCCCAGCCCGGCAAGGGACTCCCCCTTGCCGACGAGGGCCTTGTAGCTGTCCTTCACCCCAAGCACGCCGTCATAGCACTCCACCGCGTCCCCGTGCTCCTTGGTTGCGGCAAGCAGTACGCCCTTGTTGAAGAGGGCCTCGGGGCCGCGGGGGGAATCTTTTGGAATCCCGTCAAGGCACCGGATCGCCCCCTTGTAGGATCCAAGTTCCGCAAGGGATCCGGCCTTGTCAGCAAGTATGTGGGGATTGTGGGGCTCCGCCTCAAGCGCCTGATCAAAGAAACCCGTGGCCTCGTTGTGCATCCCCCGCCTTGCAAGCAGCCTGCCCTTGTTGAGTAGTATTATAGGATGACCGGGGCATTTTGCAAGCGCCCTGTCAACGTATTCCATGGCCCTGTCATGGTCGCCCAGCTCGGCTACGGAGACTCCCTTGAGAATGAGGGCGTCAATGTTCTCCGGATCTATCGAAAGCGCCGCGCCGAAGCAGCTTATGGCCCCCCCGTGGTCGCCGGACTCTGCAAGAAGGATCCCCTCGGAAATGGCCTTGTCGGCGCCGGGGGGGCCTTTGGCATCAGGGCTCTGGTGCGCGTCGGACAACGGGCCCCAACCGGGGCCCCCGTGTTATAAGTTATCTTCAAGTTGGAGACCC
>UYNY03000056.1 GCA_900620265.3 Nitrosopumilaceae archaeon | reverse complement strand
ACCCGTACGGCGTCCCCTACGAGGACCCGGGCGCCACGTGCACCGACGACCGCGATCCAGAGAGGACCGTCTACTCTGACGGCGCCATCAACGCGCGCTCGCCCGGCCCGCAGGCGCTCCGCTATACGTGCGCGGACGCTGCCGGCAACGAGGCCCAGCCAAAGACGCGCATAGTCGTGGTGCTGGACCCGTGGGAGGAGCCAAAGGCTCCGGCGGAACCCGCGCCTGATCCGGAGGGACAGCCGGCAGCGCCAGAGGAGCCGCCGGCAGAACCGGACGAGGAGCAGGCAGAACCGGTCCCGGATCCAGAGCCGCCAGCCGACACGCGGGCGCCCGCGGGCCCGTCGGCGTCCGGAGCCGTGCCCGCGGCGCAGGAATCCGTGTTCCTGCCGCCGCCCGACATAGTCGCAGAGGCGGAGGGCCCGCTGACCGGGGTGGATCTCGGGACGCCCGCCGCCGTCCCGCTCAACCACACCGTGCACAATGACGCGCCGGACGCGTTCCCACTAGGCCGTACCGTCGTGACATGGGCCGCCTCGGGATCTACGGGCCCCATGCATGTCGCAAACCAGACGGTCACCATACTTGACACCACGCCCCCCGAGATCGCCGGGCTGCCCAGTATCACGGCCAACGCGACATGGAACGGAGCCGTGGTGTGGTTCGAGGTGCCGGAGGCGCTCGACCTGGTCGACGGGGCAGTCCCAGTGACGGCGTCCCACGAGCCCGGTGGCATGTTCCCGGCGGGCAACACGACGGTGATGTTCGTGGCAGAGGACTCCTCGGGCAACGCGGCGACATCCTCCGTGCTGGTCACGGTCGAGCCGGCCGTCGATCCGGCGCGCGGCGCGGCAGAGGGCCGCCCCGAACCCGGTGGGCCCAATTGATCCGCTGTCTCATCCCGCGTGCCATGACGCGGGCGCGGCGCCTGCCCTCGACATTACCCGTCCCCGGCACATCCTGCCTGCTGATCCTGCTGGCTGCCCTGTGCGCGCCGTGGATCCCCCTCTCCGACGCCCTGCCCGGGCCCGGCGGGCCGACCGGATCCCCGCAGGCGTCGTGCGGGACAGGCCTGGTGCTGCTGGAGACGACGCGCGGGTCCCACGCGTGCGTCGAAGAGGACCGCGCGGACGTGCTCGTCTCGCGCGGGTTCGAGCCGGCCCCGTGGACCGCATCCTACCCGTACATGGCCTCCCCCTCACGCGTCGCAGAACCCCGGGGGCTTGCCGCCGAGAACAACGGGTTCGCGATGGAGATGTACCGCGTCCTGGCAGGGGACGGCGGGAACGTCTTCTTTTCTCCGATATCCCTGTACCTCGCGTTCTCGGCACTGCACGAGGGGGCCGCCTCGGACACCCGGGAGGAGATACGGCGCGCATTCGGCCTGGAGATGGACGCCGGGGATCGCAGGGAGGAGGCGAGGGATCTTGTCACCCGGATAGAGGCGTGGGCCCTCCACAAGTCCCTGACCGTCAGGAGCTTTGTGCAGGTGTACGGCGATCCAGCCCCCGGCGCCGGGCCCCTCGTTGACGATGTGCGCGGCGCGTACAGGACAGACATACAGTTCTACGGCGATCCGGGCGGGTCTGCCTGGGAATACGGCGGCGAGTCCGCCCTTGCCGAGTTTGCCACGGACGGCGCCATCACCGGCATCCTGCCTAGGGACGGCTCGACACCCGCGGGCCTGCTGGTGTCGAGTCCGGCATACCTTGCCGCCGGGTGGGACGTCTGGTTCCCGGGCGACGCGGCATACCATGCGCACTGGACGGGCGACGTGCGGACCGTGCGGACCGAGGGTCCGAGGGGGGTGGAGGGTCTGGCGTACAACGAGCACCGGCCGGGCGGCGCGAACGACTCTGCGCCGCTGGAGTTCATGAGGCAGCCAGAGTGCGCCTGCTGGCACCGCGACATCGGGGACGGTGAGGTGCTGTGGCTCCCGCTCGGGGGCGGCCTGTCAATGCTGGCCGTTATACCCGGCGCGGGCGCGGACCTGGCGTCCGTCGAGGCGGGGCTCGACGCGGGGGATCTGGCGGGCTTGATGTCCGGGCTCCGCCCCGAGAAGATCGACCTGTACGTGCCGCGGTTCAGCGCAGAGTCGCACACGGACATGCGCGGCCCGCTCGGTGATCTCGGCGTCTCCGCCGCCTTTGACAAGCGGTCGGCAAGCCTCGGCGGGATCGCCCCGGGCATGCACGTTGACAGGGTGATACAAAAGGCGGTCATGGACACGGACAGGAAGGGGGTCCACGACCCGCCCGACATGTCCTGGATACGGGGCGACGGGGAGCTCGTCATGGACCGCCCGTTCATGTTCGCGGTGCTGGATGACGCCACCGGGGCCGTCCTATTCATGGGCAGGATGGCAGAGCCGGCGGCTGGCGTGGTCACGACGTTCGGGAACTAGCGCCGTCCGCTGGGACGGGCGCCCGGGTTACGGGCGGCGGCGCCGGGCAGGTATTCACCGTGCTTCCCGGCAGGACCGCCTGCTATAACTGCATATTCCCCGGTCTGGACGAGGACTCGATGCCCACGTGCAGCATCGAGGGCGTGCACCCCTCGATACTGTCGGTGGTCGGCGGCATCGAGGTGGCAGAGGCCGCGCGCGTGGTGATGGGCCGCGAGCCGGCGCTCTCGCGCAGGATCCTGCACATCGACCTCGAGTCCATGGAGTTTACCAGCACCGCCATAGAGCGCGTCCCCGAGTGCCCCGTCTGCGGGGACGCGAGGCAGGAGGCCGAGCCATCAAAGGATCTCGTCCTCGAGGAGCTCTGCGGCAGGCACGGCGGCAAGAGGACGTACTCGATAACGCCCGGCGGCAGGGTGACCCCCGGCATGATAAGGGAGTGGGACGGCATGCTGGAGACGAGAGAGGTCAGCGTAACGCTCCCAAAGTTCACGCTGACATCGGGCTACGACCTGAGGGGGTACCTGGAGGAAGCCGGCATGCCGGACGTCTTTGACCCGGCTGACGCGGATCTGTCCGGCATTGCGGATCCTGGCCCGCTAAACATCTATGTCACAAAGGCCGCTCATGACACGTTCCTCGACGTGCATGAAAAGGGCACGGAGGCGGCCGCGACCACCACGATCGTGTCATCTTTTTATGGTCTGTCTGATCCCCCCGTGTACTTTGCCGCCGACCGCCCGTTCATCTTTGCGATCCTGGACGACGCGAGCGGCGCGATACTGTTCATGGGGCGGCTCTCGGAGCCTCCGGCGTTCGGTGGGGTGGATCCTGACATAGACTATTACTATTTCATCGAGCCGCCCCCGCAGCTCTCCACCGCGAACAATACGGTCCTGGCGCACCCCGTGCCCGACTCTTACTCGGGGGAGAACGTGGCCGTGATCCCGCTCGGCGCGGCGTCCACGGACTGCAGCAGGACCGGCATATGCTTCGCCCCGCCCGAGACCACGATACAGCGGGGCGAGGCCCTCACGTGGTTCAACGCAGACGCCATCGACCACATGCCGGGCCTCTACACAAACCTCGACTCCGACCCAGAGCACGCGCATTACTCGTACATGGAACCCGGCGACTCACACTCGCATGTCTTCGAGGAGCCCGGGAGGTATACTGTGATATGCGGGCTGCACCCGTGGATGATAGGTGGGGTTGTTGTCGAGTAGGAGAATGGCCGGGCATCCCCCAATACATCCTGCACGCATAATTTTAACAATTGCACTGTCCGCGCTGTTTACAGGTACGGTGTTTGCAGACGAGCCGGCCGTCGGATCCGTCCTGAACGCCGCGTTCGCCGCCCCGCCGGATATGACGACGGAGGCCACTGGCCCGCTGACCGCGGTGGATATGGGCTAGCCCACCGCCCCGGCAAACCACACAATACGAAACAACGCCCCCAGCGCGTTCCCGCCCGGTTCCATCACGGCCACATGGACCGCCACCGGGCCTGCCGACATACCTCGTACCCGGTAGTCGCCATAACTGACACCACCCCGCCCGTGATATCGGGCGTCCCGGAGGTGCCCCCGGTCGCGGCAGGAGACGGGATTCTGCAGCCGTCGAGTTTGCGCTTCCCGCGGCTCTCGACCTCGTTGACGGGGACGTCCCCGTCTCCTCGCACGCGCCCGGATCCCTGTTCCAGCTAGGCAACACCACGGTCTCGTTCACGGCGTCAGACGCGTCCGGCAACGATGCATCGCGCGAGATCACGATCCGCGTATACGGGGAGGTCCCTGCCGCGCCCGGCGACGCGCCGGAGGTCCGCCCCGTCGGGCAGGATCCATGGCCCCCATGAGGCCGGTTCAAGGTACCTGAACCCGCACGCGGCCCGGTCCGAGCTTGGGCGGGGACGGACGCGCAGATCCGGGGATCGGCCGCGGAGCGCGGCGTACGGGCGTCCCTGCGGCGGGGCTGCACAGGGCCGGCGCCAGGATAATGATAATAATGGCGCCGGACGGGCCGTGCGCGTGCACCTGGCCCTGCTGGCGGCGCTGGCCGTCACGATCCCCCTCTCGCACGCGATAGGCGGGGACGTGCCGCGGGGGCCGCCGGGCGAGGCCCCGGAGTTCACCCCCGGGATACTGGGGTTCGACCCCGCCTTCTTCCAGGACGCGGGGCTCTCAAGGTATATCGTGGACGGGCGCGGGATAGCCGTGCTTGATGACGGCGCCGCCTCGGGGCTTGCAAGGGGCGGGCTCGGGATATCGCCGGACCACCGGCTCGACTTCTTTTCTGGTGCCGGCGAGGCGACGGGCGCAGTCCAGGTGACGGGCGCAGACGAGGCGCGGCGCCTCTACGGGGCCGACGGGAACGGCACCGTGGTCGCGATCATTGACACGGGCGTGGACTTTTCAAACCCGGACATGCGGCACGCGCTCGCCCGCGACGCCAACGGCCACCCCGTGATGCTGGATCCCGACGGGCAGGGGATCGTGATAACCAACGCCACCTTTTACGCCGACATACGCGACGGGATCATATACAACCACGAGGGCCCGCCGCCCGAGGGCGCGGACTCCGTCGTCTACGTGGACAGGCGCGGCGTCTTCCTTGATATCGAGCGCGGCGGCATGAACACCAGGCTGGACGTATACAACTCCTTCTACCCGAACATCGGGACGGAGCCCGTCTTTGAGGGGATACTCGACCGCGACATGAGGATCGGCCGCGACAGCCGCGACTTTATCAGCTCGGAGAGCGGCATATACAGGCTCGGCATCATATACCAGGGCGGTGTCAGCGGCCGGTTCACCGGGATACAGACGGTGCCGGTCCTGGTGGTCGACTCGTTCCGGCCCGGCGTCTATGACACCGTGGTGCCGGACCTGAGCAGCGCGTGGCTGGACTATACGAGGTCGCAGCTCCCGCCGGGCTCCGTACCCCCGTACGACTTTGACTTTACCGACGAAAAGCCCATCGTGCTCGGGAGCGGCAACGAGTTCCTCGTGTATGACTCGGACGGGGACGGGCGCGACGACTTTAGCGCAGGGACCGTCGGCGCCAGGGTGCTTGACATATACGGGGTGGTGGGGGAGGAGGCACCCCACGACGACCTGCTCGGCGCCACCGGCGGGACGCTCCTGCCGGCGCTCGACCCGGACGGCGAGTTCTTCGGGGTGATGACGGACTTTGTGGGGCACGGCACGTCGAGCGCGGCCGTCATAGCGTCGATCGGAAAGGAAGAGTACCCCGTCTACGGCAAGGAGGAGCCGCTGCGCCTGCCCGGGATAGCGCCGGGCGCCCGGATACTCCCCGTAAAGACGATCTGGCTCGGCGACATCGCGTACGGGTGGATGTGGGCGGCCGGGTTCGACCGCGCCGACGGCGCCTGGGAGTACGCGGGGCAGAGGTCCCACATCATGTCGAACAGCTGGGGGCTCTCGCAGTTCCCCTCGATCGGGGTGCTGCCGGGCTTTGACAGCGTCTCGCTGCTCCACGGGGCGCTCGCCACTCCGCGCTCGCTCGACGAGGCGTACCCCGGCGTGCTGATGGTGACAAGCTCCGGCAACGCGGGCCACGGGTACGGGACGATAGGCCCGCCGGGGTCCTCGCAGTTCGGGATTACCGTCGGGGCCACCACCAACAACGCGTTCGTCGGGTCCGAGGCGTTCGGGGACCGGCCGCGCTTTGGCGCCGGCACGTCGCACAGGGACCACGTGGTGGACTTTTCGAGCAGGGGGCCCGTCGCGGCAGGCGACGCGGGGCCGGACCTGCTCAGCGTCGGGGCGTTCGGGTTCGTCCCGTCAAGCGTGCTGCGCGCGCCCGGCTCCGACGAGGAGCCGTACGCCATGTACGGCGGCACCAGCATGGCGGCGCCGGCCGTCGCGGGCGCCGCGGCGCTCGTGATGGACGGCATGTCGCGCCTCTCGCAGGATATAGACCCCTTCCACGTGCAGAATGTCATGATGTCGACTGCGCGCCACCTAGGGAACGACCCGTTCACGCAGGGCGCCGGGCTGGCAGACGCCGCAGCTGCGCTCGGCTATGTGCACGGGAGGAACGGCACGTTCGCCGTCTGGACCGGCGACACCTACCGGAACCTTGCCGGCGTGCTCGGGCCGGCCGCGGACGAGGCCGACATACCGGGCGCCGGCCCCCTGCTGCGCCCCGGCTCCCCCCCGATGGCCGGCTGGTACGCAGGCATGCTGGAGCCGGGCGGATCGAGCACCGCCACGTTCACCATATCAAACCCGACCTCCTCGGAGATCAGCGTGTCAGTCGAGCCCCGCCAGATCTCCGAGATCAGCAGGACCGAGTACTCGGGCACGACCAAGCCGCGGCAGGTGGACCCCACGTCAGAGGAGGAGGGCGAGTTCGTGGCAAACTATGTCTCGCTCTCCGACGTGCGGGAGCACGGCGAGCTGGCCGACTTTTTTGATCCCCCGGACCCCGTCCCGGACGGCTCGGACCTGCTGGTGCTCGGGCTCCGCTACGGGTTTTCCGACTTTATGAACTCGACGACGGAGATGTACGCCGACGACATCGGGATATCGTCGCTGTACATGTACGACTGGACCGATGCCGACAACGACACGCGCATAGAGTGGGAGGAGATCGAGCTGGTGAGCAGGGCCGGCGTCTGGGGGACGGTGCAGGAGCTGCGCATCAGCGATCCCGCGTCGAGGTTCTCGGGCGAGCCGCTTGTCGGCGTGTACCCGGTGCCGACGAGGTACTCGTACTGGGTCGGCGACACCGGGGAGAACTCGACGGCCGTCGACTATGTGCTGTCGGCCGCCCACTATGGGGAGGAGCCGTGGGATGCCGCATGGGTCTCGTCGGGCACGGTCAGGGTGCCGGCGCGCGGGACGGCCGAGGTCGACGTCACGGTGACGGCGCCCTCCGGCGCGATACCGGGCCCCTACCAGGGGTTCGTCGTGTTCGAGGGGGACGGGCACGCGGCGCGGGCGCCCGTCTCGTTCGGGGTGGCGCACCCCGTCGAGCGCGCCGGACATCTTGCAGAGGTGCCGGGGGCGCACGGCGGCCTGATGTACGGCGCCGGATACGTGAGGGGCGCCTTTGACATGTCCAACAGGTACATGGCCGGCGACTGGCGGCAGTACTATTTTGACATACGGGACCCCGGGATCGACACGGTGGCAGTCGAGGTGAGCTGGGAGGAGGACGACACGAGCCACTCCGTCTTTGTGGCCGATCCCGCGGGCCGGATAATCCAGACCAGCGTGCCGGCCGGCGTCTTCGGGCAGCTGGAGGGCTGGCCGTCGATTGACTGGCTGGGCCCGTCCGGGTTCAGCCAGGGCGGCGGGTTCTATCCGGCCGAGAACAAGGACGAGCGGTCCACGCTGCTGCTGGTGCCGGTCAACGGGACGGGGACGCACACGCTGCTGACCCACTCTACGCTCTTTGCGGGCGCGTCAGAGTCAGAGCCGGTCTCGATCTCTGCCAGGTTCATGGCCCTTGCGGAGACCGAGCGGGCGGCCGATCCAGCAGGTGATCCGGCGGGCATACTGGGGGGCGCGCCGGTCAGTGATCCGGCAGTTGATCCCGCAGGCGATACGTCAGGCGATGCGGCGGGGCCCGCGGCCGTTCCCGGGCCGGCGGCGGCCCCCGGCGATCCGGCCCCCGTGGTATCGCAGGACCCGGGGTTCCTGCTGGGCGCAGCCGTCGGGCTCGCGGCGGGAGCTGCAATCGGGGCGCTGGCGGTGGCGTCACGCAGGCGCGCGCGGCGGCCCCCTAGAGAGGATCCGCCTGTTTATACCAGGGATGGTATAACGCGCACGCCGGACGTACCGCTGCAGTGAGTCGGCCTTAATAGCATCCTCGACGCAGCAACCACATGAGCTGGCTCCTTGCGCTGTCCGCGGCGGGCGCGGCGGCGCTGCTCGTCGGCATGGGCTACGGCTCCCTCTCCGGCTATGCAGAGTTCAAGGAGGCGCAGGCGCCCTACCTGTTCATGCGGGACCTTGATCCGGCGCGCGAGCCGCGCCTCGAGGAGCCGCTGCTTGAGAGGCCGTACTATGACTATAACCGGCACGGCTATCTTGCCGCCGAGCACCACCCCGGGGACGACTCCGTCACGCTCACCTACGGCAGCAGGAGCGCCGCCGGCGAGTACCCGTTCGCCGGCGACCCGGACCAGGGCAGGATCCACAGGCAGACGTACGAGCCGGGCCAGACGTTCGCGTACAGGTGCGTTGGCACGGGCGGCGAAAAGTCCATGCACATGTACCACTATCTTGGGACAAGCTCGTTCCGCGGGAACCTCAGCCTGGCGCTTGTGCACTTTGAGCTGGACGTCCCGGCCTCCACGCCGTGCGACTATCCGGGGTTCCTCGAGGGGACGGTCGGCGTGTATGACGCGTCAGGCCTTGCCGCCGAGTACGGCCTCGAGCCGTACGAGCCGGGTACCGAGTACGACCCGTACGCCGACCCCGTAAGGCACGCCGTGGTGGCGACCCCGGTGTCAGTGGCGGCGTACGCGCCGGGCGGGCCCACGCCGGCCGGCGCAATCAGGTACGATCCCGCCGACGGCTCGGTAACCGTGCTGCATACGGACCGCGGCAGCCCCGGTGACATCCACGAGGCAAGGTACGAGCCGGGCCAGACGTTCGTGGCAAGGTGCAGCGCCGCGCCCGGCTCTACCTTCCTGCACATCTTCCACTACCGCGGGGCCGCCGGGGACGGCTCCGGCGGGACGCTGCTCGAGTTCGCCAACTTTGTGGCCTATACGCGGGCCCCCGTCCCCTGCGACTTCCCCGGCTATGTGGAGAGGACCGCGGGCGCGTTCGACGCCGGGGCGCTCGGCAGGCAGTACGGCCCGGGCGGGCCCCCCGGGGCGCCCTAGGCCGGGGGACCGCCCTGCCCCGGGAAGGGGATCCCGGGCGATCGGGGCACGATCGGCCCCTGATCGCTCCCCCCGGCCGCGCCGGAACAGCTCCATATATCGAACAAGGTTTATAACCAATCCGGCCCGCTTTCACACCGGATGTCAGAGCTGGCGGGGAAAAAGTCCGGCGCGTTGTCAAGGAGGGACTTTTTAAAGCTGATGGGCGCCGCCGGCACCGGGCTGGCGTTCGCCCCCTTCGTCCCCTTTGGCAACTTTATGCCGAACCCCAACCAGGCGTCCCTCGAGAGGGTGCCCGTGCTGCTCCCCGACGGGTCGCAGGCCAACATCAGGACGTATCCTGTCAACCACGCCGAGGTGATAACGTACCCGGCAACCGGCGACGCCGCGCTTGACGCCGAGGCGTTCCGCAAGTGGCAGTTCATCCGGCTGCCCGAGGAGCTCGGCGGCACCAAGGAGGATCCCACCGCGCTGCGCGCCTACAGCATGATCTGCCTGCACCTGTGGTGCCTCTGGAAGTACTATCCGGCCGAGAGCAAAAAGCAGGGCGAGTGCCCCTGCCACGGCAGCACCTACGACCCGCTCACCGGGACGGCGCGCAAGGGGCCGGCCGCCGTGCAGGCGCCCCCCTCCAACACGCTTCCGATGCTCACGCTCGAGATAGACGGGGACGGGAGCGTCTACATACTGCCGCCAAGGTTCGATGTCAACGACAACGGGGTTATAGGTTATGGCCGTTTCGCTTGAGAGACGGACCGGGGCGGTCGCGTTCCTGTACTGGCTCTGGGACGGCGTCGACAGGACCATATTCACCGCGATAAAGTTCTCCTTCCCAGCCAGGTTCGTCAGCCCGTTCGGGTTCCTCGGCATGCTCACGTTCATCGTCTTCATCATACTGGGGATATCCGGGGCGCTCCTGATGTTCTACTACCAGCCGATACTGGACCGGGCGTGGGACAGCGTCCAGTTCATCAACGACGAGGTGCCGTTCGGCTTCCACATACGGAACATCCACTACCACGGGTCCAACGCCATGGTGCTGCTGGCCGTCCTCCACATGTACTACCAGTACTTTAGCGGCAGGTACAAGATACGCAACGAGGTGCTCTGGATGACCGGCGTGATACTCGGCGTCGTCACCATCCTCGAGGCGTTCACCGGCTACGACGTGATATTCAGCGAGCGCGCGGAGCTGGCGATCAGCATAGCGGCCTCGCTGACGACGTCCATACCGGTGGTGGGCCCCACCATCCGCGACGCCGCGCTTGGAAGCGGGTTCTCGGACTTTGTGCTGCGGTTCTACGCGCAGCACGTCTTCCTGCTGCCGATAGTGATGCTCGGGCTGATGGCGGTGCACTTTCCGCGGTTCCTCGTCTTTGACGTGCCGATGGTGATGGCCATCAGCGGGGCCATCCTGATAACGGGGGGCGTCTTCCCCATAGACCTCGGGTTCAAGTTCAGGCCCGACGTGCCGCCCGGCGTGACGGTCCCCGAGTGGTACCTGACGGGCATCTATGCGTTCATGCGCACCCAGTACGACAAGTTCGTGACCGGGCTGCTCTGGCCGCTGCTGTTCATAGTGGCGTTCGTGCTGATCCCCTTCATAGACAGGTACAAAAAGTTCTCATGGCGCGACAGGCCGATCATCACCGCGTTCGGGATCACCAGCATCGCCCAGATAATGGTGACGACCTACTGGGGGTTCTACATACCGCCGGACAACACGATCGACCTGCTTGACCGGCTCGTCATCGACCCGGTCTTCTTCTACTCGACCATGATCCTGCTGGTGCCGCTCGGGTTCGGGTTCACCTACATGATGATAAAGCTGGCCAACGAGGCCGAGCGCAAGTCAAAGCTTGCAAAGGACACAGGCCCCAAGCAGGTGGCCACCTTCAAGTTCACCGAAAAGTGGATAAACTGGATGCTCGTGGCCCTGCTGGCCTTCCAGGTATTCCTCAACATCGCCGCGTACAACGCCTCGCTCACCGGCATGAGGAACGTCTCGCTCTTCTTCGTGGGCGTGATCCTGCTGGTGTTCGCCGCTTTCTTCCACCTGTACAGGTACGCGATGAGCGAGCAGAAGAACGCCCCGCCGCCCCCGCCGGAGCCCCCCAGGGAGCGGCCCATGCTGGCGGGCACGGAAAAGGGGACGCCCGAGCTGGCCGCCCCCGACTCGAAGGACCCGCCCGCGTCGTCCTGATCGCGGCCGTCCCGTTGGTTTATAATATCTCGCCTGCGGCCCTCCCCCGTGAGCGAGGCGACCTCGAACCACGCGTACGGGATCGGCATGATCGCGCTCCTGGTGGGCATGTCCGCCTCGATCGTCTTTTACACGTCGTTCTACCTGCCAGAGTCCCTCCTGCGGCCGTCAGTCTCCGAGCACATACTCCACCCGGAGGAGATGCTGACGATCGACATCGTCGAGGGGGCGCTTACCGAGGGCAACGAGAACTATGTGCCCAACAAGGCCACCGCCGTCCTGACCCAGAACAACCACGTCGTGTGGGTCAACCACGACTCGACCGGGCATACGGTGACGCCGTCGCACAGGTACACGGACTCTTACAGCGGCAGCTTTGACTCCGACGGGGTCATACTGCCCGGCGAGTCGTACGAGTTCATCTTTACGGAGGAGCACGAGCCGATCGACTACTTTTGCATCCCGCACCCCTGGATGACCGGCACCATCGGCGTCGAGCGCAGCCGGTTCTAGGCGTACCTTGCGTGCACTATTCCGCTTGCGACCTCCTTGTGCTGCTCTATCACGGACGCGCGGAACCGCACGTCGCGCCCCCCCTCCGGGTCGAACTCGAACGTGGCGGTGAACTCCGCCCTGCCGTCCGGCATCTCGTCCCTCGGTATGTGGAGCCTGGCCACGTTCCTCTCTATCTTCCTGCCGTTGTACGACCTGTACGTGACGTGGCCGTTAGAGTCGGAGACCTGCGTGTCGACCACGACGCCGTCGTACCTGCCCGGGTAGGCGACCTCGATGGATCCCCTCACCTCCTCGCCGCGTCGTATCTCGGACGGCTCGACGCCAAAGCTGATTCCCATGATCCCCCCGCGGATCCCCCCCGATAAATAACCCCTCCGAACCGCCCCCCCGCGCCCCTCGAATCCTTTTATACACGCCGCCCGCGGGCCCGGCATGGATCCCCGCGTGGTCATGCTGGCGGCCGCCGCGCTGGCGCCCGGGATAGTGCTGGCAGGCGCCGTCCCGGGCATCACGGAGGAGGCGGGGCCGGCCCGCGCGCCCGACGCGGCGCCCCACAAGTTCGACGCCGGCCTGTACGAGAAGATAAAGTCCCGGGCGGACGGGGCCGCGCACGGCGGAGGGACCGCGTACTATGACGTGCTGATAATCGTGCCGCGCGACAACGGCGACGGGCGCGATCCCGACGAGACTGCGGCCGCCAACAAGGCGGAGCTGGCGCGGCTCCTCGAGGGGATGGGCTCAAGGAACGTGCTGCCCGGCGGGGCGCTCTCGTTCGTGACGGCGTCGGTCCCGGCCGACCGGATCGGCGAGATCTCGCTGCTCGGCGAGGTGTACCGGATAGGGGACGGGGAGGGGGAGCCCGTCCCCGCGATGTCCGTCTCGCGCGGCACCATACGGGCTACCGAGCCCCTGCTGCGCCAGGCGGCCGGCATCCCGCTCAACGGGAGCGGGGTCACCGTGGCCGTCATAGACGACGGCGTGGTGGACAACGAGGCGATCTTCGGCGACCGCGTGCTTGACAGGCTCGTCTGCACCAACTCGGGGTGCAGCACGAACGTCAACCATGTCACGCTCCACTCCCTCGGGAGCGCCGCGGTGATGGGCGGGTCCGGGCTGGGCGCCAACAACGGCCTGGCGCCGGAGACCCGGATCATAAGCATATGGTCGCGGTTCGTCTCGTCGCTGGCGCACTCGCTTGACACGGCGTACCGGCACGGGGCCGACATCGCGACCATGTCCCTGAACGCGGGCACCTGCGACGACCGCCTGTCCACGTACGACCTGTCGGTCAACGAGGCGGTCGACAAGGGGATGATCGTGGTCGTCTCGGCCGGCAACCTGGGCCCCGGGTACGAGACCATGTCGCGCCCGACCTGCTCGCAGAACTCGATCGCCGTGGGCAACGTAGGCGACCGCGGGTCCGGCCTCACCATGATCGGGACATCGTCCAGGGGGCCGGCCCCCGGCAACCTCCTAAAGCCGGATCTCCTGGCCCCGGGCGACAGGGTGCGCACGGCCGGCAGCCTGACGGGCACCGGCACCACCACCACCGGCGGGACCAGCATATCTGCCCCGATCGTCGCCGGCGCGATGGCGCTCATGCTCCAGACGGACCCCGCGCTCTCCCCCGCCGAGGCAAAGGCGGCGCTCCTCGTGGGGGCGTCGTTCCAGGGGGAGGACGGGTGCACGTCGGCCAGGTACTCGCGGTCGGATCCCGGCGACATGTGCTCGCACGCCTCGCGCAGCGCGCCGAACGACCTGCGCGTCATCAACAACGCGGGGCTCGGGGTCCTTGACACGGCCGCCTCGGTCGGGTACCTGGCGGCCGGCTCGCACGTGGTCGGCGACCGCCTCGCGTCCAGCTCCGACACCAGGACGTACGAGTTCGAGGTGTCCGGCACGGACCAGGTCAAGATAGTGATGACGTGGATAGCCCACACCAACTGGCCCATAGTGGGCAACCGTGGCACGACCGACGGGACGAGGCTGTACACGCCCAACCTTGACTTTGTGACGCGGGATCCGGACGGCGAGGTGGTCGAGGACGGATCCGGCGACTCGGAGGGCCAGACCATCGAGTTTGCCGTCTTTACCCCCTCCAAGACCGGCACGTACACCGTGACGGTCAACGGGACCGGCATCGAGCGCGCCCCAAAGCCCTTCCAGCATTTTGCGATAGCGAGCACGAAGCAGCTGGCGCAGACGTCCGGCACCAACTCGCCCCCCGTGGGCCACCCGCAGACGGCCGTCGCGAACGAGGGGGGCGTAAGGATGATCCGCCTCACGGCCGACGACGCCGACGGCGACGTGGTGACGTTCGGCATCACGCGGGCCCCCGCGTCCGGGACGCTGACGGCGGCCGAGATCATAAACTCGACCGTCTCGAACGTCAGGTACGCCCCGATGCCGGGGTTCCGCGGCGACTCGTTCGAGGTCACGCCGCACGACGGCAGGGAGGCGGGCGCCCCCTTCGTGGTGACGGTGGCCGCCGAGCCGCAGCTTGCAGACCCGCCCGGCGTCCCGTACGACGCGGGCGCCCCCGACCCGGACGTGCTCGAGGTCGCCTCCGGGTTCACGTCCGGGCCGTACTCCGTCAGGCTGCCCGGCAAGGGCTACCTCGTGGGGGAGCTCCACCTGGCGTCGCGGGGGCTCGTGGGCGCCCAGGTCGAGCTGGCCGGGCCCGAGGGGACGCACCGGGTGGCCATCCCGCGCGACGGCGAGCGCGCCGTAATGCTGTACCAGCCCATACAGCACGAGTCGATAACAATCCGCGCGTCTGGCATCGACGAGCGCGTCCTGCGGGAGAAGCTGGCCGACCCGAACAGCGGCGGGCAGGTCATGGCAAAGGTCGGCTACAAGATCGGGTTCAAGTACCCCGTCGTGGTATTGCGCGGGCCGGATATGGTGGTCGCGCCCCAGCGCGGGTTCACCGACGGCGGCGCCACGTGCATCGACCCGCAGGACGGGCCCCTGCCCGTGGAGAGGAGCATCGACGTCGACGGCACGGAGATCGGGCGGTTCCTGGTGACGTACGCGTGCACGGACATGCAGGGCAACGACGTGCACGCAAACCGCACCGTCGTGATAAGCAGGGTCGGCGACACAAAGCCGCCGAGGCTCACCGTGGAGGGCTTTGGCACGGTCAAGCACCCGGCGGGCTCCCCGTACGAGGACGCGGGCGCCACCTGCACCGACGCGGCGGCCGGCGACCTGCCGGTCAGGACCGAGAACCCCGTAAACCACACCCTGGTCGACACGTACACCGTCGAGTACACGTGCACCGACGGCATATTCGACGTGCGCGCCTCGCGCACGGTGGACGTCGTGGCGGCGGTCCCGGCCGACGCGACGCCGCCCTCCTTTGCGCCGCACGCCTCGGAGGTCACGTACCCGGCGGGGGTGCCGTTCGAGGACCCCCCGCTCCGGTGCACCGACGATACCAACTCGGTGATAACGACCACCAACCGCAGCGCCGTGGACACGTCCTCCCCCACCGCCTCCCCGATCAGCGTCACCTACAACTGCTATGACGCGGCGGGCAACGAGGGCGAGACGTCCGTGCGCGTCAGCATAGAGGAGGACGCGGCGGCCCCGCTGGCAGAGCCGCCGATGGCGTCGATCGACGCCCAGCTGGGCGCCGTGTACGTGGAGCGGGGAGGCTCGTGCGCCGACGACTTTGACGGCAGGCACGCGCTGGATCCGGCCCACTACGAGCTGCTGCCGTCGATCTCCGGCGACGTGGTGGACACGGGGTCCACGGGCCAGTACATGATAAACTACACGTGCGTGGACCGCTCCGGCAACGCGGCGAGCGCCCTGATGCCGGTCAGGGTGGGCTCCTTTGGGGGCGGCGAGGAGGACTGGAAGATGAACCCCACGTTCGGCAGGTCGTGGGACGGCGCGCAGGCGGTCGCCGGCGGGTTCTCGTTCAACGGGAGGACGGTCGACGTGACAGACAACTACCACGTCGACTTTGAGAGGACGGCCGCCGTGATGGGGGATGAGAACACGGTCCGGATCCGGGCCCACTCGGACTGGCCGCTGGAGGATGTCTCGCTGTACCTCGGGGTGCCGGACATATCCCGGGCGACTGACGCCGAGGCGGTGGTACGGGCCGTGCTGGCAGTCGAGTACGGCGAGCGAAAAGAGTACGCCGTGCGCGATATAGTCCACGAGCAGGAGGAGCGGCTGGTGGACGAGGCGTCCACCGCCGTCGCCGCCAGGAGCGTGGACTGCGGCCCCGGCGGCGGCGACTGCAACGAGTTTGAGATCCGCTTTAGGATCATGGCGCCGCTGAGATCCGACATACTGGCGATATCGGCCATGGACGTCGACCGGCGCATAACCACCACCTACGTCAACGACGGCGTCCGCTTTGAGGGCGAGCCGCTGCTGCCGCCCGAGAGGCACGTCATGTACGCGAGGGCGGGCAACCAGCACCCCGTCGAGCGCATAGAGCTGGTCCGCGAGGACCGCAGGTACGACATATGGACCGACCAGGACGGGTTCGCGTGGCTGCGCAACTCGTACGGGTCGTGGTTCCAGCTGACACAGGCCGGCTTTGAGAGGCTCGCCGACCCGCCGGTCTCGGTGATGACCAGGATCCACGGCGACTTTGCCGGCCTCGTGCAGGGCGAGCGCGAGAGGGCCTCCCTCGTCTTTGACTCTGGGGACATACAGAACGAGGTCGGCGGGTCGTTCAGCATGGACGCGCCCGTCCGGGTCGAGAGGCTCAAGGATCCGGCGATCCTCGAGAGGATGCGCGTCGCCGAGCTGGCCGCCCTCGAGTACCTCTCCGCTAAACCCTAAAATGATGCGGCCCCGGCCCGCCCGCCGGGCCCGTAGCTCAGCTTGGATAGAGTGTTGGACTTCTAATCCAATGGTCGTGGGATCGAAGCCCTCCGGGCCCGCCTACCACGACGCGCCGCGCGCATCACCGGCCGCCTTGAAGAGGAACTGCTGCGCGTACCCCGCATACGGCCCAAAGTGGGCCGCCAGCCTGCCGTGAGCCTCGCCGTACTGCCTGGGCGTCAGGGAGCCCCGCCCCAGGCCGAACCTGCCCCCCAGGATCCGGGCCATCCACCTGTCTATGGGGAACGCCTCGAGCTTGCAGAGCGAGAAGAGCATGACGCAGTCGGCCACCTTGCTGCCGACGCCTGGCACGGCGAGCAGGGCGGCGCGAGCCTCGGCGTATCCGGCCCTCCTGAGCCGCGCAAGGTCAAGCTCCCCCCTCTCCACCATCCTGGCGGCCGCTGCCACGTAGGGCGACCTGTACCCGGCGCCGCACGCCGCAATGTCCCGCGGCGAGGCGCGCGCCAGCCTTGCCGGCGTCGGGAACGTGCGGTACTCGCGCCCGCCCACCTCGGCCCTGCCGCCCATCCTGGCTGATATCCTCGACAGGCATGACCGTATCCTCGGCATGTTCGAGTTGGCCGATATGATGAACGTCACGAGGCACTGGAACGGGTCCTGGTCGAGCACGCGCAGCCCCGGGCTGAGCCTGACTGCGCGCGCCACGTCCCTGTCCCTTGATATGGATCCCAGTATGCGGGCCATGTCGTCGCGCCTGCGGAAAAAGTCCGGCCTGCCGCCAAGGTGGGAAGCGGTCCTGCCGTCGCCGCGGATCCGCAGCACGTCCTGCCCGTTTATGACGTGCCACATGCCGCCGTCCTCCTCCCAGAGGAACGCCTGGCCGCTGCTGAGCGACCCGCGCACGTCTATCCTCATACGTCGACTGTCTCGCCGGCCGAGGGCGCGTGCGCCTTGAAGCCGAACCTCTCGGTTATCTCCGAGGCGAACTTTGTGCAAGAGTCCGCGTCACCGTGGACCGTCAGCACCCTTGGGTTCCCGCCGATCTTGCCCACCATGTCAAAGAGCTCGCTCCTGCCGGCGTGGCCCGAGAACGAGAACTGCTTTACCTCGGCGGCCACCTTTAGCTCCTTGCCGCGGGCCTGCACCTTGCCCGTGTCAAGCAGCCTCCTCCCCGGCGTCCCCTCGCCCTGGTACGATACGAGCGCGATGCCGTTCTTGGAGTTGAACGCCAGCTCCTGCAGGTAAAAGACGGCGTTGCCGCCGACCAGCATGCCCGCCGGCGATATGACGGCGCACGGCTCCTCCATGGCCTTTTTGCGCTCCGTGTGCTCGCGTATCTCGAGCGCCCCGTTTATCGCCTCTGCAAAGACGCGCGGGTCCCGCAGGTAGTCCGGGTGCTTGAACATTATCTTGTTGACCTTTAGCGCCATCCCGTCCATTATTATCCGGTGCTTGAAGTTGGCGTTCTTCAGTATGCACGCTATCTCCTGGGACCTCTCGACTGAGAACGACGGGATGAATATCGTCCCCTTCCTGTCGGTGACCTCGTTGGCAAAGTCGACCAGCTCCCTCTCGGACTCGGCCCTCGGCTTTTGCTCCGACTGCGAGTACGTGCTCTCCGTTATCAGCAGGTCGATGTCCCCGACGTCAAGGTCCGCCTCGCGCAGCATCCTCGAGCCGTTCGTCTTGATGTCCCCCGTGTAGAATACCCTCTTGCCGCCTGACTCGAGCAGGACGGTGCTGCCGCCGAGCACGTGGCCCGACTCGAGCAGCTGGAACTCGGCGCCGCCCTTCCTGACCTTCTCCCTGTACCCGACCTCGCGGCCGTTCCTCATCATGTTGTTGACCTCGGGCAGGTCGAACGCGTACGAGTTCTTGCCGATCCTCAGCATGTCCTCGATGAGCAGCTTTGAGAGGTCGAACGTGGGCGGGGTGGCAAACGCGTCGGTCGCCCCGCCCATGAAGAGCGAGGGCACGTTCCCCGAGTGGTCGAGGTGGGCGTGCGATATTATCACCCCGTCGACGTCCCTCGGCTTTACGTGCATGGGGTACTCTGGGGGCACGCCCCTCCTTCCCAGCTTGACCCCGTAGTCAAGCAGCAGCTTCGTCCCGTCGCAGTCGGCCAGAAAGCCCGACCTGCCCACCTCGCCAGAGGCGCCAAGCACCTGTATCTTCAACCGGCATGGCCCCCCGATCCCTGTGTTAAAAGCGTTGGGAACGGGGCCCCCGGGGCGCCGCTAGCGGCCGCCATCCCCGCCCCCGCGCGGCCAGGAGCCCCGCCGCGAGCAGGGCGGCCCCGAGCAGGGGGGGCCCCGGCGTCCCCCTCCGCCCCCTCCGCGAGCGCCATGTACGTCCAGGCCGACACGAACCACGCGCCGGCAAGCGCCAGCCCGCCGCCCGCGTGGCGCCACGCGCCGGCCCCCGGGATCATCCTGATCCCGGCCGCCGCGATCACCGCCGCCGGGACCAGGGCCGTGACGGCCGCCGCCTCCGCTGCCCCGGGGGCCGGTCCGGTCCCGGCCGCGAGGGCCCCCGCGAGGTACGCCCCCCAGAGCCCGAGCCAGGCCCCGAGCACGACCATCCCGGCCCCCGCCATCCTGCCGCCGCGGCCCAGAAAGGCGGCCCGCGCCCCGGTGGCGGCAGCCGCGATCCCGGGGGAGGCAATGGCGGCGCCCACCCCGAGCAGCGGCCAGTCGGCCGGCATCCCCGACGCGGCGGCCGCGCCCCGGTCCGCCACGAGGTGCAGGCCGTCCTACGCGAACCACGCGCCGAGCAGGATCATGCAGATGCCGGCCGGCCGCATGCCGCCCCGCCGGATGGCGCCGTTAAAATCAAAGGCCGCGGACCCGGCGCCGCCGGATGGCGCCGTTAAAATCAAAGGCCGCGGACCCGGCGCCGCCGGATGGCGCCGTTAAAATCAAAGGCCGCGGACCCGGCGCCGCCGCCCCCCGTGCTTGCGTGGGGGCGGGGGGCGGCATGCTCCGGCCCGCGTGCCATGCCGTATGGTACGCCGTTCCTGCTTAAAAGGATAAGCTGACCGCGGCGGTAAGCCGTCTTGGATCCCGGTCGTGGGATCCGACGCCGGGAGGGGCCACGCGGCACGGCCCTTATCCCGTGGGAGATGTTATTAAGAATTAAGGCAAATGTTAATAAACACGGGGCACCCGGGATCCAGCATGGGACACGGGAGATGGAGGGACGGCCCGGGCGGATACATGCCCGCATGCGTCCCCCGGGAGCCGGTACTGCCTGCGGCACGGGCCGGGAAGCCCCATGCTCCATCTCCAGAGTACGCCTATGGTGCCCCCTTCTTGCACGGGACGGGCACTGCATGCGGCTTCATCTCGCACGGCCCGCCCGCGGGCTCCTCCGTATCGCCTGACGGCGGCGGATCTCCCGTTCCCATGATATCTGGCGCGGCCCGTCCCTTGCTTGGGACGGGGGCGGCGCCGCACGGTATGGCCGCCGGCGCGTGCGGCACATCCGGCGGCACCCGCCTTATCCATCCCTGGAACGGGGGGCATGTCCGGGGACGGCGGGGGCTGGAACCGGCGCGGCCCCGCCCGGTCCGGCAAAAAGGCGCCCGCCTACATCGCGGGGGCACCCGCCGTCACGGCCCCCCTCCCGGACGGGACAACGGGCCCGGCGGGGATCGTCCCCGGCGCCATGCGGATCGTGGGCGCGACCATCATGTTGCACGCCCCCGGCACCGGGGGCATCAAGTACGGGTTCGTCCGGGGGGCGGGATGATCCCCGGCCCGGCAGGTTCCGGCATCCGCCGGGATCCCCATGACGTCCTGGACCGGGACGGACCCGACGACGACCCCGGTGATCCCTGGCCCCTGGATCTCATCGATGAGTGCTGACCTGCACGCCGCGCTCCCGCGCGGCCACACCCCGCGCGGTCCGGGCGTCCTGCCACGGTACCGGCATCCCCGGATCGCGAGCCGCGCCCCGATGCCGGGCAGCGCGATCCCATGGGGGACGCCGCCTCGTCCACCTGCAGGCCCCGGGCCGGCACGGCCCCGGGCGCCGTCCATGTCCTCCACGGGGTACTGGCTGCCCCGCCCGGACCACGCCCCGGGCGGGCCCACGCCCACGAGGGATCAGCCGGACGGGCCCCCGCGGCCCCCAGAGGCCCCCGATCTAGGCACGGATCCGGGCCCCACGGGCCCCGATCCGCCGATCCAGCGATCATTTTTCCCATCGTACAATCTTGAAAAGCTTTAATTAGTCTAGCCTATTGGGCCCGGCCATGGGCAGAAGCTACGAGGACTGGCTAAAGGAGCAGGATTCGGATCTTGTCGCTAGGGTGCGTTCCGGCGACGAGAGCAACAAGCCTCTTCTGAACCAGATAAACTGGATTTGGGTTAGCAATCTGATGAACAAGAAGGCAGACCTGAACCCCACCTCTGCGGAGCTACTCGACTGGGTAACCTCCGGCCAGATAGAAGCCATGAGAGAGAAAGCAAAGTAGCGTGTTCTTGCTATACGCCGCTTTTTTTTGACAGTTCATGGGGTCAGGCGCCGCGCCTGCCCCCATAACGGGGTTATGAATTCCGATCATGGTTTAAATACCAAGGCCCCCAACCCCCTACCAGTATGCCAATCGCAATACTGCCGGACATCGACGAGCAGAGGTGCATAGGCTGCGCGCTCTGCGTGGAGATCTGCACGTCACTCGGCCCCGATGTCCTGAGGGTAAAGCCAGTCGAAGGCTGGAAGCGGGGTAAGGCATTCGTCTTCTATCCGGAGAGGTGTATCTCTGACGGTGCATGCATCGGCGTGTGCCCGACGAAGTCCATCTTTTGGATGAGGCCGATGAACTACACGGCCGGGCAGCCGGTCCCCCTGCACAAGAACGGTGTATTCGTGAAGGGCTGGGCAGAAGACGCGGCACTCTAGTCTCCTACCCAGTTTTCCCTTTTTTTGAAATGTCCCTCCTTCTTATCCCGCGCGTCCTTGACGCAAAGTGCTCGAGGAACGCGTCGGTCCTGTCATAGATGATCTCCGTGATCCGGTTCCTCCTGACGAACTCGTCCCACGTCGCGCCGAACTCGGGGAACGCCGCCGGGTCGTACGGGACGTCGGCCGACTCGTGGTGCGCCGCCGGGTAGACGTCGGAGAGCTCGATTGGTATCAGCCCCAGGTGCGGGCTGTACTGGCAGACCTGGCAGCCCCCGAACGCGGCGCGGGCCCGCGCGTACGCCCCCGACGCGTACCCCGGCTTTTGGCGGTCCTCCCGGATCACGACCATCCTGCGCGCCCGCGACCTGAACCTGCGCGCCATCGCGTGGTACCTGCGCACCTCGGGGCGGTACTGGTCGATCGCGTCGTAGAGGAACGCGGCCCTCCGCTTGAAGAGCGGCGTCCCCTCGGCGAGCAGCGCCGGGTTCTCTGCCAGCACCCTTGCCGCCTCGTAGAGGCGCGGGTGCGCCCGGGCCCTTGACATGACGTGCTCCCAGAGGCGCCCCTCGCGGATGGCCTGGGAGGTGGCGTCCACCTCCTCCCTGATGGCGTGCAGGTTGTGGACTGCCAGCCCCGCCGTCCTCTCTGTCTCCGGCAGCCTTGCAAGCTCGGCCGGCCTGTGGGACGAGCAGACGCGGCAGCTGCAGGGGAACGCTGACATCTCCCCGATCTGCCTCGTGCCGTCCCTCGCGATGTACCTGCCGTTCCTGGCGTAGAGCATGTAGGATGCAGAGTCGAACGTGTCGCACCCGAGGGCGACGGCCATCGGGATGGTGAGCGGGTGCCCCGCCCCGAAGAGGTGGAGGGGGGCCGACCACGGGATGCTCGACCTTGCCGCCGCTATCATCCTGGCCAGGGAGAGATAGTCGTATGACTCCATGTACTCGACCGGGCTCCCGAGGGCCATCATCGCAAAGCCGGCCCTCGATAGCCCCCTGGCTGACTTTGTGACAAGGTCCGTGTACCTGCCCCCCTGGACCGGCCCGGCCCATATCTGGCCGCCGGCGGCGCCTGCCAGCGCCTCCCTTGATATCCGGAGCGTGTACCTTACGCGCCTTGCCGCCTCGGCCCTTGTTATCCCCAGCCCCGTCGGCCTGTCAAGGGGCACGGCGATGTCCGATCCTATCTTTGCCTCGAACGCTGCCATCTCGTCGGGCCCCACGTCCACGTCCCCGTACTCGAGCACCTGGTACCCGCCCGAGTCCGTCATCACGGCGCCATCAAACCCGATCAGGTCGTGTATGCCGCGCCGGGACGCCTCCTCCCTGGCCCTCTTCCAGGTGATGTACGCGTTTGTGATCACCATCCCAAAGCCCATCTCCCGGAGCTCCCGCGCCGGCACCGACTGCCTCACCGGGTGCACCACCGGCACGTACGCCGGCGTCTCCACCGCCCCGTGGTTCGTCTCGATCCTGCCGGTCCTCCCAGCAAGGTCCGTCTCCCGCGCCTCGAATACGCCGCGCCCGGCCCCGGTCACGCAAAGAACCTCCCGATGTCGCCGGCCTCGTGGACCATCCCGAGCCAGTCCACCTCGTCGCCGGGCGCCCCGTCCATGCAGCGCCCCGCCGCCTCGGCAGTCTCTTGGGCGGTCCTGCCGGTGCTGTCCACCTGGACTGCCGCCTCGCCGTACCTTGAGAGCGCCTCGTATGCGACCACCCCGAGTATCTCGGCCGCCACGTTCTCTGATATCTTTGCCCGATCATAGCCGCGCCCCCCGTAGACGCGCTCTAGCTCGTACGGGCTCCTCCTCAGTATGACGGCCGCCTCGGGGTCGTCCACCACGTACGGCGCCAGGTGCCCGACTGCGATCCCGTCCCTCCCGCGCACCTGCCCGCGCAGCAGGTCCGTGTCGACCCCGCCCGGCCCCGCAAGCCCGGCCCCCGACGCGATCCCGTTGATATCAAGCACCGGCAGCCCCAGCATCCCGGACAGGACGTCGGAGACTGAGTGCTTGCCCGTCCCCGGGCTCCCGGTCACCACTATCATGGTCCACCCCGATCCACGCGAGCTATTAATCTGCGCGCCGCCGGGGGCGGGGCCGCCTCCTGAACCCTTTTAACGCGCGGCCGGGCACGCGGCGCATGGCGGCCGGGGTTGATGATGACGCGAGGAGGATCCTGTACGTGCTCCTGTACGCGCCGGGGGGCACAGGGAGGCGCAACGAGCCGGTCCCCGGCAACGCGTGGCTTCACATGGAGGCCTTCCTGCTCGGGACGGGCGCCCACGGGGCGCGGCTCCGGTTCCGCAGCGGCCGGTCCGGCGCGTCCAGCCCCGAGCTGGCAGCGGCGCTCGGCGCGGGCGTCCGTTCCGGGGAGATCGAGCAGCCGGCCTCCGGGCGCGGCCCGATGCGGCTGACCGAGTCCGGCATCCGCGCGGCCCTGTCCTACTGGGACGGCGCCGGCCGGCAGCTCAGGAGGGACGCGGCCCTGGTAAAGGAGCTCCTGAACGACATGGCCCACTCCGAGATGACCGCGTACATGTACTCGTCGTTCCCCGGGTCCGCGGGGGGACCGGGGGATCTTGCCGCCTACGAGGACTACCGGCAGGACGCCGCGTACAGCCTCTTCCGGAGGGACAAGCTGTCGCTCAGAAAATCCGCGTCGGTGGCTGGCATGGGCCACGACGAGTTCGTCGAGGAGCTCGCCCGCAGGGGGATCCCCGCATACAGCATGGATCAGGGGGATCTTGACAGATCCGCGGCCGCGCTTGAGCGCATATGCAAGATTGAGCGCATGGGCGCGTCCTGACGGCCCCGGATCCCGTCCCTGCCCGCCCCCCGGATGAAGGTTAATACGTGCGCGCGGCCCCCGCCGCCCGCGTTGCTGATAGGGCTACTCGGCAAGGCCAACGTGGGCAAGTCGACGTTCTTCTCGGCGGCCACGCAGACGCCGGCCGCGACCGGAAACTTCCCGTTCACCACCATAAAGCCCAACGTGGGGGTGGCGCACGCGAGGACCAAGTGCGCCTGCGCCGACCTCGGCATATCGCACGAGCACCCCCTCTGCTCCGGCGGGACGCGCCTCGTCCCCGTAAAGCTGATGGACGTGGCCGGGCTGGTGCCGGGCGCCCACGAGGGGCGCGGCCTTGGCAACCAGTTCCTCGACGACGCCAGGCAGGCCGACGCCCTCATCCACGTGGTCGACGCGTCGGGATCGACCGACGAGCAGGGGCAGCCGGTCCCTGCCGGGACGCACGATCCGGCCGGGGACGTCCGCTTCGTCGAGGACGAGTTTGACGCGTGGTTCTCCGGCATACTGGTCCGCGACTGGGACAAGATATCGCGCGACGCCGAGCGCTCAAGGTCCGGCCCCGCCCCCGGCATATCGCAGCGCCTCTCGGGGCTCGGCGTCCGCGACGCGCAGGTCGCATCCGCGCTCCAGCGGACGGGCCTCGGGGCGCGGCCCCCCAAGGAGTGGTCCGAGGACGACATCCGCGCCTTTTCGCTGGACCTCCGGCGCGACGCAAAGCCGATGGTGGTGGCCGCCAACAAGGCAGACCTGCGCGCGCCCGAGGGGCTGGGGGACGCCATCCCCTGCAGCGCCGAGGCGGAGCTGGTCCTCCGCAAGGCCGCCTCGGCCGGGCTGGTGAGGTACGAGCCGGGCGCCCCCTCGTTCGAGGAGACGGGCGGCGCCACCCCCCAGCAGAAAAAGGCGCTCGACGCGATGAGGGCGGTGCTCGGGCGCCTCCCGTCCACCGGCGTCCAGGATGCCATCGACGCGGCCGTCTTCAAGCTGCTCGGGATGATAGTGGCCTATCCGGTCGAGGACGAGTCAAAGTTCTCCAACCGGGACGGGGAGGTGCTCCCCGACGCGCGCCTGATGCGCCCAGGTTCCACGGCGCGGGACCTTGCCGGGACGGTCCACGCGGACCTTGAGCGCGGGTTCCTCCACGCGGTAAACTGCAGGACGGGGCAGCGGATGGGCGGCGACCAGGAGCTCGAGGACGGGGCCGTGGTGCGCATCGTCTCGGCGCAGGGGCGATGAGCATGCTGGGGCTCGGCATCGAGAGCACGGCGCACACCTTCTCCTGCTCCGTGATGGACGGGCGCGGCAGGATACTCTCTGACGTGCGCAGCGCGTACAGGCCGCCTGACGGCGAGGGGATCCACCCGAGGGAGGCATCAAGGCACCACGTCGAGCGCGGGCCCGCCGTGCTTGATGAGTGCCTCCGGGAGGCCGGCGTCGGGATGTCCGACATCGGCATGGTCTCGTATGCGGCCGGCCCCGGGCTCGGGCCCTGCCTCCGCGTCGGCGCCGTGATGGCAAGGGCCCTTGCCTCCTACCACGGCATCCCGCTGTATCCGGTCAACCACGCGGTCGGCCACATCGAGATAGGGCGGCTGCTTACGGGCCTGCGCGACCCGCTGGTGCTGCTCGTCTCGGGCGGCCACACGATGATCCTGGCGTTCCTCGAGAAGAGGTGGCGCGTCTTTGGCGAGACGCTTGACATCACGCTGGGGCAGCTGCTCGACCAGTTCGGCCGCTCGCTCGGGTTCGCCTCGCCGTGCGGCAGGGAGATAGAGCGCCTTGCCGCCTCGTCGTCCGGCTGCATGCAGCTCCCCTATGTCGTAAAGGGCAACGACGTCTCGTTCTCGGGGCTGCTGTCCGCGGCCGTCCGCGCCGCCGGCCCCGACAGGGCGCTGGCGTGCCGCTCGCTCCAGGAGACTGCCTTTGCGATGGTGTCAGAGGCAGTCGAGCGCGCGCTGTCGCTTACCGGCAAGAGGGAGGTGATGGCAGTCGGCGGCGTGGCCGCCAACAAGCGCCTTGCCGGCATGCTGGGCGCCGCGTGCCGCCTGCACGGCGCCAGGTTCCGCGTCGTGCCGCCAAGGTACGCAGGCGACTGCGGCAGCCAGATATGCTGGACCGGGATGCTAGAGTCCGACATCGGCGGCGGCACCCCCGTCCGGGACGCGCTTGTCAGGCAGTCCTGGCGGCTTGACACCGTCACGATCGGCTATCAAGCGCCTCTTGCATCTCGGAGACCCAGGAGCCGGCGCTAAATACGCCGAACTTGTACGTGCCGGCGTGGGCGCCCCGCGCCCTGACGCACGCCTTCCTGGTCAGCACCCCCTCCTTCCAGACCTCCTCCACCTCTTCAAGCGGTATGTCCAGCTTTGTATCGCCCATCCTCTTTGAAAAGTCCGCGATGCGCGAGACCGTCTTGTCAAAGGCGATCCTCCTGTTGGTGAGGGTAAGTATGCCGGACCCGAGCCCGTCCTCGTTGCAGTCCTCCTGGCGGATCTTGCCCTCGAGCACGTATATCCACACCCTGTGCTCCCCCGCCTTGGCCGACACCCTGCCCAGCTCGGCGGGCATCCGGGCGTCAATCAGCCCCAGCTCCTCCCCGGTGACGCCCATGATATCGCCCTCTAGCTTTGATCCCTTTGAGGGCGCGGCGGCCTTTTGCCCTGTCCCGCCGGCCTCGACGGATCCTGCCACCTTGAACCCCGACACCTCCGAGGGCATGCGCGCAGGCCTCCTGCCCAGTATGCCCTCCATGTCGTCCTCCCCGAGCAGCGTGCCGTACGCGAACACCCGCGCCTCCTCCATGCCGGGCCGGGGCCCGCCCGCTTTTGATAAACCTTGCCGGCATCCTGGCACAGGCCTGCCGGCATACTGCCGGCATACTACCGGGATCCGGCCGTCCTTCCCGACGGGGGCCGCCCCGGGCGGCACGGGCGCGGGACGGGGGCGCGCCCGGCGTACGTGGCAGGGCGCACAGATGCCCGGCCCCCTGGATCGAGGTACCTTTGGGCCTCTGGGCGCCGCATCGGCTCTGCCCCCGAGCTAGCGGCTCCCAAGGTTGCCGACAAGCGCCCCTTTGGGCGCCACGATGCCGTAGTCTATATGCCCCCGGCATCTTTCGGTATGCCGCATGTGGCACGGGATCCCGCGCCCGCGTCCACGCGCCCAGGACTGGCACCTGCCACCGCCTGCAGGGCGGCACCGGCCGCGCGCACCGTGGGGCGGGGGAGGGGCGGCCCGCTGCGGAGCCGACCACTGCGGGAAACCGCATCAGGAATCCGCGCGGCCGAGAGGTACTGCACCGGGTAGGAGTGTCACTGATCCGGGGATCACACTTGACGCTGGAATGCCTAGCGTTTGCCTCCGCCACCCGGCCGGCCTTCCCCTGCGCGCCGATAATCGAACATGTACGTGCCGGTGCGGCTTTGTATAAAAACATGCGCTGACCCCTGGGGTAAGTCTTTTACACTAAAAGGCTATGGAACCTGCTGATTCTGGCTCGGCAGGACATGTTTAATAATGATCAGGACGTAGATTGCGCATGAACACCACCACGGTGGCACTTTCGGCCCTGTTTTTGCTGGTAGTAACGTTATTGGCACAGCCCGGTTCCGGCCATGCCTATCCGTGTGTGGTCAACGGCGCGAGCATGTCTGGACAATGTTCTGAGATCGTAATACAAACGACCGAATGCCGGGATCCGTACGGCTGCAATTCATATAAATTCCTGGCGGATCCTGCGCCATTCCAGCCTGCCACTGGGGCATACCAAAAGAATGACATTCTTCGTGCATTTGACAGCATGGAGGAATTCATAACATTGGACGACAGGCACCACTTGGTAGTTGACAGGGAAGCGGCTACACGGGATCCTACCCTGAACAAGCTGGACATAGAGATAGCGGTAAATTTTGCAGCCCATAGCGACTCAATTATCGATGCTCTCCGTACGGGACCAGTTGGAAATACGGGCGGACCAGACACGGATAACGCCGAGCTGTCCGCGGCCATGGACGATCTTGAAAACGGGAAATTCCGTAACTTGTTTACTGATGACCCGGGGGTCGCAAGTACCATGGAATCACCGGTGCTCCTTACCGCCGGCGTGAATCCGGACGGACGCATAAATGGCGGCTGGCCTGGCGCGGTTCCAATACACCACAGCGCCCCCGGCACTGCATGCGGTGGCGGCTTTGGCGATCCTCACACTAAGAAGCTGATAGAAAAAAAAGGTGATTTCGACAACAAGGCCGCCGTTATTCTATATTTGATACAAAACAACTACCACAAGGTTCCGGCCTATGCCACTTTTCATAAAATTTTCGGAGGAAATTTCGGGGATGACTATGCAAAGCTAAGCTCAGAGTACGGGTGCAGCAGAGGAGAGTTCCGAATACAGGCACTGGCGGCAAACGAGGGAAGCTGGTTCCATTATCGTATGCAGGGACCGGAGATAAACCCCGAGGTGCTCAGTTATGTCTGGCCTGCTTACTGGTGGGGTGCGTATGTTGCCCATTGGCACACGTACAACTAGCACCGGGCCCGTGCCCCGCGGCGCCGCCGCGCCCCGCGCGGAGGCGGTGCGCGGCCCGTGAGGCCCGGTGACGTGCTCGCGGCCCTGGGCATCGGGGCCGTCGTGGTGACCGGGGTCTTTTTCATCGATATCATCCGGCTTGCGGCAATCTGGTACCCCGGCGTCCCGGCGCAGGGGGGACCGTGACGGCGCGCCGGGCCCCGAGGGCGGCACTCATGGCCACGGGGCTGCTGTACGTGTTCCTGGCCCCCTCCTGGGCGCGCCTGCACTTTGTATGGATCTTCGACCCGTATGACGGCCACCTGCTTGATCCCGCGGAATACCTCGTAAGGCAGGTCCTGGCCACCGTCCTCGTCAGCATGACGATCCTGGCCGTGTCATGGACGGTCTTCCTGCTTGCGCGCCGCGGGCGCCTCTCCGGGCTGGCCTCCCGGATGCGGGCCCTCCTGTCGGGGGACCCGGGCGCGCCGACCGCGGCGGATCTGGCGTTTGTCGCGGTGGCGGCGTCCGCCTCGGGCTTTGTGCTCTACCTGGCAGCCAGCCTGGCCGCCGAGACCCTGTACTCGTGACCCGGTGCCGGGCCCGCGGCGGCGGTCCGGGCGCCCGCGTCCCGTCCCCCCGGGAGGCCACGTTCCGCCGGGCGCGCCGCGCGACGGCCTGTAGCTCCCGGTGCCCCGGCCGGGCGCCGGCCGACGGCGCAGCCCCTCGGCTTTTATTGCAGGTGGCGCGCCAGCGGCGCCGATGAGGCTGCTCAGGCGCGGCGCCGAGGCCGACATATACGGGACGCGCTGGATGGGGCTGCCGGCCGTCCTAAAGGCGCGGCGCCCCAAGAGGTACAGGGACCCGGGCCTTGACGCGCGGCTCCGGCGCAGGCGCACCTCGATGGAGGCGCGCATGATGGCGCGCGCAAAGTCGCTCGGCGTGCCGGCCCCGCTCATCTACCACGTGGACCCGGACCGGTCGTCCATCACGATGCAGCGCCTGCCCGGCAGGCCGGTCCACGGGCTGGGCGGGCGCCGGATAACGGCGGCCGCGCCGTCCATGGGACGGCTCGTCGGCATGCTGCACCGCGGCGGCATCGTCCACGGGGATCCGGCGACGTCGAACTTTCTCATGTCCGGCGACGGGCTGGCGCTCGTAGACTTTGGGCTCTCGCGCCCGGCCGAGCGGCGCGAGGACCGCGCCGTGGACCTGCGCCTGATCCGGGAGGCGCTCGGCAGCGCGCACGCCGGCGTGGCGGACAGGGCGTGGGCCGGGTTCTCGGCCGGCTATGCGCGCGCAGTCGGCGCGCGCGAGCGCCGGCTCGTCGAGGGGATAGTGAGGCAGATAGAGGCCAGGGGGAGGTATGCGCAGGTCGTCTGAGGTGGTCTTTGCCACCACCAACGCCAACAAGTACGCCGAGGCGCGCGGGATCCTTGCCGGCTTTGGGATACGCGCAAGGCGCCTGCGCAGGACGCTGGCCGAGCCCCAGTCGACGTCCCTGCAGGTGATAGCGGCGGCAAAGGCGCGCCTCGCGTTCTCGATCTGCAGGAGGCCGGTCGTCGCCGAGGACGCGGGGCTCTTCGTCGAATCGCTCGGCGGGTTCCCCGGCCCCTACTCGTCGTATATCGCCTCGACCATCGGCAACGCCGGGATACTCCGGCTGGTGGGCCGGGACCGGTCGGCCCGGTTCGTCTCTGTCGCCGCGTACTGTGACGGCAGGACCCCAAGGACGTTCACCGGGGTGGTGAGGGGGTCCATATCGCGCCGGGAGGCGGGCGGCGGCTGGGGGTTCGACCCCATATTCAGGGCCGACGGGGCCGGCCCCTACTCGGACGCGGGCGCCAAGGCCCGATCGTCCCACAGGGTGCTCGCGCTGGGCCGGTTTGCAAGGTGGTACCTGCGCAATTTATAGCGAGATTTAATAACCGGATCCCCGGGGCCGCCCTAGATTGGACAGGGGCCTCGCCATTCCGCTGCTTGCCTTGGCAATGCTTGGAGCCGTCCCCGCCGCGCTGGCGGCCGACGTGGACCGCGACGGGATCGAGGACGAGGCCGACGCGTGCCCCAACCTGCCCGAGGACGGCCTTGGGGAGGCCGACGGCTGCCCCTCAAAGTTCGTCCCGTGGTACGACGAGGACTTTGACGGCGTCCAGGATACGGACGACCTCTGCCCCGGCCTAAAGGAGACGTACAACAACGTGGCAGATGATGACGGCTGCCCCGACACGCTGCCCGGCTCGGGGCCTGGCGGGACGCCGGACTCTGACGGCGACGGCTTTGTGGACCTTGTGGACCTGTGCCCCAGCCAGAGGGAGGTGTTCAACGGGGTAATGGACCGCGACGGCTGCCCCGACGACATCAGCCCCCTTGACAGGGACCGCGACGGCATACCCGACGCCGACGACGCGTGCCCGCTCGGCATGGAGAACTATAACAGGTACCAGGACGAGGACGGCTGCCCCGACACGGCGCCAGCTCCGCGCGACGCCGACGCCGACGGCGACGGCATACCAGACGCCGAGGACGTCTGCCCCTCGCAGCCGGAGACTGTGAACGGGTTCCGTGATACTGACGGCTGCCCCGACACGGCGCCGACGGAGGACTTTGAGGACGCGGACGGCGACGGCATCGCCGACAGGTTTGACATATGCCCAAACCAGGAGGAGACGTACAACAGGTTCTCAGACTATGACGGGTGCCCCGACGTGGCGCCGCCCCCGGCGTCGGCCCGCGATGATGCTGACGGCGACCGGATACTCGGCGCGGCCGACCTCTGCCCGCTCGAGATGGAGAGGTACAACGGCTACCAGGACGACGACGGATGCCCGGACATACCCCCCTACCTGACAGAGTCCGACTCTGACCTTGACGGCGTGCCCGACTCCGTGGACGAGTGCCGCGACGCGCCAGAGACGTACAACAGGTACCAGGATACGGACGGCTGCCCCGACTTTGTCGGCGACTCAAAGCCGGTCCCCGACGGCGACGGGGACGGCATCAGCGACTATGTGGACCTCTGCCCGGGACAGCCCGAGACGATCAACGGGATCGACGACCGCGACGGCTGCCCCGACTCTGGCAGGACGTCTGACACCGACGGCGACGGCGTCTATGACCCCGTCGACGAGTGCAAGACGGTCCGCGAGACCTACAACGGGTTCCAGGACGCGGACGGCTGCCCGGACACGGCCCCGAGCGGGGCCGCGGCCGATGCCGACGGCGACGGCATACCGGACCTTGCCGACAGGTGCGCCACCCAGCCCGAGACGTTCAACGGGTTCGAGGACGCGGACGGCTGCCCCGACGCGGACGTGCCTGATGCTGACGGCGACGGGATCCGGGACTCGCTTGACATGTGCCCCGACTCTGCCGAGATCTGGAACCGCCACATGGACGCCGACGGCTGCCCCGACGAGCTGCCGCCGGCCGACACCGACTTTGACGGGATACCCGACTCGATTGATGCCTGCCCCGACGCGCGCGAGCGCTTTAACAACTACGAGGACGAGGACGGCTGCCCCGACTATCCGGCGTACGAGAGGCCCGGGGACGCCGACTTTGACGGCATACTGGACGCGGACGACCGGTGCAGGGACTCGCCGGAGACCTACAACGGGCTGGCCGACTCTGACGGCTGCCCGGACGTGGTGGCCGACGGGCGGAACGTGCCTGACTCCGACGGGGACGGGATACACGACTACCGGGACAGGTGCCCCGGCCAGCCGGAGAACTATAACGGGATCGCCGACACGGACGGCTGCCCCGACGACTATGTGGGCAACAACGACATCGACGGGGACGGCGTGCCCGATGACATTGACGAGTGCAGGACGGTCCGCGAGTCCTACAACGGGTTCCAGGACGCCGACGGCTGCCCGGATACGGTGCGCCAGGACTCGCCGCTCATCGATACTGACAACGACGGGATACCCGACCGGCTTGACAGGTGCCGGGCGCAGGCCGAGATCTACAACGGGATCGAGGACGACGACGGGTGCCCCGACGGCGTGGAGGACGCGCCGGACTCTGACGGCGACGGCGTTCCCGACTCGATGGACGTCTGCCCCGACCAGGCCGAGGTCTGGAACAGGTACGTGGATCTTGACGGCTGCCCCGACTCGCTGCCGGAGGGCGTGACGGTGCTCGACACCGACTCTGACGGGATCCCGGACGCGGCGGACATGTGCCCGGCCTCACCCGAGACGTGGAACAAGTACCTTGACAGGGACGGCTGTCCCGACGTGATACCGGAGCAGTCAAGGTACATGCACGATTCAGATCTTGACGGCGTCCTGAACCAGTTCGACGCCTGTCCCGCGGATCCGGAGGACTACGACGGGGATGAGGATGCGGACGGGTGCCCTGACGCCTGACTGCCGGGCCGCGCTCTGCCTGGGGCTCGCGCTCCTGGCGGTCGCGATATACCCGGCATATGAGGCCCACGCCATAGACGACACCGACGGGGACGGCGTTCCCGACGCCGTCGACGAGTGCCCCAACCTGCGGGAGGACTTTGAGGAGGGGCAGGAGACTGACGGCTGCCCCTCAAGATCCGTGACATGGTATGATGCTGACCTTGACGGGATCGTCGACGACCTTGACGAGTGCCCCACCGTAAGGGAGACGTACAACCGCGTCGACGACGATGACGGCTGCCCCGATACCATCCCCGGCGAGGGCGCGCCCGGCCCCGACTCTGACTCTGACGGCGCCCCGGACAGGATCGACGCGTGCCCCGCCGTCCCGGGGGATCCGGAGGGGGATCCGGTGGGCTGCCCGCGGGAGCCGGGTCCTGTGCGCGATGCCGACTCTGACGGGATCCACGACGGGATCGACGAGTGCCCGCGGCAGCCGGAGACCTACAACGGGTTCGAGGATGCGGACGGCTGCCCCGATATTGCCCCGCTCGAGGAGACCGGCTTTGTGTTCCCCGACACCGACGGCGACGGCATCGAGGACAGGCGCGACGCGTGCCCGGCGGAGCCCGAGGACATCGACGGGCACCTTGACCGCGACGGCTGCCCGGAGGAGCCGGGCGCCGCCTCCGTGGTAATCCCCGACACCGACTATGACGGCATCCCCGACGCCGAGGACGAGTGCCCCGACATGCGCGAGAACTATAACAGGTACCAGGACGCCGACGGCTGCCCCGACAGGCGCGACCTGCCTGTCACGTACGACTCGGACTCTGACGGCATCACCAACAGCGAGGACGCCTGCCCGTTCGCGCCCGAGACGTACAACAACCTCGAGGACTCTGACGGCTGCCCCGACATCGTGGTGGACAACAAGCTCGACCCCGACTCTGACTCTGACGGGACGCCGGACAGGATCGACGCGTGCCCGGCCGTCCCCGGCGTGCCAGGCGGGACGCCGGCTGGCTGCCCCGTAAAGGACCCGCACGACCCCGACTCTGACAGCGACGGCGTGCCCGACAGGCTCGACGCGTGCCCGGCCGAGCCAGAGACATACAACAGGATCGACGACTCTGACGGCTGCCCCGACGCGACGCCGGTCCGCGGGGACCGGTTCGTCTTCGTCGATACCGACGGGGACGGCATCGAGGACAGGGTCGACCAGTGCGTCGCAGAGCCGGAGAACGTTGACGGGTACCTTGACTGGGACGGCTGCCCCGATGTCCGCGGCGCAGAGTCGGTGCTCGTCAACAACGATGCGGACTCTGACGGCATCCCCGACGCCGAGGACATGTGCCCCGACGTGGCGGAGCGGTACAACAACTTCAAGGACGAGGACGGCTGCCCGGACAGCCTGCCGCGCGGGCCCGTGGGGGACCGCGACCTTGACGGCATCCCCGACGCCGACGACGCCTGCCCGCTGCAGCCCGAGACGTACAACAGGTTCAACGACGCCGACGGCTGCCCCGACGTGGTGGCCGACAACAGGGTGGCGGCCGACTCTGACTCTGACGGGACGCCGGACCGGATAGACGCGTGCCCGTCAGTCCCCGGCCCGCCGCCGGCCGGCTGCCCCGTAAAGGGCCCGTCCCCGGGGGACGCCGACTCTGACGGGATAACAGACGACCTTGACGCGTGCCCCGACGTCCCCGAGACCTACAACAGGATCGACGACTCTGACGGGTGCCCCGACACGGCGCCGGCGCGCGCGGGCATGTTCGTCTTTATAGATACTGACGGGGACGGCATCGAGGACAGGACGGACCAGTGCGTCACCGAGCCGGAGAACATGGACGGCTATCTTGACTGGGACGGCTGCCCGGACGTCCGCGGCGCGCCCAGCGTCGAGGGGCCGCCCGATGCCGACTATGACGGCATCCCGGACGCCGACGACCGGTGTCCTACCGAGCGCGAGAACTATAACAGGCACCAGGACGAGGACGGCTGCCCGGACCGGCGCGACCTGCCGGCCACCGTCGACTCTGACGGCGACAAGATCCCGAACCGGGACGACCTCTGCCCGTTCGTGCCCGAGACATACAACAGGCTCAACGACGCGGACGGCTGCCCTGACATCATAGCCGAGAACAGGATCGACGCCGACTCTGACTCTGACGGGACTCCCGACCGGCTCGACGCGTGCCCGGCCGTCCCCGGACCGGCCGGCGGTACGCCGGCAGGATGCCCCGTAAAGGGGCCGCACGATCCGGACTCTGACTCTGACGGGATACCCGACACGCTCGACGCGTGCCCCGACATGCAAGAGACGTACAACCTCTTTGAGGATGCCGACGGGTGCCCCGACGCGGCGCCGGTCGTCCAGGCGGCCTTTGCGTTTGCCGACACCGACGGGGACGGCATCGAGGACAGGACGGACCAGTGCGTCACCGAGCCGGAGAACCTCGACGGGTACCTTGATCATGACGGCTGCCCGGACGTCCGCGGCGCGCCCAGCGTCGAGGGGCCGCCTGATGCCGACTATGACGGCATCCCGGACGCGCAGGACGAGTGCCCTGCCGAGCGCGAGAACTATAACAGGTACCAGGACGAGGACGGCTGCCCGGACCGGCGCGACCTGCCGGTGGATCTTGACTCTGACTATGACGGCATCCCGGACTCTGCCGACGCGTGCCCGTTCGTGCGCGAGACATACAACAGGATCGACGACTCTGACGGCTGCCCGGACCTGGCGGCCACGGGCGGCCTCGACCCCGACTCTGACTCTGACGGGACGCCGGACCGGCTTGACGCGTGCCCCGCGGTCCCCGGCGTGCCGGGCGGGATGCCGGCCGGCTGCCCCGTAAAGGGGCCGCCTGACCCCGACTCTGACCGCGACGGCATACCTGACACCCTTGATGAGTGCCCCGACGCCCGCGAGACCTACAACCTGGTGGACGACTCTGACGGCTGCCCCGACACGGCGCCCGAGCGGGACGGCCTGTTCGTCTTTCCGGATACCGACGGGGACGGCATCGAGGACAGGGTCGACCAGTGCGTGACGGAGCCGGAGAACCTCGACGGGTACCTTGATCATGACGGGTGTCCGGACGTGCGCGGCGCCCGGAGCATCGCAGAGGCGCCCGACGCCGACTATGACGGCATCCCCGACAGCATCGACTCGTGCCCGGACGTCGCCGAGAGGTACAACGGCTTCCGCGACGCCGACGGCTGCCCCGACAGCGTCGCGCTACCGCCGCCGGGCGACTCTGACGGCGACGGCATACTTGACGCCGACGACGCGTGCCCGGCGATCGGCGAGACGTACAACAGGTTCGAGGACGCCGACGGCTGCCCCGACTTTGTGCCGGAGAACAGGCCGCGCGCAGACTCTGACGGCGACGGCGTGCCGGACATACTGGACCTCTGCCCGTCCGTGCCTGGCGCCTCTGATGCCAGGCTGGCAGGCTGCCCCGCCGCCGACCCGTCGATGGCCGACTCTGACCGCGACGGCATACCAGATACGATCGACGAGTGCCCCGACGTCCGCGAGACGTACAACAGGTTCGAGGACGCCGACGGCTGCCCGGACGCGGCGCCGGTCGAGGAGAGCCGGTTCACGTTCCCCGACACGGACGGTGACGGCATCGAGGACAGGATCGACGAGTGCGTCACCGAGCCGGAGAACCTCGACGGGTACCTTGATCATGACGGCTGCCCCGAGGAGCGCGGGGCCGGCATGCAGGAGCCGCCGACTGACGACTCTGACAGGGACGGGTACCCCGACTCGCAGGACTCGTGCCCGACGGCCCCCGAGACGTGGAACAAGTACGCCGACCACGACGGCTGCCCGGACATCAACCCAGAGCAGCAGCGCTTTGCCCACGATACGGACCTTGACGGCGTGCTTGACGGCGTCGACCTCTGCCCGTCCGAGCCGGAGGACCATGACGGCGACACGGACGCCGACGGCTGCCCAGACCCCTAGGCCGCCGGAACCTACCAGTCTTTAATGCGCCTTGTTGCGTATTCCCTGGTGCGGCCAAGCTCCCCCATCAGGATCCTGGTGGCCTCCTCCTGCCGGGCGGTGAGCTTTGCCATGGTCCGGGGCGTCCCCCCGGATAATTAGCCGTACTGGGCCCGGGCACCCGGGAGGCGCCCGGCCCGATCCCGCCCTGTGCCGGCAGGCGGTATCCTGTGGCCGCCCGCGTCCTGTGGCCCGCGCGGAGGACGTCACATGCCGGGAGGGCCGCCCCGGCGGGCCCAAACGGTTCAAGGGGTGCCCGTAACAGGGGCGTCCCTAATTTCGGCATGGGGGTGCGCACCCCTGATACGCGAAGTTTAATAGATACGGCCCCCGCCGGCGCCGACAGATGATCCGGTACGCGCTGCTGGGGGTGCTCTTGGCCGCGGCCGCAGCGGCCGCCGCCCCCGCGCACGCCGACTCGGACGGGGACGGCGTCCCCGACGCAGTCGATCTATGCCCCCACCTAAAGGAGGACTATGACCCAAGGCTCGGCGGCAACATTGACGGGTGCCCCGCCGGGTTCGTCCCCTGGTACGACGCGGACTTTGACGGCATAGAGGACCACCTTGACAGCTGCCCCACCGTAAAGGAGACATACAACCGGGTCAGCGACCACGACGGCTGCCCCGATACCATCCCCGGCGAGGGGGCCCCCTCCTCCGACTCTGACTCTGACGGCGTCCCCGACGCGTTTGACTCGTGCCCGTCGGTCCCGGGATCCATCCACGGCGATCCCGCCGGCTGCCCCGTGGCCGGCCCGTCCTCCTCCGACTCTGACTCTGACGGAATACCGGACGCCCTTGACGCGTGCCCGTCCGAGCCCGAGACATACAACCTCTTTGAGGATACGGACGGCTGCCCCGACGCGGCGCCCGAGCGGGACGACGCGTTCACGTTCGCCGACACGGACGGGGACGGCATCCCGGACCGGATGGACCAGTGCGTGCTCGAGCCGGAGAACCTTGACGGGTACCTTGACTGGGACGGCTGCCCCGACGTGCGCGGGATATCTGCCCCCGTGATGGACGCCGACTATGACCTCGTGATAGACAGCCTGGACCAGTGTCCCACCGAGCGCGAGACGTACAACGGGATCGAGGACGAGGACGGCTGCCCCGACGTGGCGCCGGTGCTGCCCTCGCACATCGCCGACTCTGACGGCGACGGCATCCCCGACACCGCCGACGCCTGCCCCGACTCGAAGGAGTCCTACAACCTCTTTGAGGATGCGGACGGCTGCCCCGATACCATCCCGCTGAACAGGCCGGCGGCCGACTCTGACGGGGACGGCATCAGGGACCGCCTGGACCTCTGCCCCGGCCAGCCGGAGACCTACAACGGGGTTGATGATACTGACGGCTGCCCCGACAAGATACCTGCCCCCCAGGACTCTGACCGCGACGGCATACCGGATGCTGACGACCGCTGCCCGGCCGAGCGCGAGACGTACAACGGGGTCGAGGATGCGGACGGCTGCCCCGACGACGACCCGACCATCCTTGCCGGGTTCGCGTTCACCGATACTGACGGCGACGGCATCCCGGACAGGACGGACCAGTGCGTCACGGAGCCTGAGAACCTTGACGGGTACCTTGACCGCGACGGCTGCCCCGAGGAGCGCGGGTTCGGCACCCCGTCCCCCGGCGATGCCGACTATGACGGCATCCCCGACTCGCTCGACTCGTGTCCTGACATCCCGGAGACGCGCAACGGGTACATGGACGGCGACGGCTGCCCCGACCGCGTCGAGCGCCACGCGGACGGCGACACCGACCTTGACGGCGTGCCCGACTCGCTGGACCAGTGCCCCCAGGCGAGGGAGACCTACAACATGATAGACGACCTTGACGGCTGCCCCGACGTTCTGTCCGACCGCAGGCCGACTGCCGACTCTGACGGGGACGGCATCAGGGACCGCCTCGACCTCTGCCCGGGCCAGCCGGAGACCTACAACGGGGTGGACGACCTTGACGGCTGCCCCGACAAGGCGCCCCCCGGCCATGACTCTGACAACGACGGCATCCCCGATGCGCTTGACGAGTGCCCCGGCGCCCCCGAGACCCACAACATGATAGATGACTCTGACGGGTGTCCCGACGCGGCGCCGGCCCGGGACGACAGGTTCACGTTCATCGATACTGACGGCGACGGCATCCCCGACAGGACGGACCAGTGCGTCACGGAGCCCGAGAACGTGGACGGGTACCTGGATCATGACGGCTGCCCCGAGGTGCGCGGGGCCGCCCCCACGGATCCGACCCGGACGGACTCTGACGGCGACGGGTACTATGACGGCGAGGACCTCTGCCCGGTGGCCCCCGAGACGTGGAACAAGTTCCGCGACCTTGACGGCTGCCCCGACGTGACGCCCGACCAGAGCCGGTTCGTCCACGATACGGATCTTGACCGCGTCATAGACGACGCCGACATGTGCCCCCTCGAGCCGGAGGACCATGACGGCGACGCCGACGGCGACGGCTGCCCGGAGTGATGCTGCCGAGGTTCGCCGGGCGGGCCTTCCTCGCCCCGATGGCCGGCGTGAGCGACCCCGCGCTGCGGCTGCTGTGCAGGAGGGCGGGCGCCGGCCTCGTGGTGACGGAGCTTACCAGCGTCAGCGGGATCGTGGCAAGGGCGCGCCGAGGCGAGGACGTGCGCCGGATTGTCGGGTTCTCAGAGGAGGAGAGGCCCGTCTCCGTCCAGCTCTTCGGGTCGGATCTCGAGGCGCTCGAGGAGGCGGCGCGCCTGGTAGAGCCGCACTTTGACGCGATAGACTACAACATGGGGTGCCCCGCGCCGCACATCACGGCGCAGATGGCGGGCGGGGCCCTGCTGCAGGAGGCCTCGCTCACGAGGCAGATCTTCTCGACGCTCGTCTCTGCCGTCTCAAAGCCCGTCACGCTAAAGGTGCGCGCAGGCGTGACGGATTCTGACCGGGGGCTGTACTTGGAGGCCGCGCGCATCGCCGAGGACGAGGGGATAGAGATGGTCACGCTGCACCCGAGGACCGTCAGCCAGGGGTACTCTGGGGACGCCGACTGGCGCCTCATACGCGAGCTGAAGAGATCGACGGGGCTGCCCGTCGTCGGCAACGGCGACATACGGACCCCCGAGGACGCGGCCCGGATGATAAGGTATACCGGCTGCGACTATGTGATGGTGGGGCGCGGCGCGATGGGCAACCCCGCCATATTCTCGCAGATAAACGAGTACCTGGAGACGGGATCATACAGGGGGCAGACCGCCGCCGACCGGGTCTCGGCGTTCTTTGAGTATATGGCGCTCGCCGCCGCCCATGGCATCAGGATCGCCCAGCTGAGGACGCAGGCGATGAGGTTCGTCCACGGGATCAGGGGGGCTCCGGGGATCCGCTCCCGCATCTGCGCCGCCAGGGACGCGGCCCAGCTCGAGGCCGTCATGCGCGGGATCCGGGCGGCATGACGGCGTGCACGGCCGGGGGCGGCCCCTGATGTCGGCCGACGGCCTGGTGCCCGGCATGCTGGCATGGTCGGCGGCGACCGCCGCGCTGATGGGGGCCGCCGGCTTTGCATACAGGCGCAGGCGTGGCGCCGCCCCCGAGGAGGCCGGTGATGCTAGACAGTCTTATATAGGCGGGCCCCCGGGGGAGGCCATGGCGGCGGCGTACGTCCTGATCAACTGCGAGCTGGGCTCCGAGGAGGCGGTCATATCCGAGCTAAAGTCGATAGAGGGGGTAGTCGAGGTGCACGGCACGTTCGGGGCATACGACATACTTGCAAAGGCAGAGTCGCCCCAGGTGGAGGCCCTCCGCGAGACGATCACCTGGAAGATCCGCAAGATACCAAAGATAAGGTCGACCCTCACCCTGATGGGGATCGAGGGGCAGCACTAGTCATAAATAATCTGTATGGGGCGGCCTTGGCATGGTTGACGAGACCCTCGATGACGCAAAGGCCCTCCTTGATGGGGACTTTGGGGACGACAGGCTGCTGCGCCAGATACGCCGCGCCTGCGAGAACGGCGAGGCCGTCAGCAACTATGAGCGGAGCTACGTGCGGGACCTTGCGACGAGGTACCTTGGGCGCCACGCGGCCCCGCCCCGGGACCCCGAGCCGGACGTGGACATCTCGGGCTCCGCGGGCCCGCGGCAGCACGACCCGTACCCGGACGTGCAGATGCCGGTACCGACGCGCGGCGTGCTGGTGCCCGTCTCGGGATCCAGGCGCCGGGCGCGCAGGTCCGCCAGGTGGCCCCTCGTAATCGTGATAGCGGCCGTCGCCGTCGCCGTCCCTGCCGCCCTCCTGCTGGCGCCGTCGTCCCCGCTGCTCGTCCAGTCAGAGTACGTGGTGGCGACTGACAGCCCCGCGTACGCGCCCAACGGGGTGATACGGATAGACGGCGTCTCCTCGCTTGCAGGCAGCACGGCCGTCGTGATAAGCTCCGCGGCGGGGGAGGCGGTCTGGAGCGAGGAGGTCACGGTACTTGAGGACGGGAGCTATTCGACCCTGGCAGTCGCGGCCCCCGGCTGGGGCGCCGGCGCCTTTACCGTGGCGGCCGACGGCGGATCATCGACTGCAGAGTTTACCATAACCGGCTAGTATCACTGGTCGTATATCATCAGGTCCTTCTCCTCTAGCAGCGAGTGGAGGTTGTGGACAGACCTGTAGACGTCCGCCTCGCGCTTTGCGCCGGTGCAGACGAGCTTGCCAGAGGCGAACAGCAGTATCACCGTCTTTGGGTCCAGCATGCGGTGTATCAGCCCCGGGAACTGCTCGGGCTCGTACATGCTGCGCGGCAGCGTCCTTGCGGCCTTTTCCAGGTGTATCTTGCCGCCGAGGTTGATGGCCGCCACTATATTCTGGACGGTGATGTCGGCGTCCTTTTTTATCTTGATCTTGCCCTTGCGCAGCCTCTGGACCACCGTGTTGACGGCCTTTACGGCCATCTCCTCTGACTTTGCCCCGGTGCAGACCATCTTGCCTGTCCGGAATATCAGGGTGGCCGTCCTGGGCGCCTTTAGGCGGAATACGAGCCCGGGGAACTGCTCGGGGTGGTACTCGGTATCGGGGAACTTTGCGGTGATCTCGTTGAGGTCGATCTTCTGGTCCACCGAGGCGGAGGCCACCACGTTCTCCACGCTCACCATGGGCTTTGTCTGGGGCATTCTATCAGGGGGGCTTTAAATAGCCCTTTATATACATTAGATCGACGGATATGGGCCACTAGGCGTGGCCGCCATGTCCCGGTTGGGGCCATGCGGGGGACAGGCGCCATGTTCCGGCCCCTAGATGCCCGCTGATATGGGGGCCGGGCACGCCCATGTGGGCGTGATGCTTCCTTGGGGGGACTGCCCCTGCGGGCCGCCCTGATCACCCCGGGGGCCGGCGCCTTGGCTCCCATGCTCCGGACGATCCCGGCCCGCGCCTTCCCGGTATCCCGAGGACGACCTGCCTGTCTCCCACCCGCCGCGGTCTCCACTCCCACGGCCGCCAAAATACGCCCCGCCGGCCCCGGCACGCCCCGCCGCCCGGCATCCGTCCTGGCCGTGCTCCGGGCTATTGACGGCCGGATGTCGTCGAACGCGGGCAGGGTGGCCGAGTGGATCGTCCGGGTCCGGAAGGCCGCCTGCCCTGCACTGGCCGCAAGCTCGAACATCTTGATCAATGCCGTCCAACACAGCCGATCCGGACATTGTTCATCGGCGCCTGCCTGCCGAACGGCCCGGACCCTGTCCTGCACCCGTAGCACCACGGCATCCCACGTGCCATGACATGACGCCTCTCTGACCTGCATGTGGTGCAGGCTACCTGCCTCTTCTTTTCAAGCCGCCCGCACAGAGGGGCCGGGGCCCCGTCCCGGGTGATCCCCCCCGTACTCGATCATGTCCGCCCCCATGCGGCCAGAGATGGCCGGGGGCGATTAACAGCTAGCCACCCAGCCACGAGACGAACGACTCCCTGTCCCACTCCCAGTTCAGCCTGCCAAGGTCAAAGGCCCCCGCCGTCCTCTCGATATAGTCCGGGAACGTGCACGGGATTGGCGCCCGGGTGTACGCCTCCCAGTTTGCAAATGCCAGCGAGACGGGGGACGTGGCCCGCGGGATCTCCACCGATCCCAGATAACTGTACATGGCAAGCTGCGTGGCCCCTTCCCTCTCGATGCACCCCGTGACGAACACCTCCCTGGGCTGGTACGTGCCCGTATGGCTGACGGTGGTCCCGTTCCTGTAGTCGACCGTGTGGACCAGCGTCACGGAGCCGTCGGGGTTCACGACGGGCGGCTCCGGGCCGAACATCGGCCAGCCGGCGGGTATCGGGTCCTCGTACACGGGGCCCATCAGCACTGCGTGCCTTACCGGGTCTACCAGCGGGTCGTACGGGACGCCGGGCTTCTCCCTGTATTGCTCTAGGTTGTACAGGCCGTCAAAGCCGCCCGTGTCATAGACGTCCACCGTGTATCTTAGGAGATCCGGGTACTCGCAGGGTGTGTCCGGGGGCACCTCCAGCTCAAAGTGCACCAGCACGAGGCTCAGGTTCCCCTGGAAGAGGTTCGACCCCCTGTACTGGTACATGTGCAGTATCTTCGCGTCGCCCTTGTCAAGACACCTGTACGCGAACGTCTGGTTCACCCCGTACGTCTGCCTGTACGCGTCGAACGGGAGCTTCCATGACTTTGGTATCGTGTAGTCTGACCCGGTGGGCCTGATCACGCGGTCGTGCTCGTACCAGAAAGTGACAGAGTCGTCGTACGGGTTGTGCACGGCGTCCGAGTACCCCCACTTGTCGCCCCGGTACCCGAGATACGGCGGGTGCAGCAGCGGCTCCTCAAGGCGCGGCGCGGAGGCCGGCTCAAGATCGGCGATGAACGCGTACCGGGCCATGTCCGCCTGATGCCTCATGTAGTCGGCGACGGGCTGGTAGGCCGTCAGGTATGTTATGATGGCCAGTATTACCGCCGCTGCCAGGAGCGCGTCGAGCCATCTTATTTCCCGCCACCCCTCACCCGGAGTCCCTGTATGCCCCCGCCGTTGTTGCCCCTCGGGCGGCTGGCATTAGGGCGGCCCCTGCAACGCCTGTGGATACAGCGAGCAACCATGCCCATGCTGCTGCACGATATGTCGTCCGGCCCATGCCCGACCTGCGCCGTCTTTATTGTTAAACATGACTCACTACTGTGGTACTCTTTTCCAATCCGCCCTCCCCGCCCCTAGTGCCACCCCACCAGCCGGTACCTGCTCTCCTCGTCGATGATCTCGCCGACCACCTCGCTCCTTGCGACTGCCGGGGCCGCTACCTCAAAGAGCCACGGGTACCCCCTGCAGGGGACCGGCGCCGCGAGCCTCCTTGCCCCCGATATGCAAAAGCCGTACCTCCGGTACGTCCCCCTCGGGGCAAGGTGCCTTGCGCGGTCCCGCGACACCTCCGACGCGCTCCCATAGGTGACCACCCCCGTTATCTCGGCCTTGCCGATGATGGCGCCCGTGGCCC